>NZ_NUNF01000038.1 GCF_002585305.1 Bacillus sp. AFS037270 | reverse complement strand
AGGAGCACTTTATCCCGTTATGGTAAATGAAGAGGACGTTCATTGCCCGTTGAAGAGCAACTTATCCCGTTACGGTAAATGAAGAGCACCTTCATTGCCTGTTGAAGTGCACCTTACTCCCGTTTCGGTAAATGAACAGCTCTTTCATCTAAAAAAAATGGATGGTGACAAGCACCGTCCATTTTTAATATATCGGATATCCTGTAAATTTAAAGTCTCGCCCAATTGGCGAAACGTTTAGATTAGCTAACTCAACAGCATTGCCCATCTCCGCAATACCTGTTCCTTCTAAGAAGGTAGGGGCGGACTGTCCCCCGACTAGCTTAGGAGCCACGTATAGGACAACTTTATCAATTAACTGTTTTTCAAAAAGAGCAGCATTAATGGTTCCACCAGCTTCAATTAACACGGAGGACACAAGCTTTTCCCCGAGGGTCTTCATCACATCTTCCGGATCAACTTGGCTTGAGCCGCTTGTTACAAAGACGGAGATGCCTTGTTCTTCTAACTGTTTTCGTTTCTCTTTGTCGTAATTTTCACTAGTAAAAACCCACGTCTCTGCCTGCTGATCGGTTACCACCTTAGCATCCAAAGGAATTCTGAGCCTTGAATCCAAAATCACCCTAATCGGGTTCCGTCCATTTGGAATTCTTGAGGTTAGTTCAGGGTTGTCTTCAACCACTGTATTGACCCCGACAAGGATCGCCATATTTTCACTTCTTAACTGATGTACATCGCGGCGTGCATCAGGAGCGGTAATCCACTTGCTGCTAGCTGTATGGGTAGCGGTTTTGCCATCGAGAGTGGTGGCTGTTTTTAAGGTGACAAATGGTTTCTTCTCGACGATGAATTTATTAAATACTTCATTCATTTGGCGGGATTCTTCCTCACAAACCCCAATCACGACTTCAATTCCTGCATTTTTAAGGATTTTTACACCGTTTCCTGCGACAACAGGATTCGGATCTAACGTCGCGATGACGACTTTTTTAACTCCGGCCTCGACAAGTGCCACCGCACAAGGGCCCGTTCTGCCATGGTGGGAACAAGGCTCAAGTGTTACATAGATGGTAGCTCCCTTTGCGTGATGCCCTGCCATTCGAAGAGCATGGATTTCAGCATGCGGTTCGCCGGCTTTCATATGAGCCCCGACCCCTAGAATTCGGTTTTCATTAACAATCACTGCGCCAACTAGCGGATTCGGGTCAGTCTGACCTTTCATGGCTTGGGCATTTTTTAATGCCAATTGCATATAAAATTCATCATTCATAAACCTATATCCTCCTGCCACTAGGATGGTATTCATACCATCCTGTTTCTCAAGCTTATCCAGCTACTCTAAATGTCCAGATTTTTTAACTTTTGTCTTTAAGTATTTCTCGTTGTACTCAGAAACGTCGCCCCATAGTGGAGTTCTGCCTGAAAGTGGGGCACCGGCATTTTTCAAGGCTTTCAGTTTTTTCGGATTGTTGGTAATCAGTGTAACTGGCTTTGATCGTAGTGCCTTTAATACCTCAATTGCGTCATCATAGTTTCTAGTATCATCAGCAAAACCTAACCCTTCATTCGCCTCAACTGTATCATATCCATTTTCTTGAAGAATATAGGCCATCGCCTTGCTAAATAAACCAATTCCTCTGCCTTCGTGATTAGCGAGGTAGAATAAGGCGCCCGTACCATGCTCGACAATCATTTTCATGGATTGTCTAAGCTGGAAGCCGCAATCGCAGCGCTTGCTGCCAAAGATATCGCCAGTGTGACAGATGGAGTGCATCCGAATCAAGGCATCATCTCCGTATTCAAAATCTCCGTAAACAAGGACACTTGATTGTTGAAATTCCGCTAATTTAGCAGAAAATAAGTGCTGGATGACTTGTTGGAAATCTTCTGTAACATGCTTGGTCTTCAACCAGCTGTACCATTTAAACTCAATCGTTTCCCCATATAAATTAACTGGCAGCTTAATTGGACCGACCAGATAGATGGCCTCATCGCCTTTTTTAATCAATTTTATTTTATCCTCTAATAATGAAAGGACATCAGTCTTTAATTGAACTTGTTCCATGATCATTTCCCCAATCCCATGTTTTTATTGGTTTCTAAACGCCTGTTGGCAGTGCAGGAATTTTAAAATTATCTTGATAGGTTTGTTCTTTTATCAATTGCTGCATCTGTAATTTCTCTGCATCAGCCCGCCTAGCGTCTTCTAATTTTCTTAACTGTGCGGCACTCCGATCATTTTTGTCGAGTGCTTCCTCAATAATATCAGCTAGCACATCTGCGTCTAATAGAGCGCAATTAATCCCAAAGGCACCTGTAGGACTCATCGTATGAGCGGCATCCCCCATAATAACAACCCCGTCCGTCGCCCATACAGGTGATTGACTGCTTTGAACTTTTAATAAGATAAAATTGTTCCATGATTGAATGTGCTGATGAACAGTTTCTGTCAGCTCTGGAAAAGCCTCAATCACTTGCTCAATAAATGGTGCAAATGATTCTTTTTTCAATACTGGGTACGAATCCTCTTCAATATTCCAGCCAATCTGAATAAATCCGCCCTGCTGGGTAAACAGTGCTAGCTGCTTGCCGCCGATTAGTGCATTTTTAATGGTCGGTTCCCATCCTTCTGGGCTTGGGATTTTCGCCCAAAGCAAGTCGTACCCATGTTTAATGGTTGAAAAGGGGATTTCCGCTAGTCTTCTAACTGTTGAAAAACGGCCATCGGCTCCAACCACGATTTTACTTTTTATGGTTACTTCTTGGTCTCCCTTTGTTGCTTTAAGACCTGTTACATCCCCATTATTATTAAAGCTTAATTCAGTCACTTTTGTCCCCATTAAAAGCTTGTAATTCTGATAGGTTTTTGATTCACGAATTAATACACTTAATAGATTCTTCTGCGGAACATGGATACCGACGTGCTCTTCGCCAGCTGCCGGTGTAACAGTTTTTATTACGTGTCCATGCTGCCAGTATTCAATGCGTTCCATTAAAAGCAGCCCAGCGTCTTGTACTTTATTATACAGATTATATTTTTTTAAAACTCGTTCTCCGTCCTGATTGAGATGTTCGCCACGAAATTCTTTGTCGATCCCTGTGTGACGTTCGAGAACGATGGTTGTTATACCTTTTTTCGCAAGCAAATATCCTAATAATGCGCCGCCTGGACCACCACCGACAATGCAAACATCTGCTTCAAGTTTCATGTTTAAGGACCACCTTATTTAGTCTCATATATATAGGATTAATTTAATAAAAATTTATCGGTAACGAACAATTAATTATGATTATAATGCTGCTGATGTTATTATATCATACGACCCAATAACTTACTTACTTTATGTAACTTATTATATTTTTGAAATGAAGTTGTGTCAAATAATTTTATATTGTATTGTAATTTTGTTATGATTTGTAATATGATAAATATGAATAGGAGGGGAAACCATGAATCAACCTGAAATTTGTCCTCGATTCGAAAAAGCCATGGTGATGATGAGCCAGCGCTGGACAGGTCTTGTGATTTACCAGCTGCTAACAGGGTCGAAACGCTTTTGCACACTAGAATCTTCTATGGGAATTAGTGGAAGGGTTCTTTCGGAGCGTCTAAAGGAATTGGAGAATCAAGGAATTGTTAAACGCGAGGTGTTCCCCGAGACACCGGTACGTATTGAATATTCCCTAACCGATAAAGGACTAGCCTTAGAGCCCATCATTAGAGAAATTGAGAAATGGTCACAAGACTGGCTGCAAATAGAATCGGAACAATAAAACAAAAAGTAGCATTCGGATGGCGGAGAAGCCATCCGTTTTTTTTATATTCATATTTGATTAGTCTAGTGGAAGATTACGATTGCTAGAATATAACCTTAATGATCAATTAGGCGTGTAACATTAGCTGTGGAAAAGACGCAGTGTTTAAAATTTTTAGAGATTATCATACCAATCTTGATTATAATCACTAAAATTAATAATAATCGAAACCAATTAATAAATATATTAATTGGCGTGGATATGTAAAATATCAGCGCTTAATCTAACCAATACTTGAAGGGAGGAGCCTCTGAGCTTTTTAGATCTGCTTCATTTACTCTGTACCACCTTCGGCAGTAAGGACTTTGTTTTGTAAAGCAAACTCATCCAATGATACCTAGCCTTATAGTTCGTGTTCCTCAGACCGGAGGGTTGCCGCTCGCTTCGTTCAGATTCCGAGTTACCACGGACACCCTTGCATTAAGCTAACCATTACTACTGCCTACATGGATCGGGACTTTCACCCTAGAGACTGCACCCATGCCGGTCGAACTTTAAGAAAAAACCAACGAAAGGTTGGTTTTTTCTCCTGTTTTATTTATATATTTCATTCATTAGTTATAAACCTTTTAATAACATCCGGAGCTTCCTCGTTATAAACTAACTTCCAAGCATCAAGAACATTCTCTTTTGTTACTCTTAAAGGGGGAACAGCTACATAAGCTGGAGCCTGTTTTCCAATCAGTGCATAACCTGCCAAGATGGCTTCCGCCACTCCTTGTTGATAGGGCAGCTGGGCACCCAATCCCTTAATAAGTCCATCTTTAACCATTTCTAATACAACATTAACCCCCATATCAATCGTTGTGATAACTAGATGATCAGCGCCTGCCTTACGTGCTGCAGCTATGACTCCTTCGGCAGGATCACTCCATACAACAAAGATTCCGGCCAAATCTTTATTTTTCGTTAACATACTAGTTGCTGCAATTTCTCCTTCATATGGACCTACAATCCCTCTACGGTCCACAATTTTGATGTTTGGATAATGTTTCATTATCATATTTTCAAATGATTCTGTCCTTTGTTTTGTGGCGAAGAAGTCGGCAGCATGATAAATAACCCCAATCTTGCCTTTGTAAGATAATTTCTCGGCCATAATATGTGCTGCCTCACTACCGTTTCCATAATTGTCAGCAGATACAATGCTTACATAATCCCTTGTAGGCAGTAATCCCTTTGGTACATTGTCTATAAAGACCAGATGAACCCCAGTTCTCGACGCAACTTGGAAGGTGTTTGACGTTTTTTCCGGATCAACAGGAATCCCTACTATAATATCTGGCTTTAATTCTAAGATGTTTTCAATATCTTCCACTTGCTTCTCCCAATTAAACTGTGCATCTGTCACCGCAACTACCTCAATACCTATTTTCTTAAAAGTAGCTTTTAACCCTTCCACTTGAGACCTGGACCAATCATTATCTGTATAGTGCATGGAAATGGCAGCCTTATATTTTTTATCCTTCAGTTGCTTTAGATCCTTTACCGATAACTGTAGTGTTTTAGCAGAAACAGCTTCCTCACCGTATGGACCTGTACTTAAAATTTTACGCTCGGGAATATTTTGATTGATCGTACTCGTTAGAGTCTCGTTTACCGTTGTTAAGAATCCCTTCACATTAATGGGTTTTATCACATAATTATCAAACCCTTTGTTTAATGTATGCTGGATGTCATGGGGCATAGCATTGGCACTTACCGCAATAATCACGATATCTTTCGTATTTTCATCCTTTTTTAAACGGTCAAATAATTCGAAACCATGGATATCCGGTAGGTTAAGATCCAGCAGAATTAAATCGACTTTTTCAGTCTTAGCCAGTTCTAATCCTTCTTTTCCGGAACGTGCCGTTAAGATTGTATAGGAGGGTTCCGATTTCAGGATGCTCATGACCAAATTTAAATTAGATTGATTATCTTCCACATATAGCAAACAGTAGTGATCAGTCTTGCCATTCTTAGCTGGAAGATCGATCACTTCTTCACCCCATTGCATCGCGGCCTTTAATTCATAGGGAAGAGGGAGTCGAAAGCAAAAATCACTGCCTATTCCTTTTTTGCTTGTCACACTGATTTTTCCGCCCATCACCTGGACAAGCTGCTTGACCAAAGACAATCCAATGCCCGTACCTTCCTCTTGTGTCCCTTTAATCCGATAAAATGGGACAAACACTTTCTGATATTCTTCAACTGAAAGCCCGACTCCTGTATCGGCAATATGAATAACTGCCTCGTTTTGTTTCATATAAGAGAAAATCATGACTTTGCCGTCTTCCCGGTTATATTTGATGGCATTATCGAGAAGATTAAGTAGGATTTGTTTTAGGCGAATCGGATCGGCAAGAACGGTTACAGTTTGCGAATGGTCCATTTGATTATGAATTGTAATTCTTTTTTTCATGGCAAGCGGCTGCACGATATGGATACATTCATTGATAATGGTCAGCAGATCTACCTCTTCAATTGAAACTTTTAATTGGCCTGTATCGATTCTGGATAAATCTAAAATATCATTAATTAAGCTTAACAGATGCTTTCCTCCGCTTAAGATCTCTTGGACAAAGTCCTGCTGCTCCTCATTTAAGGTTTCATCTATTTCTAATAGCTGGGCAAAACCAAGGATTCCGTTCAAAGGGGTCCGGAGTTCATGACTCATTTTGGAAAGAAAGTCCGATTTGGTTAGGTTTGCTTTTTCCGCCGCTTCTTTTGCTTGAAGGATTGTTTGTTCCATCTTTTTTCGTTCGGTAATATCCGATATGGTCACAAGCGCGGCTTGTTCCCCGTCTTTATGTAATTTAAGTGGTTTTGAAGTAATGGAAAGCCATTTAGTCCCATTATTTCGATCGCTTACTCCCAAGACATAATCATGGAAAGGAATCCCCTGTTCGAGGGTGATGATTCCAGGCAATTCTGAATAGGGTAGGGAGGATCCGTCTTCTTTTACATAATCTAATTTGCTTACATTTGCTTCCGTTAATAAATCGGATTTAATACCAAGTACTTTTTCAACATTTTCATTAAGCGCAATCATTCTACCCGACTTTTTATGAATAATGACGCATTCAGACATGGTTTGTAAAACTTCTTTATATAAATTTTCGTTAGGGGTGATTTCCATTTTTATACCCTGCCTTCCGAAAGAATAGTCATGCATTTTCCTGAAGCCGTAGCTTTAGTATAGTCCACAGTAATTCTTCTTTAAAACTGCAAAAAACCGCCATACCTATTTAATATTAAAATACTTCCTATCCTGCTTAAACTGCCTTATACTGAGAGTAGTTAGTTTGACAGCGATTTCAAATAGTAGTATGTTATCTATTATTTTTATATTAATGTTCCACTTAAATAAAAGCTTTTAATATGAGGTGATCTTTTGAGAGTTTTAATTGCAGAGGACCATGCACCATCCAGAAAACTATTGAAGCATCTCATTAAACCTTTGCAGAGTTATGAAATGGTTGGAGAAGCCGTTAATGGTGAGGATTTAATTTGCAAGGTGATGATAGAAAAGCCAGACATCATTTTGGTTGATATTAATATGCCATTGTTGAATGGGATGGAAGCGGTGAAATCTTGTAAAAAAGTAGTCCCGTCATTGCAAGTTATCTTTATTACCGGACATGATGAGTTTGCCTTAGAAGCTTTTGATGTAAATGCAATCGATTACATTGTCAAACCTATTGACCGTGACCGTCTTTATGCAGCGTTAGGACGAGCAGCTGCACTTGCCAAGCCTGCGGCTGAAAGCGAGCGCCCATCGGTTAAGAAGGATTTAATGGTTAAACAGTCCAATCAGTTTTCATTTATACCATTAGATGACATTATTTTTATTGAACGAGCAGACCGAAAGGCTGTTATCCATACGAATGATCTAAAAATAGAGTTAAATGAGGCATTAACGAATCTTGAAGAACTCCTTGATTCCCGTTTTGTAGCCTCCCATCGTTCCTATATTATTAATTTGCAATATTTAAAGAGGATTGAAACCGCAGGGCAAACGTACAAAGCATATTTTAAAAATTATGAGGAGACAGCAAAGGTTTCCAAGAATAAGTTAGCAGAATTACAAAAAAATAAATCGTTGTGAGGTCCGGGTTTACCGGACCTCAATTTTTTTTGTTTTTTTAAAAAATTTATGATTTTATTGTCCGAATGAACGATGATTGTGTCCAAAAGGATGGAAAACGATTTCAGTTGAAAAAAAACCTTGTCGGAAGATGATTAGACGACAATTTTGTAATCGATTACAATCCAAATATAGAAACAAGAAAGGACAAATAACAAAGATGGTAGGGATTGTAGATGTAGCAAAGAAGGAAATTGTTTCTGCTAAAACCATTCTAGTTGTTGTGCCTGACATTACAAATCCGTTTTTTTCAAAGGTGTTTAGGGGGATTGAAGCAGTAGCGGTTACAAATGGATATCAAGTTATACTCGGCGATACAGGCAATGATCTGGAACGAGAAAAGTGGTTTTTAAACCTTTTGGATCAAAAAAAAGCAGATGGAATGGCTTTATTAACTGCCCAAACGGATGCAGCAACCGTTGAAGAGGCGGCCCAAAGATTTCCGTTGGTCCTTGCGTGTGAGTATATGGAAGGTTCCAACATCACAACTGTTTCGATTGATAACATAAGCGGTGCCAGAAAAGCAACGGAATATTTAATCGATTTGGGACACGAAAGAATTGGCTGCATTATTGGACCTCTCAATAGTGTCTTGAACCGAGACCGTCTCAAAGGATTTTATCAAGCAATGTCAAGCAACAACCTTATCGTGGATCCTGTGTTAGTCCAGGAAGGTGATTTCTCTTTTGAAAGCGGTTTTAACCTTATGATGAAGTTTTTTGCCATTGGTCAACTCCCATCTGCGATTTTCGCTGCCAATGATGAAATGGCAATGGGAGTCATTAAAGCCATTAAATCTAAGGGGCTTAAGGTGCCAGAGGATATTTCGGTTCTCGGTTTTGATAATCTGAAATTCTCGTCCATATTCGAACCAGGTCTGACAACGATTGTCCAGCCCGCGTTTGAAATTGGTGAGAAAGTGGCGGATTTACTATTGAGGCTCATCAACAAAGAGGAAATCAAACACGAGCAAATGTTTTTAGCTGACCAGTTGATTGTAAGACAGTCTTGTCAGCAGTATGTGAAAATTTTTTAGAAAAAAATGTAATCAATTACATTTTCTGAAGTCCATAGAAGCCTGGTTTTATAACTTAAATGAATGTAATCCATTACTAGTAATATTCTATTAAGCTTACATTTATGAAAAGGGGGTGGTGCCACACTTATAGTTTGTAAGGTGGTACCGACAAATAACGAGCTTCAACTAAATAACTATTATAGTGGGGGTAATCAAATGAAAAAGAGTTTTTCTATTACAGTTTTACTGTTACTTGTTTTAAGTGTTTTTCTTGCAGGGTGTGGCGGAAAAAAATCTACATCTGAACAAGCGAGCACGAAAAAGAATGATAACTACTCAGAAACAGCTTCAGGACCATTAACGATCAATCCAAAGATTCCTGATTTAGCGGTACAAGATAAAGGGCCGAACGGAGAACAGGCCGTTTCAGCTAAGACATTGCAGCTTACGGAAGATGAGCTAAAGAAGATTAAAGAAGGTAATTATAAAGCGGCGATTGTTATGCACTACTCTGGTACTGACTATATGAATGCCGCAGTTGGTGCGATGAAGGATACATTTAAGAAGATGGGCATCAAGATCGTTGCTGTAACAGATGCACAGTTCAAAGCGGAAAAGCAAGTAAATGATATCGAAACCGTTTTAGCGAAAAAGCCGGACATTATGATTTCTGTTCCAGTTGATGCCGTATCTACCGCACCAGCTTATAAAAAGGCTGTTGCCCAAGGCGTAAAGTTAGTATTCATGGATGGTGCTGCACAAGGTTTAGTTGCAGGTAAAGATTACATCAGTATTGTGTCTGGTGACAACATGGGTAACGGAGCAACCGCAGCAGACATCATGGCTGAAAAACTTGGCGGAAAGGGTAAAGTCGGCATTTTGTATCACGATGTAAACTTCTTTGTAACCAAAAACCGTTCTGATGCTTTTGAAAAAAGAATCAAAGAAAAATATCCAAATATTGAGATTGTCGCAAAAAGTGGGATTACTGGTCCAAATCAGGCAGAAGAAGTAGCATCTGCTATGTTGACAAGACACCATGATATTGATGGTATCTTCGCACCATGGGATGTACCGGCTGAAGGTGTTATGGCTGCAGCAAGAACGGCTGGCAGGGATGACCTAGTTGTTACAACAGTTGACTTAGGTACAAACGTAGCAATCTCCATAGCACAAGATGGAATTGTTAAAGGTCTTGGAGCACAGCTGCCATATGACCAAGGTGTAGCACAAGCGATCCTTGCCGGCTATGCCCTATTAGGAAAAGAAGCACCAGCGTATGTTGCTTCACCATCCATCAAAGTTACGAAAGAGAATGTATTAGATGAATGGAAGTTAATCTACGGAACAGAGGCTCCTGACACAGTAAAAAATGCGATGAAATAATTTTTAAAAAAGGATAAAGGCTGCTTTTGAAAGCAGCCTCTAACATAAAAAGAAGGTGAACTTGGATGGAACAACCGATTCTCGAAATGAGAGGTATTAATAAAGCTTTTAATGGGATTACCGTTTTAAACGATGTCCATTTTTCCGTCAAAAAAGGTGAAGTTCACGCCTTGATGGGGGGAAATGGTGCCGGGAAATCGACGTTAATGAAAATCCTCACAGGCGTATACTCTGCAGACAGCGGCGAGATTTTAATTGAAGGAAAACCGGTAAGCATTAAAAGTTATGATGATGCTCAAAAGAATAATATATCGATGATTTTCCAAGAGTTTAGTTTAATTCCTACCCTTACCGTCGCCCAAAACATCTATCTTACTCGTGAGAAGAAAACATCATTAGGGCTGCTCGATGATAAGGATTGTGAGAAGAAAACAGAAAAATTGCTAGAAGAATTAGGCGTAGATATTAGACCAAATGATGTAGTTCAAAATTTGGGGGTTGGCTATTGGCAGATGACGGAAATTGCCAAAGCACTTTCCCAAGAAGCAAAGATTCTAATTATGGATGAGCCAACCTCGTCCTTAACCAAAAATGAAACTGAAGTACTCTTTAGTTTTATTAACAAATTGAAAGCAAAAGGTTATTCCATCATCTATATTTCTCACCGGATGGATGAAATCTTTGAAATATGTGACCGAATCACGATTATGCGTGATGGACGATATGTCACAACAGAAAAATGCAGTGAAACCGATCTTGATAGTGTAATTTCACATATAGTCGGTATGCAATTTGACCAAGCTTTTGAATGGAAAGAACGTTCCTACGCAACGGACGTGCCGCCCATTTTTGAAGTAAGAAACTTAAATGCCGAACATGTCCAGGATATTAATCTTAAAATTCAGCCGGGTGAAATCGTCGGAATCGCCGGGTTGATGGGAAGCGGAAGAACGGAATTACTTCGAAATCTCTTCGGGATTGATCCCATTGAGAGTGGAGACATCTACATCAATGGTCAAAAACAATCCATTAAGAATCCTAAGAATGCCATAGAAGCCGGACTTGCACTGATTCCGGAGGACCGCCGGATGCAAGGATTGGTCCTTGAACATAGTGTCAAGGATAATATGATTCTTCCAATTCTTTCGAAGGTGAAAAAAGGAGCTTTTATTGATAGTAAGAAATCCAATGAGATTAGTAATGAATTTGTAAGGAAGTTAAATATTAAAACGGATAATATTTTTAAAAAGGCCGGGTTGTTATCGGGCGGTAATCAGCAAAAAATCGTTCTAGCTAAATGGCTGGCGAACGACCCTACTGTCTTGATGTTGGATGAACCAACGATTGGTGTGGATATTGGTGCAAAAACGGAAATTGTGGAGATTATTAGAGCCATGGCCGAAAACGGCAAGGCAATCCTTGTGGTCTCTTCCGAACTTCCAGAACTGCTTGCTTTGAGTGATCGTGTCATCGTTATGCATGATGGGAAAATTAAAAAGGAAATGACCCGCAGGGAGATTAAATCAGAGGAGGAATTACAATATGCAATCCAAGGTTTCTAGTATTCAAAAGCCAGCAACTCCTTCATTGAAGGGATTCGAGTGGCGTAATTATATTGTCTATTTTGCCTTCGTGGGCGTATTAATCTATTTTTCTATCAGCTTAAGTGATGAAGGTTTCTTAACTTCAGGGAACTTATTAAACATTGTTAGACAAACAGCGACGATTTCTTTGATGGCGTTGGCAATGACATTTGTTATTAGTACAGGGGAGATTGACCTTTCTGTTGGTTCCATTGCTGCCCTTTCTTCTCTAGTCGGTGCATTAGCCATCCAAGCGGGTTATGGCATTATTGGTGGACTCATCGGTGGTGTAGGTACTGGACTTGTGGTTGGATTAATCAATGGGTTGCTTGTTACAAAAGTAGCGATTCCTTCCTTCTTGGTAACACTGGGAACGATGGGAGCCGTTAAAGGTGCTGCGATGTGGGTTACAGATACTGCTCCAGTTCCGATTGTAGACGCAAATTTCAATTTCATCTTTGGTTCAGGGGACATTGGTCCAATTCCAGTTTTACTTATTTGGACTCTAGTATTTACAGTGATTGCCCATATATTACTTCGTAAGACATCATTTGGCCGCCAGGTATTGGCAACAGGCGGTAACGAAAATGCGGCTAGATTCTCTGGTGTAAAGACAATGAAAATCAAGCTAATAGTTTTCCTTGCAACGGGTTTAATGGCTGGTTTAGCTGGTCTTCTCTATGCGGGCCGTATGAATGCCGGACGTTTCTCCTTCGGTGAAGGCGATGAGCTTTCTGTTATCGCTGCGGTTATTCTTGGTGGAACAAGCTTGTTTGGCGGTGTAGGAACGATTATCGGAACTATTGTTGGTTCCTTAATGATTGGTACGATCAACAATGGTTTGATTATCATGGGTCTTGATGTCAGCCAGCAAATGATTATCAAAGGAATTATCATTATCTTGGCGGTGGCTTTCGGTAAGAAAGCGTTGAAGAGGTAAATTTTAATAGAGGTTTCCGCGAAATAATAGCAAAATTCTGCGGAATTCCCCCGGAAATTGACGGAATTAATGAGAAAACTGGCAGAATTTCCTCGGAAATTGGCGGAATTAATGATAAAAGCGGCGGAATTCTTTTCAAAAAAAGCGGAATGACCCTATAAGGTCTATAAATTTGCATCCTTGAACAACACGATCAACTTTTGAACAGGAGGAAGAAAGGTGAAGAAGATTAAAGTTGGTATCATTGGTACTGGTTTTATCGGGCCAACCCATATTGAAGCCATCAGAAGACTTGGCTTTGTAGAAGTAGTTGGTTTGGCAGAAACAAGTCAGGAAGCTGCTGAAAAAAAAGCAGCCGAACTTGGAATCCCGAAAGCCTATGGTGATTACCAAGAAATGCTGAAAGACAGCGAAATCCAGGTCGTGCACAACTGTACACCAAATCATCTTCATTTTGCCATCAACAAAGAGATCATTTTAGCTGGAAAGCATGTTGTCTCGGAGAAACCACTGGCTATGAACAGTGATGAATCAGCAGAATTGTTGGAGTTAGCAGAAAAGCAAGGTGTCATCCATGCGGTGAACTTTAATTACAGACAGCATGCGAGTGTACAAAACTTAAAAGCGAAAATCACTGAAGGTGATCTTGGGAAAGTGAACTTGGTTCACGGAAGCTACTTGCAGGACTGGTTATTATATGAAACAGACTACAACTGGCGTTTGGCGCCGGAAGTAGGCGGAAAGTCACGCGCAGTAGCGGACATTGGTTCCCATTGGTGTGATACCGTCCAATTTGTAACAGGCAAAAGGATTGTCGAAGTTTTTGCCGATTTAGCAACTGTTGTTCCAGTAAGAAAGAAACCGACAGGAAACGTAGCAACTTTCGGGGCACAGACGGCGGAAGATATGCAATATGATGATGTACCAATTAATACAGAAGACTATGCATCCGTGCTTGTCCGGTTTGAAGATGGATCAAGAGGCGTTTTTACGGTATCTCAAGTAAGTGCTGGACGGAAAAATCGACTAAGCTTTGAGATTAACGGAAGCAAAAGCTCGATTTTCTGGAACCAAGAAGAACCTGAGAAGCTATGGATTGGGTACCGGGATAAAGCAAATGAAGTTCTATTAGCGGATCCGGCGTTGTTTTTACCGGAGGCAAGGTCTGCTATTCATCATCCTGGAGGGCATAATGAAGGCTGGCCGGATGCATTGAAAAATATGATGTTCAATTTCTACACATTTGTTCGCGACGGCAAAAGTCTGAAAACAGACAAGCCTAATTTTGCGACATTTGCAGACGGGCACCTTTCGATGTGTATCACAGACGCAATCTTAGAAAGTAACCAGCAGCAGAAATGGGTGAAGGTTCAGGCTAGCAAGGAGGTACTTGCGTGAAATTAGGTGTATTTACCCCCTTGTATCAGAACCTGCCTTTTGAAGAAATGTTGGATAAACTGGCAGCCATGGGTGTGGAGGCCGTTGAATTGGGGACAGGGAATTATCCCGGCAATCATCACTGTAATCCGGATGAATTGCTTGAATCTCCTGAAAAAAGAAAATCATTCCTGAGAGCGCTTGAAACTAGGGGAATAACGATCAGCGGCTTAAGCTGCCACGGTAACCCGCTTCATCCAAATGTAAACATTGCTCAAGAGTCACATGACGTTTGGCGAAAAACGGTATTACTTGCAGAACTTTTGGAAGTTCCTGTTATCAATGGCTTCTCCGGCTGTCCGGGTGATCATATAAGTGCAAAAAATCCAAACTGGGTTACATGCTCATGGCCTCCGGAATATTTAGAAGTGCTGAACTGGCAATGGAACGAAGTCGTTATTCCTTATTGGAAAGAGGAAGCAAAATTCGCGAAGTTGCACGGCATTAATCAAATAGCTTTTGAGATGCACCCAGGATTTGTAGTTTATAATCCTGAAACTCTACTAAAGTTAAGGGAGCATGCCGGCGAAAACATTGGTGCAAACTTTGATCCGAGCCACCTTGTTTGGCAAGGAATTGACCCGGTCGAGGCCATCAAAAAGCTTGGCAGGGAAAATGCGATTTTCCATTTCCATGCGAAGGACACTTATTTAGATCAAGCAAATATCAAGATTAATGGTGTTTTAGATACAAAGCATTATAGCCAAATTTTAGACCGCTCTTGGACATTTAGATCAGTCGGATACGGCTCGGACGAAAAAATGTGGAAAGACATAGTAAGTGCCCTTCGAGCGGTCGGATACGATTATGTCATTTCCATCGAACATGAAGATATGCTTGCTTCCACCGACGAGGGACTAAGCAAAGCTATTACTCTCTTAAAAGGGGCCATGTTCAAGGAGAAAATTACCGAGATGTGGTGGGCTTAATTTTTTGGAAGCATGGGGACGGTTCTCTTGCTTCCAAAGGGAGGGGCTGTTCCCTCCCGCAGCTCATTTCAAGGAAATATGATAGGATAATTGTTTTTCAAAATTAATGATGAATGATTGGAGGCAGTACAATGACAATAATGAATGCTGTATTTTTTCCAGGAGATAAAAAGGTAGAGATTCGCCAGGTTGAAATTCCAACGCCTGGCCAAGGGGAAGTATTAGTTCAGTTAAAAGCATCAGCGATCTGCCGAAGCGATATGAGCTTATATTATGGAACTTCCGTTTTTGAAGGAACAAAATGCGGATGCACGGTACCAGGGCATGAACCTGCAGGAGTTATCACGGAAGTAGGAGCTGGCGTTTCCAATTACAAAGCGGGTGACAGAGTTGCTGTTTACTTAGCTCTTGGCTGTGGTGAATGTGCACATTGTAAGAGCGGCTACAAAATGTTCTGCAAAGAGTTTAAATGTATCGGCTTTGACTCTCACGGTGGTGACGCAGAGTACATGGTCGTTCCAGCTGAAAACTGTATGAGATTGCCAGATAGCATGAGTTTCGTAACGGCCGCTGTTTCAACCGACGCTGTTGGAACCCTTTATCACGCACAAAAGAGATTAGGAATTTCCGGTAGAGATTATCTCGTTATTTTTGGAATGGGTCCTATGGGCGGTGCGGGTGTGATGATCGCCAAAGGATTAGGCGCAACCGTTATTGCTGTTGATATGCTTGATGAGCGCTTGGAGCTTGCGAAGGAATTGGGTGCGGATTATACCATCAATGGTAAAACAATGAATGTTCAAGAAGAAATCGCTCGTATTACAAAGGGTCTTGGTGCAGATGCTGCGATTGATTGTTCCGGAAGCCCTTACGGTGAGAATGATGCATTAGATTGCGTGAGAGCACATGGACGTGTCGCTTTTATCGGGGAAAGTAAAGAGACGACAATCAAACCAAGTGCGCAATTAATTCGAAAACAGATTTCTGTAATGGGTTCTTGGTACTTCCCAATTCAAGAATTTGATGAAATTGCGGAGTTTATTGTTAGAAAGAATCTGCCTGTAGAAAAGTTGGTTACTCACCAATTTAAATTGGAAGAAGCGGAAACAGCTTTCCGTTTGTTTGACGAAAGAAAGACAGAAAAAGCTGTGTTTGTTTGGGAATAATCACATTGAATAACAAAAATTTGCTTTATGACTTAATTTTTGAGGAGGATCAAAAAATGAAACTTTCATTTAATACTTGGGTTTATAATTCTTTTCCATCCATGTTGCCCTTTTATCCATTGGAAGAAGTGATTAGTCGAATTGCTGCATTTGGATATGATGGAATTGAAATAGGTTGTGCGAGTCCGCATGCATGGCCTGATTATCTATCCACACAAAGACGTAAGGAAATTCTTCAGCATTTAAAAAGAAATAATCTTAATGTAGCTGCTATGCTTCCCGCACCTGGAGGAGGACCTGGAGTGAATCCAAGTTCAGCTTTGAAAGAAGAGCGTGAATTTACGATCAATCATTATAAGGAAGTCATTCGTTTAGCGCATGACTGGGAATGCCCAACTGTGATGTGGCTTGCCGGCTGGTTTGGTTTTGGTATGAACAAACAAGAAGCATGGAAGTATAGCCGCGAAGGTTTGCAAGATGTGGCAAAATATGCGAAAGACCTTGGAATCACATTAGTAGTTGAACCTCAAGCTGCTGATTGTAATTTAATTGAATCGGCAGATGATGCCCTGCAGTTGGCAGAAGAATCAGGTGAATCCAATGTGAAAGTGATGTTTGATACGTTCCATGCCCTATATCGTAATGAAGTACCGAGTGATTATGTTTATAAAATGAAAGATAAGTTGCATCATGTTCATATTTCGGATGACGATCGTTTACCGCCTGGACAAGGAACGGTAAATTGGGATTCCGTATTAAAAGCATTAAAGGAAATCGATTACAAGGGCTACCTCTCAATGGAAATTGGATTTGGTACTAGAAAAGCAGATCCTGATTGGTATGCAAAAACATCCATTGATTACTTGACAGAAAAGTTAAAAGGAATTGGATGTAAGTAATAACCTAATTGAAAAAAATATAATCGGGGCGGATGCAGGCGTTTAATTGCAACTGGTTCGCCCAGTAAATCTATTCAAATACTTAAAACCTTTTTAATAGAAAACATGATCACCTAAAGAAAAACAGTAAAAAATAATTTTTAATTAATAAAAAAATGTAATCGATTACACTCAGAGAGAGGATGTGATACATAACAACAAGTAAAATTCGATATTTTAATCAAAGTGTTAAAAAAATTCGATGCTCAATAGGGGGCTAATCATGAAAAAGTTACTGTCTATTATCACTATGATTCTATTTATTACTAGTATCGCACTTGTCGGGTGCGGGAAGGAAAGCAGCACAACTAGCAGCGGAAGCAAAGAGACAGAGAGCACTAAAACAGAAGAAACGGCAGTAGTTTCAGGTCCAATAACGATAAACCAAGATATCCCTGACCAAGAGATTTTAAGTAAAGGTCCAAGTGGGGAAGCGGCCGTTTCTGCAAAAACGTTGAAGCTTACGGAAGAAGAAGTACAAAAGATTAAAGAAGGCAAATACAAAGCGGCGATTGTTATGCACTATGCTGGTAATGACTGGGCAACAGCACAAATCAATGGCTTAAAAGCAACTTTTGCAAAGATGGGAATTAAAGTCGTAGCTGTTACTGATGCCCAGTTTAAGGCTGAAAAACAAGTATCCGACATCGAAACAGTTTTAGCTAAAAAGCCGGATATTATCGTGGGGATACCAGTAGACCCTGTTTCAACTGCATCCGCTTTTAAGAAAGCGGCAGATGCAGGAGTCAAAGTCGTGTTCATGGATAATAAACCAAAAGGATTAGAAGCCGGCAAGGATTATGTGAGCGTTGTATCTGCAGACAACTATGGCAATGGTGTTCAAGCAGCTGAAATCATGGCGAAACAGCTTGGTGGAAAAGGGAAGATCGGCGTAATCTATCATGATGCTGATTACTTTGTGACCAAACAGCGTACAGAAGCCTTTGAAAAAACAATCAAAGAAAAATATCCGAAAATCAAAATCGTTGAACGCGGCGGAATCATTGGCCCTAACGATGGGGAAAAAGTAGCATCAGGTATGCTTACCAAAAATCGTGACCTTGATGGAATGTTTGTCGTTTGGGACGTTCCAGCTGAAGGTGCATTAGCAGCAGCCCGTACTGCAGGAAAGAAAGATTTTGTCATTACGACCATTGATTTAGGGACAAACGTAGCTTTAGACATTGCATCAAATGGTTTGATTAAAGGTCTAGGTGCCCAGCTGCCATATGACCAGGGGATTTCAGAAGCAATTTTAGCCGGTTATTCTATACTTGGTAAAGAAGCACCTGCTTATGTAGCCGTTCCCGCTTTAAATGTAACGAAAGAAAATGTATTAGGTGCATGGAAACTTGTTTACCACCAAGAGGCACCAAAATCTATTCAAGGTGCAGCAAAATAACAACAGCTGAAAAAAAAAGAGGCTCAATTTTTAGAGCCTCTTTTTTTAAGAAAAACTCCTTATTTATTAAAAAGCAGTCAAAGTCTACCTTTGGTCAAAAAGGACTACTTAGTGTTATTTATAATGAAAGGAGGCATACGGCAAGGGCATGGAATACTCTGCAATTCTTTTAAATACTCCCCGGTTAATTACGATTAAAGAAATAAATGAAAAAAAAACCAATGGGGATAAAAAACATTCTGATTCTCATTTTACAGAGATTATCTATATTCAAGAGGGGTGTGTAGAATTTGTTTTTGAAAACAAACCATTTATCGTGCAAGGGGGAGATCTTATTATTCTTCATCCGTTTAGTCCTATCGAAAGAAAACCATACACGGATGAATCTTTTAAAGCGATATATTTAAATATGTCAAATCTGCATATCAATGGTAATGATAAGGGTTGGTTCACAAATTCAAATAATTTTCCTATTATTCATTTACAAGAAGAAAAAATGGAGATAAATAACTATTTAAATATTATATTAAGGGAATATCGTACCCAACATGCTGGATACCAAGATGTCATTTCTTCCATATTGCAAGCAGCTATTATTAAAATTACTCGCCTCCTGAAAAATTCAGATCACCAATCCGTTTCTTCAATATGCTTTGATGTAAAAAAATATATAGAAGAGAATTTCAGACAAGAGCTGACTTTAAACCATTTAGCCAATCTAGTTTATGTAAGCCCCTACCATTTAGCGCATATTTTTAAAGAGGAAGTGGGGATGCCTCCTATACATTATTTGATTCAGTGTCGCATAGAAGAGGCAAAACGGTTGCTGAAGCATTCTAATCTGTCTGTAAAAGAAATTGCTGCTATGATTGGATACGAAAATCCAAATTATTTTAATCTACTTTTTAAAAAGGTGACAGGGACTCCACCAGGTAAATACAGAAAAAGTGAAATTAGTTCAAAACGGGAGGCATCTCAATCGTTAGAACCCAGTATGTTTGTTGGTCGTCATGTAATAAACGCCATAACAGTAGAATAACATTTTAAAAAGGCTTCTCACTCGAGAAGCCTCTTTTGGTGTCAAATGACTATAAAAAACACATAAATCCCCAATATAGTATATAAATACATCAATATACTTAATTTTCTTATAATTTAAATTTTAATAAGATTACTATAGAAAGAAATTAACAGTAACTGGTTATGAGAAATTATGGCGGGTGATTGATTTGAGTCAAAGGATGTTGGCAGCTGTCCTTCATAAGAAGGAAGAATTAAGTTTGGAAGAAGTCCCTATCCCGGAAATTTCGGAAGATGAGGTTATAATTAGGGTGAAAAAATGCGGTATTTGCGGGACTGATCCTCATATTTTTAAGGGCCACTTCCCAGCTCCGTTTCCCCTTATTATGGGTCACGAGTTTTCGGGAGAAATCGTAAATGTAGGAAAACAGGTGAAATCTGTTGCTATTGGGGCCAAAGTTACCGCGGATATAAATATAAGTTGTAATCATTGTTATTTTTGCCGTGTTGGTCAGAAGTTACTATGTGAATCTATTAAGCAAATCGGTGTTCATGTGGACGGTGCCTTTGCAGAGTATGTAAAGGTACCGCAAGGAAATATCTATACTTTGCCAGATGAAATGGATTGGGAAAAAGCGGCTTATATAGAACCGCTTGCTTGTGCCATTCACGGTTTAGAGCGGGCCAGGATGACCATAGGCAGCTCGGTAGCGATCATTGGTGCAGGCCCTATGGGTTTGGCCTTAGGAAAGCTGGCAAAATTAAATGGGGCCGCGCAAGTCATCCTCACCGAGCTCAATCAAAGCCGGATTGAAAAGGCTAAAGCAATAGGTGTAGACCATGTCATCCATGCCGGCCAAGAAAACCCCATTGAGGCCGTAAAGGAGCTAACAGAAGGAAGAGGGGCTGATTTTGTATTTGAGGCGGTGGGATCCTCGTATACTTATAGACAGGCATTTGAAATGGTCAGACGCGGTGGAACCTTAATCGCGTATGGAGCTGCGCCGGCAGATGCTGCTATCGATATAAAGCCTTTTGATATTTTTAGTAAAGAGCTTACCATTGTGGGTTCATATGCAGGTAGCTATGGAACTTGGCAGCAGGCGATACAACTAATTAAAAATGGCCTCTTTAACCCTCATGAGATCATTACCAAAACCATTGCCTTGGAGCAAATCATCGAGGGAATAAATGAAGCTTTATACAATAAAGATGTCATTAAAATCATGGTAGGGATTTAGTCTGCATCACCCAAAAGAGGCGGCCACTTGAATATTAGTGGCAGCCTTCCCTTTATTTTAAAAACAGTAGTAGTTCGCTAGGATGATTTTTTTCTAAATTTACCTGGAGAATAACCGGTGTACTTTTTGAACAATAAGTTAAAATAATTGGCATTCGGATAACCTACTTTGGAAGCGATTTCACTTATCGGCGAATTTGTGCTTAACAGCAAGGTTTTTGCTACCTCAATTCGATAGGTAATAAGATATTGAATAGGGGCGATCCCCATTTCCTCTTTAAACGTGTGGGACAAATGGTAAGGGTTTACAAAAACTACGCTGGCTAATTCATTAAGAGAAACGTCACGGTTGTAATTTTCAGAAATATATTTTTTTACTTTTTCCGAAATAGTGGCATTTTGACTAGAATCTGTCGTGAACAAAATACGCAGGATTTTGATGATTAGGGTTTTTAAGAGCGAGGAAATGATCTCTTGAGAACCAGGATCATTATTTTTAAATTCCTCATAAATATCCTCTATGTATTTTTGAATAGTGATATGCTGCTCTTGAACGTTCAATACCGGCTTTTCATCCGAAGCTATCATAAATCCCTCTGGAAGCAGTGATAAATGTAAACCTGAAAAGGTTAAGGAGAATCCTTTCAAACTGCTATCAACACAAGAAAGGGCATCATGCTCCATATTAGGATTAATAAGGACAAGGTCACCTCTATTGACAGTAAATATTTGACCATTTACGTTAACGTTTGCTGTGCCATCCTGGATAAACAGAATTTCGGCAGACTCATGCCTATGTAATGCATTACATTTTTGCTTCCGGACTTGGCTGAGTTCAACGACCGAGGTTAAATGCGGAGTTTGTAGTAATGCTGGTAATTTTTCCATAGTACCTCCTCTGCATTTTCCCTTAAAAGGGGTTATAATAGAACTTGTCAAAAATGTGATAAAATTTAGTAATATTATTGAAAAATAAGTTAATAAATTCAATAACTATAGCAATATCCCACAAGAATCTATAGTTTTCTAACAATTAAATTAATTTTACAAGGGAGAATTTGTATTCTAAACTAGAGGAAAATCTTTGAGTTGTTTTAAGGAAGTGGTGGGAGGATGCTATTAAAACTAAATCATATCAGCAAATCCTTTTTTGATAATAAAGTCTTAAATAATATGAGCCTAGAATTAAAAGCCGGTGAAATTCATGCTCTAATTGGTGGGAATGGAGCGGGAAAATCCACTCTAATAAACATTGCATCAGGGGTGTTTAAACCGGATTGCGGAGTGATCGAAGTGAATGACAAAAAATTTCACTTTGATTGTCCTCAGAGCGCACAGCGCAAAGGCATTTCTGTTATTCATCAAATCCCTAATTTGGTCCAGGGCATGAGTGTGGCGGAAAATATTTTTCTTGGGAACCAGCCAAAAAAATTTAAATTTTTTGTGAATCATAGAAAAATGAAAATAGAAGCCAAAAGAATTCTCGACGAGCTTGGTGTCAGCATCAATCCGAAAGAAAAAGTAAGCAATATCCCAGTACGACAGCATTATTTAATATCGATCGCAAAAGCGATTGTTCAAAAATCGAAAATTCTATTTATGGATGAACCGACAGCAAATTTAACGGAGCAGGAAAGAGAAAACCTTTTTAGGATTATCAAAAAATATAAAGATCAAGGTGTTGGCATCGTCTTTATTACTCATCGATTAAACGAAATTCACGAAATATGTGACAAGGTGACGATTATTCGCGATGGAAAGCATGTGGCAACCCATCGAGTTAAAGATATCACGTTGAAAGAAATGACCAATCTAATGCTGGGTTACAATCTAAAACATTATTATCCTCCAATGATTACAACAACAGGTAAGGAATTATTGCGGGTTGAGCATGTAACCCAAAAACCTTATGTAGAAGATGTCAATCTCATCCTTCATGAAGGTGAGATTATTGGAATTGCAGGTTTAGCAGGTTCGGGGAAAACTGAACTTGCAAAGGTTATTTTTGGACAAAGTAAAAAAGATAGCGGAAGTATCTACTGGAAAAATAATGAAGTCAATTTTAAACATCCCATTCATGCTGTCCATAACCGATTTGGCTATGTTAATGACGATCGCTTAACATCAGGATTATTTATGAATATGAGTGTAGCCAATAACATGACTATTGCCAGTTTGGAAACGCAAAACATTTTAAAATTGGTTAATCGGAATATTGAGGCGGATCAGACCCTTGAAAAAGTGATTGATCTTAATATCAAGGTGGATCATATTGATCAAAATATTCAATATTTAAGCGGCGGAAATCAACAAAAAGTGATGCTGGGCAGATGGCTTATCACGGAAAGTGATCTATATATTTTAGATGAACCGACCACAGGTATGGATATTGGCAGCAGGACGGAAATCTATCTTAAAATCCATGAGCTGGCACAAGAAGGAAAAGGAGTTATCGTTATCTCCTCGGATACAACGGAACTGCTTGGGCTTTGTAACCGCATTTTGGTTATGTACAGGGGAAGAATAGTTGCTAACCTTAAGAATGACAATATCACTGAAGAAGATATCATTCACCATATGAATGGAGTGAGCCCATGTGTGAAGACATCTTCATAATTTACTAATTTAAGATCATACAGCCTCCTGCATCAGGCGGCTTATGATCTTTTTTTGCTATTAGTACAGAAATAAAGATTGAAAATACAAAATATTTTAACAACCGCAAGATTGTGAACTTTTGACTCAATATTGTTAATTGTTTGAAAGCATGAATCAAAGTAACATTAGAGACAAGAAATCTTACAAACCAGTTGATAAACAACAGTATTTCATACTCTATAAGTTGTTTACTAGCTGCTTTTAAAAGATTTATATTAAAAAATTTCTAGGGGGATTTGGCATGTTTAAGTACAGTTTTGATTCACTAGTTTACTTTGGAGAAGATGTTGAGAAAAGTATTGAGCGCGTAGCAAAGTTCGGTTATGACGCTATTGAATTGGTAGGCGAGCCAGATGCTTATGATACAAAAAGAGTACGCAATCTTGTAAGCGATTACGGAATCACTGTTGGTTCCATTTGCTCGATTTATAATGCAGAAAGAGACCTAGCTCATCCGGATCCAAATAAACGCAGACAGGCAATTGATTATGTTAAACGAGTAGCAGATATGTCGGCTGAAGTAGAATGTCCAGTCATGATCGTAGCCCCAACGGCAAATGGTAAAACGGCATCACTAACTGATTTTGATGATGAAGTGAAATGGGCGATTGAAGGCATTCGTGAAGGCGCAGAATATGCAGCCAAATTAAATGTTAACCTTTGTATCGAAGCGTGGAACCGCTATGAAACGTACATGCTGAATCGATTAGATCAAGCAATGGATATGTGGAAAGAAGTAAACCTTCCAAACGTGGGAATCATGGGCGATCTATTCCACATGAATATTGAGGAAGATAATATTGCAGAAGCGATTCGTAAAAGCGGAGATGCATTAATCCACATTCATTTTGCTGATAGCAATCGTAAGGCACCTGGACTTGGCCAAATTGATTTTGTTCCGGCCTTACAAGCATTAAAGGATATTGATTACAAAGGACATATCACTTTTGAAATTTTACCGGCTGCTGCTGATCCGTTTGGAGTTATGAAAAAAGGCGGCGGATTAGAATTCTTCGATGACTATACAAAAAAATCAATTGATCATATTAAATCACTAGAAAAATCCCTTTTCGCAAACACAAAATAAGAAGGAGAGGAAGAAGAATGAAATTTGGTGCTAGTACGTTTATTTGGGTCTCTCCCTTTTCCAACCAAACCTTGAATTTAATTGATAAAGTAAAGAATATTGGATTTGATTATCTTGAAATTTGTATTGAAGACCCAGAAACCATTGATGTTGCTGCAATTCGTAATCATTTAGATAAAACGGGTGTTGAAGCGTTAGTGTGCGGGGCATTTGGACCAAACCGGGACATCAGCTCTGAGGATGTGGCGATACGTGAACAAGGCATTGAATATATTAAAACTTGTATCGATATTGCCGCCGAACTCGGTTCACCATTAGTGTCCGGACCAATGTATTCTGCTACAGGCAAAACGCGCTTACTTACACCTGAGGAAAAAGAACAACAATGGGCTTGGGCAGCAGAAAACATGAAAATAGTTGCCGATTATGCAGCTGAAAAGAATATTAGATTAGCAGTTGAAATTTTAAATAGATTTGAAACCGATTTTATTAATACAGTTCAGCAAGGCTTAGACTTTTTGGATTTAGTGGATTGTGATAATGTTGGATTTTTATTGGATACATTCCATATGAATCTTGAAGAAAAAGATATTGCAGAAGCGATTAAACTGGCTGGCAGCAAAATTTTCAATTTCCATTCATGTGAAAATGACAGAGGTACGCCAGGAACAGGACATATTCCATGGAATGAGGTATTCCAGGCATTGAAAGAAATATCCTATGATGGACCGGTTGTTATTGAATCATTTACAACTGAAATCAAAGAAATCGCCCGCGCTGTTTCACAATGGAGACCGTTAGCACCTTCTCAAGACTCTCTGGGTGAAGAAGGATTACAATTTCTCAAAAAGGCTGTATTAGTATGATTAATACCCTGCAGCTGAGAAACATCAGTAAATCGTTTTCAGGGGTGAAAGCCTTAACCGATGTGAGCTTTACCATTTATGGCGGGCAAGTTCAATGTTTAGTAGGAGAAAACGGGGCAGGAAAATCAACCATTATTAAAATCTTGGCCGGCTTTTATAAGCCGGACCAAGGTGGTGAAATTGTCATCGATAATGAGCCTGTTGCTTTTTCCAATCCGAGAGATTCCCAAAATCATGGAATTGCGGTTATCCATCAGGAATTACTTCTCGTTCCGCATTTAACGGTTGCTGAAAATATTTCATTGGGACATTGGCCGAAAAATAGCCGGAAAATGGTCAATTGGAAGGACGTAGAGAAACGGGCAGAAGAGGCATTGAAAATGCTGGGAGCGAATATTGATCCAAATGCGATTGTGTCTACCTTATCTACTGGTGAACAACAGTTAGTAGAAATTGCCCGTTCTCTTTCAAGGGAAACACGAGTGCTAATTTTGGATGAGCCAACTGCTTCTCTTTCCGAATCCGAAACACAGCGTCTGATGCAAATCGTTAAAAATTTGCGGGATAAAGGCATGGCCATTATGTATGTTTCCCATCGTTTAGAAGAAGTATTTGAACTGGCGGACATGATCACCGTATTTAGAGACGGGAAATTAGTTCAATCCGCAACGAAAAAAGAAATTACTCCAAACAATATTGTTCGATTAATGGTAGGAAGAGATGTTTCCCTGGAACGAACAAGAAAGCCGGTTCATGGCAAAAAAGTGCTTGAAGTACGGAATTTAACGCGTAAAGGTGCAATTGAAAATATATCCTTTGACTTACATGAAGGTGAAATCCTAGGTGTAGGCGGGCTTGTCGGAGCGGGAAGGACAGAAATATTTAGATGTTTGTTCGGTGTCGATCCGATTGATACAGGTGAGGTCATCATCAAGGGGCAAAAGGTGAATATCAAAAGCCCGCAGGATGCCATCAAACATGGTATCGGTTTTGTTACCGAAGATCGAAAGACACAGGGCTTAGTGTTAAATGCCAGTGTGAAGGATAATGCCACCATATCTATCTTAAATAATATTAAGAGATTTGGCTTTATCGATCAAAACCGTGAAAAGGAAATTGTTCAAAGCTATAAAGAACAACTTCGAATTAAGACACCAAGTCTGGAAACGGCTGTAAATTCCTTAAGTGGAGGAAACCAGCAGAAGGTTGTTTTGGCTCGTTGGCTGGCCACTCATCCGAAAATTCTACTTCTTGATGAACCAACCCGTGGAGTGGATGTAGGGGCAAGAGCAGAAATCCAAGCCATGATTGAAAATCTTGTTGCGCAGGGCTTAGCAATAATTATTATTTCTTCTGATCTTATGGAACTATTAGCATTAAGCGATAGAATTATCGTTATGAGAGAAGGAAGAAATGTTGCAGAACTTAAAGATGACAAGATTACGAAGGAAGAGGTGATTAAGTTTGCAACAGGAGCAGACGCAAGTTAATAGAAAGATTGAATTGGTATCTTCGAAGGACAAAACACAGGGACGAAAAAAACTTAAACAGTATTTAGGAAGTCTTGGACTTTTAATTGTCATTGTTGCCTTCGGTATTGTACTCAGCTTTATGTCACCCGTTTTTCTTACAAAAACGAACCTTATTAATTTATTAATGCAGTCGACGATTCTTGTCACATTAGCTCTAGGAGTAACGTTTGTCATTATAACAGGCGGTATTGATTTATCGGTGGGGGCCATAATGGCGGTATCTTCTGCCCTTGGTTTAGGTTTAATTGTTTATAATGGTGTACCAGTAATTGTAGGCGTTTTCATCATGGTATTAATTGGGGCAGTGTTTGGATTGATCAATGGACTATTTATTACAAAATTACAATTATCTCCATTAATTGTCACACTGGGTACGATGGGTATTGCCAGAGGGATCGTGCTAATTTATACAAACAGCGCGAATATCGATCCGGTTCCAGATAGCTTTGTTTCTTTAGCTACAGGAAGTCTTTTCTCGATTCCATATTTAATCCTTCTGGTAGCGGTATTCGCAATTATAGCCCATATTATTTTGAAAAATACGGTATTTGGAAGATCGGTATATGCAAGCGGAGGGAATGAATTGGCTGCACGACTTTCAGGAGTCCGGACCAAGACCATTATTACCTTAACATATGTGATATCTGGTGTAACAGCTGCAATTGGGGGACTACTATTATCCGCTCGTTTGGAATCAGTGGGTCCTACTGCTGGAACAGGTCTTGAATTAACCGTTATTGCAGCCGTTGTTATTGGAGGAACTAGTCTTTTCGGCGGCCAAGGAAATATATTAGGAACCATTCTGGGTGTCATTTTAATCTCATTGGTATCAAATGCGATCAACCTGCTTTCCGTTCCGCCTGCTTGGGATTCACTTGTTCAAGGCAGCGTGATCTTGGTAGCAGCATTGCTGGATGTCTATCGTCGAAAGTTTTTAAAAAGTGCTTAAACACAGAGGATGGGAAAAATTATTCACATTAAAGGGGTGTTTTAATTGAAATTTGTTAAAGGTCTTCTATTATTCGCTTTAATGTTTAGTCTGTTGGTAGGTTGCAGCTCTAATAATCAATCATCAAGCGGTTCTGAAAAAACAGCTGCTTCTAGTGAAAAAAATGATGGGAAAAAGAAAATTGCCGTATTATTGTGGAGCCGTGGTTTTGAATTTATGGTTGCGTTAGACCAGGGAATTAGAGCGGAAGCAAAAAAACAGGGCGTTGATGTTGAAGTACTTGATGGCCAATCAAGCAGTCAAACCCAGTTAAGACAAATTGAAGACAATATTGCAAAGAAAGTTGACTTAATCATTTTATCACCTGCCAACTCTGATGAATTGGTTCCAGGTGTCAAAAAAGCAAATCAAGCTGGTATTCCTGTCGTTACGGTAGATGCTGTTGTTTCAAAGGGCGCTGATGTTGTGAGCAGTATAGCTTTTAACAATGAAGAAGCAGGAAAAATGGCCGCTAAATACATTATGGATACATTAGGAAAAGGTTCTGTATTAGAACTGACGGGTGCACCAGGAACCTATCACGCGATTTTAAGAGGCGGCGGTTTTGATAAAGGAATGGGACAGTCTTCAGATTTTAAACTTTCTACAAAAAATGCTGAATGGTCTGCAGAAAAATCTCAAGGCATTACAGCTGATTCTTTAACAGCAAATCCAAAGATCAACGCCATCTTTACTCATAACGATGATATGCAGCGCGGAGTTCTAAGCGGTCTAAGACAAATTTCTAAAACCAGCAAGGTAGGCGAAAAAGGACATATTGTGCTTGTAGGTGTTGACGGAACTCCGCAGGCATTGAAACGAATTAAAAATGGTGAACAAGATGCCACTATTAATCAGGATCCATTTGAAATGGGTGCGTTAGCTGTTAAAACGGCTGTCGATCATCTTAATGGAAAAGAAGTTCCAAAAATGCAATACACTCCACCAACTTTAGTCACAAAAGAAAATGCAGACGATCCAAATCTTTGGGGGAATAAATTTAAAAAATGATAAAGAAAAGGGTGATAATTTATCACCCTTTTCAATTAAAAAATAACATTTTTAGGAGGAAATTATGACAAATTCATTACGTATTATTCAAGTTGGTCTTGGCGGCTGGGGATGGAGCTGGACTCAAGTGGTATTGGACTCACCTCATTGGGAATTGGCCGCGGTGGTCGATATTAATCAGGAACTGTTGAATAAAGCATGTCAGTATTATCAAATTAACCCGAACACAGCATTTAATAGTTTATCAGAAGCCGTTAAAGAAGTTGAGGCAGATGCCGTATTAATCCTGGTTCCGCCTGATTATCATGCAAATATCGCCTTGGAGGCATTTGAACATGGACTTCATTGTATAGTAGAAAAACCTTTAGCGGGTACTTTGGAAGATTGCAAGAAAATCGTAGAAGCAGCAGAGCGCAGCGGATGTAATATTATGGTTAGCCAAAATTACCGTTTTAAAAGAGCACCTCAAACAGTCAAAAAGGTAATTGAACAAAATGTGATTGGTGAGTTGGGGAGCGTTTATATTAACTTTCAAAAATCACCTGATTTTACAGGATTTAGAACTGAAATGGACGAACCTTTGATTATTGACATGGCTATTCACCATTTTGATCAAATTAGAGGAATTCTTGGTCTTGAGCCCGTTTCCGTAAAAGCGCATTCATGGAATCCTACATGGAGCTCGTTTAAGGGAAATGCGGTTGCTTCAGTGGTTTTTGAAATGTCTAACGGTGCAGTCGTTTCTTATACAGGAAGCTGGGTTTCACGTGGATGGGAAACAACCTGGGATGGAGATTGGCGCATACAAGGTGAAGAAGGAGAAATTTTTTGGGCCAATAATGAGGTCACAGTAACACCTCATGACGTCTTTAAATCTGTATTTATGCAAGGTGCAGTTGAAAAAAATGGAAAATTAGAAGTAGATTTAGTAGATTTACAGTTGGAAGAGCGCTTGGCAAGCTTACAAGAGTTTGCTGAATCCATTCATGAAAACAGAGAACCTGAAACATCTGGAAGAGATAATTTGAATAGCTTGGCCATGGTTTTAGGAGCTGTTCAGTCAACAAAAACAGGAGAAAAGGTTTATATCGAAGATGTACTGGCAGCTGAAAAGCGAGAGGAGATCACACAATAAATGGAAAAGATAAAGGTTGGAATCATCGGAACAGGTTTTATTGGACCAACCCACATTGAGGCGATCAGAAGACTGGGATTTGTAGAAGTAGTTGCATTAGCGGAAACCAGTCAGGAAGCAGCAGAAAAAAAAGCTGCCGAACTCGGGATTCCAAAAGCCTATGGCAATTATCGTGAAATGCTACAAGACCGCGATATCCATGTCGTGCACAATTGCACGCCAAATCACCTGCATTTTGCCATTAATAAAGAGATTATTTTGGCAGGTAAGCATGTCATCTCTGAAAAACCGCTGGCGATGAATAGTGAAGAATCGGCAGAATTACTAGAACTAGCAGAAAAACACGGTGTTGTCCATGGGGTGAACTTTAATTACAGACAGCATGCCAGTGTACAAAACTTACACGCAATGGTTGTAAACGGTGACCTTGGAAAAGTGAACTTGGTTCATGGAAGCTATCTGCAAGATTGGTTATTGTTTGAAACAGATTTCAACTGGCGTCTCGCCCCAGAAGTAGGCGGGAAATCTCGAGCAGTTGCCGATATTGGCTCCCATTGGTGCGATACAGTACAATATGTAACAGGAAAGCGAATTGTGGAAGTTTTCGCTGATTTAGCAACGGTTGTTCCTGTCAGAAAGAAAGCCAAAAATACAATTGCTACGTTTAGTGCACAGAATATAGAGGAACAAGAGTATGAAGATGTTTCAATCAATACAGAAGATTATGCTTCCGTTCTTGTCCGTTTTGAAGATGGGTCCAGAGGAGTATTTACGGTATCCCAGGTAAGTGCTGGACGGAAAAATAGATTAAGCTTTGAAATCAATGGCAGTCAAAGCTCTGTTTTCTGGAATCAAGAGGAGCCAGAAAAGCTATGGATCGGACACAGGGATCGGGCAAATGAGATTCTGCTAGCAGATCCTTCCCTGTTTACTCCAGAAGCAAGGTCTGCAATCCACCACCCTGGCGGCCATAATGAAGGCTGGCCGGATGCATTGAAAAATATGATGTTGAATTTCTATTCATTTGTTCGTGATGGCAAGAGCTTGAAAACAGACAAACCTAATTTTGCTACATTTGAAGATGGCCACATTTCCATGTGTATTACCGATGCTATCTTGGAAAGTAACCAGCAGCAGAAATGGGTGAAGGTTCAAGCTGGTAAGGAGGTACTTATATGAAGCTAGGAGTTTTCACGGTCTTATATCAAAATCTTCCGTTCGAAGCCATGCTCGATAAATTAGCTGAGATGGGTGTAGAAGCAGTGGAATTGGGGACAGGGAATTATCCCGGGAACCATCACTGCAATCCGGATGAATTATTGGAGTCACCGGAAAAAGCCAGAGGTTTCTTACAGGCAATAGAAAGCAGAGGGTTAACGATTAGTGGTTTAAGCTGCCACGGAAATCCGCTGCATCCCGATAAAAAGTTTGCTAACGGATCTCATGAGGTTTGGAGAAAAACGGTTTTGTTGGCGGAACGTTTAGGGGTACCGGTTGTGAATGGTTTTTCTGGCTGCCCTGGTGACCATGCGGGTGCTAAAAATCCAAACTGGGTTACATGTTCATGGCCGCCTGAATATTTGGATGTGCTGAATTATCAATGGAACCAAGTGGTTATTCCATACTGGAAGGAAGAAGCTCAATATGCCAAGTCACATGGTTTAAATGTAGCTTTTGAAATGCATCCAGGCTTTATAGTCTATAATCCTGAAACACTATTAAAATTAAGAGAATACGCTGGGGAAAATATAGGCGCCAATTTCGACCCTAGCCACCTTGTTTGGCAGGGAATAGATCCTGTTGAAGCAATTAAGAAATTAGGCCGGGAAAATGCCATCTTCCATTTCCATGCAAAGGATACTTATTTAGATCAAGCCAATATCAAAATTAATGGTGTCCTAGATACAAAACATTATAGCGATATCCTTGAGCGTTCATGGTCATTCCGTTCAGTAGGGTATGGACATGATGGAAAAGTGTGGAAGGATATGGTTAGTGCACTCCGTTCTGTCGGATATGATTATGTTCTTTCGATTGAACATGAAGACATGCTTGCATCCAACGATGAGGGGCTAAGTAAAGCTATCTCTCTACTAAAGGACATCCTGTTTAAAGAGCAGTTAACGGATATGTGGTGGGCTTAAATAAAACGGTTACGAAGCAAATGTGTAACAACTGACCTCGGCATTAAACCAAGGTCAGTTGTTTTTTCAGGCGAGAATGCTATGAAATAGATAGAAAATCTGGAGATTCAAGCAAATGCCAAAATAAATATAAGAAAATAAAGGATAGATGAACGCTGTTAAGTGTCTTATTTATCCTTTTTTTCTGTGAAAATAAATAATCTTTGTCCCCCAGAAATAGAATACACTGATAAAAATAATATCAACATATCCCTTAATTCATCAATTCAAAGTCAAATAATCACCTCCATATTAAATTCAATTCTAATTAAATGATAAACAGTAAGTGAAAGATACATTTTTTGTCCTCAGCAAATCATATAATAATTCAAAATTTTAGTTGTTAAATATTTTCGAATTATTAATTTTTTCTTTGACAGATCGTTTTTCGTGTTTTAGTCTGTTATTAGATATCAGACAACCTACAACAGACATCTAACTTTTAACGTTAACAAGATTAAAAGAGAAATTTTAAAATCACTTTAAACTTTTAATTATTTGTTATTAAATTACCTAAATTGTTGTGTGAAAAAGGAATTACAACGATAGAAAATTTTGGAGGTGTCATAATGGATACATCTATTCAACCTATAAAAAGAACAAAAGTTTCCCTCGCCGTCGCAGCCAAGCTTCAGGAGATGCTGCAAGGTGGAGAGTATAAGGTAGGGGATAAACTTCCTACGGAAAAAGTGCTTTCTGAACGCTTTGGTGTCAGCCGGAGCTCCATACGAGAAGCAATGAAGAGTCTTGAAGCTGAAGGATTTGTTCGTGTAGTACATGGTGTAGGATCATTTGTAACTAGTAGTAGTGGCAGGGAAACAATTAATTCGAGTTTGGCATCGCTTCTTGTCATAGAGGGTACCACAGTACCAGAATTGTTCGAGGCAAGACTGGTTTTAGAAAGTGAAATTGCGTTTCGGGCTGCTGAGAGAGTCACTCCTTCTTCCGCGAATGAATTAAGGAGAATTCTAGAACAACTCGATGACAATACATTATCAGATGAAGCCTATGTTGAATTAGATGTCGCTCTCCATATTGAAATTGCAAAAGCGACAAAAAACAAAATTTTCATCAGTATAATGGAAAATCTTAAGGATGTATTGATTGAATATTCATTGCGAACGATCAAGCTTTCTGGACGAAGAGAAAGGGCGAATGAGGGTCATCGGATTTTGGTCGAAGCGATCTTAGCTGGTAAACCTTCAGCAGCACGTAAGGCTGCTAGAGCACATGTGGAAGCGGTAGAATTAGAAATAATTGATCTCTTTAAGAGAGAAAATGTGTGACTACCAGTCATGACGGCTAGTTAGAATGAAATGTCTAGCAAAATGTTAAGGCAAGAGTACAAACTTCGCTAAGCAAAAAGGACCGGGCTATGCCCGGTTTTTTTATGTTCAATTCATTAAAAGTGACTTTCAAAAAATTCAATCGAGTTTAGTGAAATATTTAGCAAAAATACTAAGATCTTTAAAGACCGCAAGATAGCTGAGTAATTAACTCAATATTGTTAATTGTTTGATAGTTATCATGTAAGTAACATATGAGACAAGGAATTTTCACTAACTATCAAATTACCCATGATATTAGGATACTAAAAAAACAATTTTAAATGGGGAAAATTGCACTATTTCAGATTTTCCAATTTTTATTACTAGACATTAAATAATTCTAAAATATTAATTTACAAAATATTTAGATTTTTTTATTTTTTTCGTTGACAGACCCATCCATCCTGGGTTAATCTGTTATTAGATATCAGACAACCTACAACAGACAACAGACAACAGATAACCGACAACGAAACATCACCACAGATCATCTACAGCAAATTGCCTGCAACAGAGAACCTACATCACATTATCTACTACTGCTACCTACTTATTGATTATTGAAAGATTTAAGAGTTAGAGAATATTTTGAAAGCGAATACATTAAAACACTTAAATTTTTTTAATGATAATTTTCTTAATATTATCTAAATTGCCAAAATAAAAACGACAGAAAATAAAGGAGGTGTGATATGGCATCATACATTCAACCTATTAAAAGATCAAAAGTTTCCCTTGATGTAGCTGCTAAGCTTCAAGAGATACTGCAAAGCGGAGAGTATAAGGTAGGGGATAAACTGCCTCCAGAAAAAGTGCTTGCGGAACGGTTCGGTGTTAGCCGGAGCTCTATACGAGAAGCGCTTAAGAGTCTTGAAGCTGAAGGGTCTGTTCGTATAGTTCATGGTGTAGGCACCATTGTTAGCAGCGGGCGGGAAACCATTAGTTCGAGCTTGGCATCCCTTCTGGTGATAGAGGGAACCACAGTGCCAGAATTGTTTGAGGCAAGGCTTGTCCTAGAAAGCGAAACCGCTTTTCGAGCTGCAGAGAGAATTACCACCAGTTCTGCCAATGGGTTAATCCATATTCTAGAACAACTTAAAGATAATAGATTATCGGATGAAGCCTTTGTTGAATTAGATGTCGCTCTACATATTGAAATAGCAAGAGCGACTAAAAACAAAATCTTTATCAATATAATGGAAAATCTTAAAGATGTACTGATTGAATATTCTTTACGAACGATCAAGCTTCCTGGGAGAAGAGAAAAGGCTAATGAGGGCCATCGAATTTTGACCGAAGCCATCTTAGCTCGTAAACCTTCTGCAGCTCGTAAGGCGGCTAAAGACCATGTGGAGGCAGTAGAGTTTGAAATAGCAGAGCTCTTTAAAGGGGGTGAAGGACATGTAACCGCCAGTCATGACCTAATAAAATAAAATTCAAAAATATGAGGAGGAATTCGAAATGTCTTTAAAATTCACATACGAAAATATTGATAAGGTAATTGATAGAAGTTCCATGATTGCAAAGGAGATTGATCCGAAGAAAATAACACTGCTTGTATTGGATATGCAGCCGATGTGTAACGATCCGGAAGGTGCGTTATATATTCCAAGTGTGGGAGGCGCTCCTAGCGGTCAAGACGTTATTGCACCGGTTGAAAAAGTCCTTGAACGTTTCCGTCAGGAAGGCAGCCAAATCGTATTTTCACAGTGGGGACTTCGTCCTGATGGGCATGACAAAGGAATCTGTGCTTTAAAATGGCCAGCATTAAACTGTGGAACGCCTGAGTCACCAGCAAGCTGGGGCAATCCTCAGACGGACAGTTTTTCCGGTACGCTTGAACCAAGGGAAGGAGAACCGGTTGTAAGAAGAAGCCGTTTCAGCGCCTTTCAAAGTACTGCACTAGGGGAATTCATGAGAGAAAATGGCTCGGATACTCTTGTAATTGCTGGTATCTCAACTGCTAACTGCGTCATTACGACTACAATCGACGCATGGAATCAAAATTATAAGGTAGTCGTGCTTGCAGACTGTGCGGCTGCAGTACCTAGCTTCCATACTGATGATACACCACTAGGATATGGACAACATTGGGAATTTTTAAGAAATATCCAAATGAACTACGGGGACGTTATTACGAGTTACGAACTTTTCGAAAGAGTGGAAGCAGCAAAGAAGAACTTACAGCAAGCTTAATATAAAAGATTGATAGATTGTACTACTAGAGGAATTAATGGAGGGAGAAATCGAAATGAAATTACAAGGTAAGAAAGTCGCATTACTCATCGAAGACGATTATCAGGAAATGGAAGCCTGGTATCCAGTATATCGATTGCAAGAGGAGGGGGCAACGGTTGTAGTTGTTGGCTCTGGAACAAAATCAACTTATCATAGTAAGCTTGGTTATCCAATGGATGCTGACAAATCAGCAGATGAAGTGAATTTTGATGAGTTTGACGCTGTAATCGTTCCTGGTGGGTTTGCCCCAGATCATATGCGACTTCATAAATCAATGGTTGATTTGGTCAGAGGAGCATACGAGTCTGGAAAACTAACAGCAGCTATTTGCCACGGTGGATGGATGCTAGTTTCTGCGGGTGCAGTACGCGGGCGGAAAGCGACGGGATACCTGCCAATTCGCGATGATGTAGTTAACGCTGGAGGCGAGTGGGTAGATGCTGAGGTAGTGTGTGATGGGAACGTAATTACGGCCAGAACACCTGTCGATTTACCAGCCTTCGCCCGTGAAATCGTTGGATACTTAGAACGTGTGTCTGTAGCAAGTGAAGTTTAATCGGTGCGGACGAATTATTATGAGGGATTAATAGTATTGAAAGAAAACTATCATTCTATTGATCCTAATATAATATTTGACAAAGAAAAAAATATACTCCACAAAATGGATGGACAAATAGTTAAAGCCATCCATTTTGCGGAAGGAAACCCGCTAGAAAGGGGAAGACAACTATATGACGTATATTAAGAAGCCAGATCAGGTCGATGTGTGTATCGTAGGGGCAGGTGCCACTGGTGGAACCACCGCAAAAGTGCTTTCAGAAGCAGGATTAAAGGTCGTCGTGTTAGAGAAAGGTCCTCGTATGAAGATAGAAAACTTTTCGGGTGATGAACTTAAATATCTTAACCGAAACTATCTTTGGCCGGACCCGAAGATTAGCCCAAGGACCGTTAGAGCTGATGAAAATGATAAAGCAAGGACGTTCCAGTTTTCACCTACTCCGCAGATGGTAGGCGGTGGTACGGTTCACTGGGCAGGTTGGGTCCCTCGTCCATTAGAACAAGACTTTCAGATGCACACTCTACATGGTGATGTTGAAGGTGCAGATCTGGCGGATTGGCCTATTACTTATGATGACCTTGAGCCCTATCTTACTAAGGTTGAGTGGGAGTTTGGTGTATCTGGACTTGCAGAAGCAAACAAGTATGAACCAAGACGGAGTAAAGGGTACCCTACACCGCCTTTGCCACCTACCAAGTTTGGGAAGAAATTTTACGAGGGTGCTGAGAAGCTAGGGGTAAATGCGTTTCCTATTCCACATGCTTCAATTTCGAAGCCATATCGGGGAAGAACTCCAGCAAACTTCACGGGATTTTGGAATCAGTACGGTGATCCGGGAACCACACGTTCAAGCACGCTAACTAGCTTTATACCTGAAGCTTTAGCTACAGGAAATTGCGAATTGCGAACAGGTTGTATGATTCGTGAGATAACCGTAAATAAAGAGGGTCATGCTAAGGGAGTAATCTACATCGATTCAGATGGTCACGAGGTTGAACAGGAGGCTAACATCGTTATTTTATGTCCTGGAGCTATAGAATCATCGAGGTTGTTACTTATGTCGAAGTCTAACTTATTCCCAGACGGCTTGGCGAATAGCAGTGGACTGGTTGGAAAGTACGCAACATTCCATGAATACGCGTTCGCAACAGGCATTTTTGACAAGGATTTCCATGATCCTCTTCACGGTTTTGCTGGCCACTACATCAGCGCAGGCTCGATGCAGTTCTACGAGACTGATGAGAAAAGGGGATACATCGGCGGTTGTATTACCTCTTCTTCACAAGTTGGACACCCTATAAACTGGGTTTGTCCTGACAGACCAGAGTGGGGGATAGCCATGAAGGATGCTGATCGCGACTTCTACAACCACTCAATGAAAATTGGTATTATCCTTCAAGATCTGCCTCAAGAATCTAACAAAGTGGACCTTGATCCCGATGTCAAGGATGCCTGGGGTTTACCTGTTGCGAGAATCACATATAAACCACACGCGAACGACATTGACATGGCGAAGTGGATGATAAACAAAAACGTTGAAATCCTCGAGGCAGCTGGAGCGACGAAGACCATCAAGGTAATTCCCGAAAATGAATTAACCGGTAATACCTGTCACCAACATGGTACTGCTAGAATGGGTAACGATCCATCTAAGAGTGTTTTGAACAAGTGGTGCCAGGCACACGATGTTGATAACCTCTACATACTAGATGGAAGTAGTTTCCCTACATCCTTAGGGGTTAATCCTACACTAACAATGATGGCTAATGCTTGGAGGGTCTGTGATTATATCGCTGAAGTTCATGCCAAGGGACGTCAAGCACAATATGTCGAATAACAAGTGCAGTGGGGTATTTAAGAAGTAAATTATATTTTATGTATAGATTTAACATATTAAAGTGCCTTGTTAGTAACTTATAGTCAGGGTTATCCAATATAAATATATCAAAAAATGGCTTTAAAGTGAAGTAATCTCCCGGAGCTATTTTACCAAAAGGAGGGTGTTTCTTATGACAAGCAAAGCAGATTGGCCGGTTATAAATTCTCCAGTAGATCAAGAGTCAGACACTCGCTTATTTTTTTCCCAACATGAGTGGGAAACAATCGAAGAGGCGACAGCTCGGATTATACCAACAGATCATGATCCTGGAGCCCGAGAGGCTGGCGTTGTTCGATTTATAGACCGTTACCTTTCGAGTATAGACTACATTTATGCGTCAGCAGACGGTAGAGGATTTCTGAAGATTGCAGGCAAAGAGGTAGAAGCTTGGCGAGAACGTATGGCAGATATGCAGGAGACCTATCGTCAGGGGATCCAAAAGCTAGACGAAATCTCGCATAAGAAGTACGGTTCTACTTTTAAGAATTCAAGTGAAGAACAGCAGGATGGAGTTCTGGTTGAGCTTTCAGGAAGGCCGAAGCCGGAACATATGAAATTTGATACTTCGGGTGAGCATAATACTTTTCTCCAAGGTACGTTTGACGAGGGATTAGACTTCTTCAGTGCTTTGGTTCTGCACACTCGTCAAGGATACTATTGCGACCCGGTATACGGGGGTAACAAGGATTACGTTGGTTGGAAAGTGATCGGCTTCCCTGGACCTAAATCATTGGCTGATACCAATACCTTAAAATACAACGTTAAAGAGTATTACGTAGAAGATTATGATTGGGCTGATTTAATCCCTCATCTTAAGGAAAGGAAAGGGGAATAGAAATGAAGATTACTAATGTAAGGGCATTCCCGCTAGGTGTAAAGCTTGATCAGCCTCTACGTTGGGGAGCCATGGAAGTCAACGTAAAGGGAGGTATTATTGTACAGGTCTCCACCGATGAGGGTTTATACGGAATAGGGGAGGCGGGGTTCTCGGCAGAGTACTTTTCGACAGTCGGCCCCATCATCAATGAGAGACTTGCCCCCCTACTTATCGGTGAGGATCCTACACAAATCGCTATGCTTTGGGAGCGAATGTTTAGTGCCACCCATATGTGGGGACGACGTGGTATTGAGACTTATGCCTTAAGTGGTGTTGATATTGCACTATGGGATCTGTTCGGTAAGATCACCAATCAGCCTATTTATAAGCTCCTAGGGGCGGCCAAAACGAAAGTGAGAGCTTACTTTGCACCGAGTCTGAAAGGACCTGAGGAAATCGTGCCGGAGTGTGTGAAAGCGGTTGAGGATGGCTATACGGCATTGAAGTTAAGGGTTGGACTAGGATTGGAGACCGACGAGGCTATTGTATCTGGAGTGCGGAAGGCGGTAGGAGATAAGGTGGATCTGATGGTGGACGCTAACATGGCGTATGATCGGAGGACTGCTCTCAGGATGGCTCGTGTGTTTGAGGAACTTGGCGTCGTTTGGCTAGAGGAGCCGATCAGGTCCAGAAGCTTAAGTCAATACATCCACGAACATCGCTGGTTATCCGAACGCGTCAATATGCAGTTATCTGGTGGCGAATCCATGCTCTCTCGTTACGAATATATAGACCTTCTCGAGCCAAAAGCGTTCGACGTGCTCCAACCTGACTGTGTGAGCGTTGGCGGCATCTCTGAGGCTAAGCGTGTAGCTGACATGGCCAGTGCTTGGAACATTACCTGCGTCCCTCATATTGCCTGTTCGTCCGGAATGGGTGTCGGCTTAGCTGCGGGTCTGCATCTGATTTTGTCATGCCCTAATGCCCCATTGATCGAGTATGATGCCTATGGTGGCCCTGGTTGGGAAGGAATGCTGAAAGAACCTATACTCTTGAAAGACGGTTACGTCAGCGCGCCTGAAGGACCGGGTTTGGGTATAGAGCTAGCAGCAGACGCGGAGGAGAGGTATAGACTTTACGAACTCGCTCGTTAGTCATTGACGACGGTTGAAAAAGTGCAGCAAAACATCAGAAAGGGTGAACTAAGTTTATGTACACCGTCAACATCTTGAACAATGGGGAGTGGGTCGCACCGGGTACCGTCATTTATCTGCACGCTTTCGGTCGACACGATCCGGTCAAGATCGTGCAAAACTTCTATCTTGTAAGAGGCAGAGGACATACCATTCTTATCGATACCGGGATAGATAACTTAGAAGACTATTTGACCGAAGAACAGGAGAGGTCCTTCGTTTCCGCTCCAAGTCGAACAACGGAGGAGCTGCTGAGAGATGCAGGTGTGGCGCTCGAGGACGTAGATATGTTAATACTAACGCACTTACATTTTGACCACTATATAAATGCTCGCCTCTTCCCGAATGCTCGAATCATCATCAACCGTCGCGAGTGGCACTATAATCTAAGTCCTGAAAATAAGCGCTACGCTCCCCAGGTGGGCTTCCCGCGTGAAGTGTTCGGCTGGCTGGTGGACGAGGCGTGGGAACGCCTTCAGTTAGTAGAGGGTGAAGCAGAGGTATTACCGGGTATCCGAGTCATCTGGACCGGCGGCCACAGCCCCGGCCACCAAATAGTGACTGTAGAGACCACGCAGGGTACCGTCATTATTCCCGGTGATGAGATCTACATGTACGAAAACCTGGAAGCAAATATCCCCATTGGTTACTATTACAGCTTCGAAAATGTAGTAGCCGCAATGGATCTGATACGCGGGATGGAGGCTATCGTACTGCCTGCCCACGATCCTAAAGTGCATGAACGTTACCCGTCCTTGCAGATAGGGAACCAAAGAGTACCATGACTGCTCGAAAATAAAGAGAAGTTGGATTAACGGAACTTTTTAATTCGTAAATAAATGTATCAATTATATATTCTATTAAATTATTAAAATTTACAAAATGAAGGGATTGAAAAAAAATGGCTGTATTATCTATACCGAAAAAAGCGGTTTTGCCGCAAGAGTTGGTTCTTAAAATGTTCGATTTGGCTATTAGTAAGGCTAAAGAGTTGGGAATAAAACAAAACATTGCCATTGTTGATGACGGCGGGAACTTATCCGGATTTATTAAAATGGATGGTGCGAATATTCTTCCAGCTCAAATCGCCCAAACGAAAGCTTATGCCGCACTTGGATTTGGAATGCCTACAGCTGATTGGTACGAAGCGATTAAAGATAATCCGGCAGTACTACAAGGACTATTGCAAGTTGACAAAATGACCATTTTAGGTGGAGGCCTACCCATTTTTCTTGAAGGCCAGCTGGTTGGCGGTATTGGTGTCTCTGGCGGTTCACCAGAGCAGGACGTTGAATGTGCACAAGCAGCACTTGAAGCGATCAAAGATCTTTAAGATTCGATTTGCTATATATTAATTGAAAAAAACCAAAATTTAAGGAGGAATTCGAATGTCTCTAAAATTCACATACGAAAATATTGATAAGGTAATTGATAGAAGTTCCATGATTGCAAAGGAGATTGATCCGAAGAAAACTACGTTGCTTGTATTGGATATGCAACCGATGTGTAACGATCCAGAAGGCGCGTTATATATTCCGAGTGTAGGTGGCGCTCCTAGCGGTCAAGACGTTATTGCACCGGTTGAAAAAGTCCTTGAACGTTTCCGTCAGGAAGGCAGCCAAATCGTATTTTCACAGTGGGGACTTCGTCCTGATGGGCATGACAAAGGAATCTGTGCTTTAAAATGGCCAGCATTAAACTGTGGAACTCCTGAGTCACCAGCAAGCTGGGGCAATCCTCAGACCGACAGTTTTTCCGGTACGCTTGAGCCAAGGGAAGGAGAACCGGTTGTAAGAAGAAGCCGTTTCAGCGCCTTCCAAAGTACGGCACTAGGGGAATTCATGAGAGAAAATGGCTCAGATACTCTTGTAATCGCTGGTATCTCAACTGCTAACTGCGTAATTACGACGACAATCGACGCATGGAATCAAAATTACAAGGTAGTCGTGCTTGCGGACTGTGCGGCAGCAGTGCCTAGCTTCCATACAGATGATACACCACAAGGCTATGGACAACATTGGGAATTTTTAAGAAATATCCAAATGAACTACGGAGACGTTATCACTAGTTACGAACTGTTCGGAAGAGTGGAAGCAGCAAAGAAGAACTTACAACAAGCTTAATATGAGAGCTAAATAAATCATAGAACTTACAAAAACGTACTCACGTCAAAGGTTTTATAATAGTAGACTCCCGCAAAGTGGGGCTGATGGATGAACATCCATTTTGCGGGTGGTGTAATAAAAAAGATTATAGAGGGTTGTATACTGCCAGCTACGTAAGTTCAAAGTAAGAAACCTTGCAAGAAGTTTACTATTTGTTTATCTAGTTGGAGAAAACCAAATGATTTTGAAATCGTTTACAATCTAGATCTCTGTAAAATTTTTTTCTATAATTTCTAGGTCTTTACTACTATTCACTTGCTAGTTATTTTACGAATTACAAACTAGCTTACTACTATCAATGCGTAAGTAGATTATATAGGAATGGAGGACAACAAATGGTAGTAGAAGATGATAGCGTGCTGATTTCGTTGACCGGAATCACAAAGGAATTCCCTGGTGTAAAGGCACTTGATAACGTTTCACTAGATGTACGAAAAGGAGAAGTTCTAGCCCTGGTAGGAGAAAATGGTGCTGGTAAGTCTACTTTAATTAAGATTTTATCTGGTTTATATCAGAAGGATAGTGGAGAAATCAAAGTTCTGGGGAAATCTGTAGAAATAAAGGATGCTAGACATGCTCAGGAACTTGGTATTAGTACAATATTTCAAGAACCCACACTAGCTCCTCATTTAACTGCAGTTGAGAATGTATATCTCGGACGAGAAATTTATAAATCTTATCTTGGCGGTGCAGTGAAGATTTTAGCTGAAAAAGAAATGTACCAAGAGACAGAAAAACTTTATCGAAACTTCTTTTCTACTATAGAAGATCTAAAAAAACCAGTAATGGAACTTGGTGCTCTGAAAAATCGGGTCATCGAGATTGCCAAGGCACTTTCAATTAGCGCTTCAGTTGTCATTATGGATGAACCAACCGCAGCTCTTGCGGAACACGAACGTGAAGTTTTATTTGATTTCATTCGGGCGCTTAAGGAACAAGGAGTATCCATTATTTACGTATCACATCATCTGAAAGAGTTATTCTTACTTGCTGATCGTTTTCATGTCATGCGTGACGGCAAGCATATCACAACAGTCAATTCTAATGAGACAAATATTGACCAGCTTGTTTCCATGATGGTAGGCCGTGAGATATCGAACTTTATTGCAAAGGAAACAGTTCCTACCGGTGAAGAAGTCTTACGTGTTACAGATTTAAACCAGCCAGGAACTTTGAAAAACATTAACTTCCATATTAAGGAAGGGGAAATTGTAGGGATTGCCGGGCTTGCTGGTTCAGGACGTACCGAAACCGTCCGGGCAGTAATTGGTGCTGACGAAATCAGTTCAGGCAGCATCCGAGTAAACGGTAAAGAAACTAGAATCCGAACCCCGCGTGATGCTATTCAGGCTGGGATTGGCCTGCTTCCGGAAAGCCGAAAATTGCACGGAGCTTTAATAGAAATGGATGTAAGTAAAAACATCACTCTTGCATCTATTAATCGTGTTCTTTCAGCAAAATTTATTTTAAAGAAAAAAGCAGAAATAGAAACAGCGGAAGATTATAAAAAACGTCTGGGCATTAAGACACCTACTGTACATCAAAAAGTTAGATTGTTAAGTGGTGGAAACCAGCAAAAAGTAATATTAGCTAAGTGGCTTTTCTCTAAGCCGAAAGTGTTGATTTTTGACGAACCAACTATCGGTATTGATGTAGGTGCAAAGGTCGAAGTTTACAATTTAATGTCAGAGTTTGTAAAGAATAGCGGAGGCATTTTAATGGTCTCTTCTGATCTACCAGAGCTTTTAGGACTTTCCGACCGTATCTATGTTATGCATAAAGGTGAATTTGTAAAAGAGTTTTCTCGTGAAGAGGCTACAGAGGAGAACATTATGTACTACGCTTCAGGAGGACATAGGTGATGATTAATACTAAGATTGCAGAGAATTCTAGCAAAACGTCTAAAGATAAACAAAGTCTTCTCTCCTTTTTCAAACTGGATGGAGTTGGGGTATTCATTATTCTCATCCTATTGTCCCTGTTTTTGACAGTGATGATCCCAAGTTTTTTAACGTTTGATAATATATCTAACTTATTAGTGCAATCAATATTTATCATGATTATTGCTTTTGGAATGATGTTTGTGCTTTCAACGGGTGGTATCGATTTATCAGTGGGATCGGTTCTAGGACTCACTGGCGGGGTTACCGGCTGGCTGATGATGAGTGGTTTAAATATGTGGATTGCGATCTTGGGAGGATTAATTCTAGGATTCCTAATTGGTCTCATTAATGGAGTAATCATTACAAAACTAAAAATTTCAGCCTTTTTAGTAACCTTTGCCATGCTATATATAGCCCGGGGACTGTTAACTCTACTAACTAAAGAGGAACCAATTAGTAGTTTTGCTACTCCAGGATTTGTATTTCTTGCCCAGGGAGATGTGCTGGGAATTCCAATGCCATTCTTGATCACATTGGTCCTCTTTTTCTTACTGTATTTTCTTTTTAAATTTACTAAGTATGGACGTTTTATTATCGCAACAGGTTCCAATAAAGAAGCAGCGCGCCTATCGGGTGTGTCCACTGATCGAATCAATATAAGTGTTTATGCACTTTCGGGGTTACTGGCATCAGTAGCTGGTATCCTTCTGACCTCACGCCTAACGTCAGTACAGCCTTTAATGGGAAATGGATATGAATTATATGCTATAGCTGCAGCAGCCATCGGTGGTACAAGTATGTTTGGTGGTAAGGCAAGTATGGTTGGGGTAATGATGGGATCGCTGATTCTTGGACTTATTGCAAACGGCTTGGATCTTCTATTGGTAGATCAGTTTTATCGTTTAATCATCACTGGGATCATCATTATTATTGCAGTAGCTATTGAGCGTTATCTATCTAGAAAAAGCTAATTAAGCAATATAGACACTTCAGAGGAGGGGTACAAAATTGGATAATAAAGGTCTGGAAGTTATCCAAAAGCATCATTCTTATGGAGTCCCGCTGAAATTTGATCGATATCTCACGGGTATCTTCATAGTTCTCGCAGTAATTATGGTAGTTATGTCATTTGCCTCAGAGCATTTTTTAACCATTACAAATCTATTAAACGTTTTACAACAGGCTACCTTCATCATGATATTAGGATTTGGTATGACTTTTGTCCTTTCAACAGGTGGAATTGATTTGTCAGTTGGTTCCATTTGTGGGATATGTGGTGGCATGGTGGCATGGCTTCTTAATCAGGAGGTTAATGTTTTCATCGCCATTTCAGCTGCTTTACTCCTGGGTGTTTTAATAGGTGCTACAAATGGGATTATCATAACTAAATTAAATTTATCACCTTTTATGGCTACTTTAGCAATGATGATTATTATCAGAGGCGTCCTATATGTTTGGACTGGTTCCATTCCTTTTCGTTCATATATGACAGAAGGTTTTCAGTTTATTGGAAATGGCCGCATTTTGGGAGTGCAATTCCCAGTTATCGTAGCGGCCGCTTTACTAATCCTGCTCCTAGTTGTCTATCGGAAAATGAAATTTGGCCGGCATATTCTTGCTTTAGGCAGTAGTGAAGAGTCGGTTCGTATCTCCGGTATCAAAGTGGATAGGCTTCTCATTAAGGTGTATGCGCTTTCTGGATTAATCGCTGCTGTTGCAGGTATTCTGCTGGCTTCCCGCCTTACTACAGTTCAGCCTGAAATGGGCAGAGGCTACGAGTTAGAAGCCATTGCAGCCGCAATCATTGGAGGAACAGCTTTAAATGGAGGTAAAGGAACCTTAATTGGAACAGCAATTGGAGCCGTCATTTTATATCTGATTAAAAATGCTATGAATCTTCTGAATGTTGATCCGTTTTGGGAGACGATCGTGGTAGGTTTTATTATTCTACTGGCAGCCACAGTACCGGTTTTAACGGGTTACTTCAAAGGCAAATTAAAAAATTCTTAGACATGGAGATTTTAAAAAAAATAATTAAGCAGGGTGACTTAAAAATGTTAGCCTGTTCATGCAAAACTATTGATCTTAAATTTAAGGGGGTTAAATCATGTTAAAAAAAATCAAGTTAAGTATTCTACTTTTCTCTATTGTAGGATTGATATTGTCAGGTTGCAGTAATAGTCAAGAGACTTCGTCATCTCAAGGACAAAAATCTTCTGGAAACGTCTATCAATGGGGAGATAGCAATTTTGAAAAATTTGTGAAGGAACAAGCGCAAGGAAAGACACTTAAAATTGGATTTGCACCACCTGCTGCTTCTGAACATTATGATATTTTTATCCATAGTGCCTACACCATGATGAATGAAATTCATGATCGTTTTGGAGTTAATTTCGAGTTTGAAGTGGCTGCACCGGATGATTTTTCTTCCGTTGAGAGACAAGTGGCTACAATTGAAAACTGGACTTCACTAGGATTTGATGCAATATTAGTGTGTTCTGGAGGCGATTTTGATTCCATGAACGCCGTCTATGAAAAGGCACGTAAAAAGGGAACGGAGATTTATTTGTTTAATTATCCAGCAGAATTGTGGAATGAAAAGGATTTAAAAGCGACTGCAGCAATCACTTATAACAACGAGTTCCAATCAGGATACCAGGTTGGCAAATATGCCGCTGAGAAGTTGAAAGGAAAAGGAAATATTGTACTAATTTGGGGTGTACCTGGATACTGGGCTACTTCACGTAAAAAAGGTTTCGAAGAGGCAATTTCAGAATATCCAGGTATGAAAATTGTAGCAGAACAACGCGGTGATTATGTTCGAGATAAAGGGATGAGTGCAGCAGAGAACTTGTTACAATCCAATCCGAAAGTCGATTTAATCTATGGAGAGAATGAGGAAATGGCTTTAGGTGCGGTACAGGCAGTTAAATCACGCGGCTTAAAACTATGGGATGGTAAGAAAGGCATCATGGTTATTGGTGCAGACGGCCTTAATTCCGGTTTTGATTCCATTCGTCAAGGCGAACTGACTGCTACTGTTGATGTTGGTACTGTTGATATGGGCCGTGAACTAATTAAAAACGTTTTTATGCATCAAGTTCTTGGATACTCTATTGATAAGATTCAGAATGTGCCTACTGTAGTTGTTGATAAGAAAAATGTTGATATGAGGGCCGCTTATGTAAACTGGGCACTAGATACAAAGGAAAATTTTAAATAATAAAATTTATAATACAACTAAAATTAGTGTCCCAAGTAGCAATCTACTACTTGGGATATTTTTTTGAGGCACCGTCAGTTTTAAATAAGGATTTTGGTACACTTCCTTTCCTATATTAGCGGTTGCATCTCTCCTAGTCTCGATTTATATGTGGTCTAGGAGTTTTTGATTACCCAGGTAAAGATCCTTTGACATATTGAATACTTATGGAATGAAAAAGCCATTAGATTTTCTTCAAACCACTATCTATATTCATTAAACAATTCCCCCTCTTTTTCTAATCATTTTAACCCTGATTAAATGGAAAGGTTTGTACGTTCAATTTGTCCATCTGAAATAAATGAAGCTGTTTCAAATTTTAAAAGAATACAAAATCGAAGCAGCCATTTGGAGTAGTTTCATAGGTGTTTATTTGATAAAAAAAGGAAGCAAAAAAACATAGTATAGATAAAGAAATATCGAGGGAAAATGGTGGACTTTCCCTTCATCATCATCTAAAAGACAACCTCCAGCAGCTCAGGCAAGAGGTGGGAAACAGTCCTGATATTGTGATTCGGGAATTCGAGATGGGAAACCCGAAGGCGATAATTGCAGCAATCTATACATCTGGCTTAGCCGATCAGAATATGGTTAGTGAATTTGTTATGCGTTCCTTGATGATTGATTCTATTGATGAGACACACATAAACAGAATACCGGAAAAAAACATTTTTGATTTTATAAAAGATAATGCTTTGACCATCGGAGAAGTAAAAGTGGTTAAGGATTGGAATGGATTAATATTATCGATTTTGTCTGGTGATAAAGTGATCCTAGTTAACGGTTGGACACAAGCGATTGTCGGCGGTACACGAGGCGGATATGTACAGCCGGGCTACATTTCCTTTGTTTGTAACAATTAGTAAAGTTAACATCGCTGATTTTCTGCAACGTTTGGATCCGATTGTCATTCTTGCATTAATTATTGGCTTTTTTTTAAAATCTCGATCTATTGTTTTGCCGCAATCAATGTTGCGGCCCATTTATTCAAAATAGAGAAGCCCAATAAACTCGTATTACCAACAGGGATTATCATCCTTTTCCTTTCGATCCTCATTGCGATCAATGCGATCGAACATCTCGAAGAAGGGGCATTTATTATCCGTTACATATTGCCGATTTTTTGTTGATTTGATTCGGAAACGATTCAGTTAGCAACAAACTGATATCATAACTAAAAACCGAACAAGTAAAAATCATGCCTTCCTTGTGTCTCTCTTTTTTTAAAAAAAAGATAAAATGGGCGGAATGATCATGGTAAGTAGAAAGGCGAACGAAATGAGGTATTCAGGTAATGTCATAAAAGAGAAGGTTCTTTTATAATTACTCATGGCCAGGGAAACTTTTACTCCCATCAGGAGATCAATTAGGAAAGCAAATGCTATACTTAACCCAAAGAATAAGAAAAAGAGCAGGAATTTAGTCATTGTATAACTACCGCCTTTTACATGTTTTTTTAAAACATTGATAATGAAACCACCTTACCCTTAGTAGGGTCTAATCGCGAATTTTTTATACAATGCAGATGTTTATGTTGTGCAAGCCCAATTTTTATAGGCTGATTTACATTTAATTTCAGGTTGTTGGAGAAAAATGTTTTTAAATGATACCGTTTTATGGCTGATTTACGAAAATTATTGTAATTCTCAATGTAATCGATTACAATAAATGTAAACGAACATTGAAGGGGAAAGCAATACATGGTCAGAATTGCGGATGTTGCAAAAATGGCAAATGTTTCAACGGCCACAGTATCCCGAGTCATAAGTAATGCAGGGACTGTAAAAAAAGAAACAGCTGAAAAAGTTTTAGAAGCCATAAAAGAATTAAATTACCAGCCTAATATGCTGGCAAGACAATTAAGAAGATCTGAAACCAAAACAATTCTTGTGGTGGTTCCTGATATAACCAATACTTTCTTTTCTGCGGTGCTGCGCGGAATTGAATCCGTTGCCATCGAAAACGGATATCAAGTACTTCTAGGAGATGCGCGAAACGATGTCGAAAGCGAAACTAGTTTTTTAACGATATTAGGTCAGAAAAAAGCAGATGGGTTGATATTATTAACGGCAAGGACCGATCAAAAAATATTAGAAGATTTATCCCAGGATTACCCTGTAGTATTGGCGTGTGAATACTATGAGGGTTCCAAGCTGCCTACGGTCTCCATTGATAATGTTAGCAGTGCAAGAAAGGCAACCGAATATTTAATTAGCTTAAACCACAAGAGAATTGGACATATTTCCGGACCCTTGAATATTGTCGTTGGACGAGATCGATGTAGGGGGTTTCATCAAGCTATGGCGCAACACGGCCTGTCTGTGGATCCAAGTTTTGTACAGGAAGGCGAATTCTCTTTTGAAAGTGGATTTAATTTAATGATGAAATTTTTGTCACTAGAGAATCCTCCTACAGCCCTTTTTGCCGGTAATGATGAAATGGCTATGGGTGCCATTAAAGCCGCTAAATCTAAAGGTTTAAGAGTTCCAGAAGATTTATCTGTTGTTGGCTTTGATGATATTCAATTTGCATCAATTTTTGAACCTGCTCTAACAACCGTGGCACAACCAACGTTTGATATGGGTCAAAAAGCGATGCGTTTACTGTTAAAATTAATTAAAGATGAAGAAATAGAGAAAGATCAATTTATTCTTCCTGATAAACTCATTGTCCGTGAATCATGCAAAGAACTTACCATAGAAGAGTAGTTTAGCTTATTCCTGTTAGAATTAAAATAATGAAAAACAAAAGGGGAGTGAACTTAATAATGGTTCACTCCCTTTTTATCATTATTAGGGGACCAGCGATTCTATTGGTTCCAGAACAGTTTTTATCATTCTGATTAAAAAAGAATCGAGGAAGTTTTAAAAAAAATATTGAATTCTATACTGTAATCGATTACAATAAGGGTGTCGAAAAAAAGAGTAAAATATTTTAGTGCTAATTGAAAAGGTATTTTATTCTGAAAGGTTATTTCTTAATTTAAATGTATGAATAAATTCAAATTTTTTTCGACGAAAATGTAATCCATTACATTTATAGAAGTTTGAAGGATAGGTAAATTATTTATTTACTAGGACTAAACACATATTTTTTTGCAAGGTAGTGTAATCGATTACACCAAATGACTTCTACTCATTCTTGGGTGAATCGAAAAGTTCGATTGGAGGACGGAAAACAAATGGAAAAAATAAAAGTAGGAATCATCGGGACAGGTTTCATTGGCCCGACACATATTGAAGCAATCAGAAGACTTGGATTCGTGGAAGTCGTAGCATTAGCCGAGACGAGTCAAGAACAAGCGGAAAGAAAGGCAGCTGAACTTGGAATTCCGAAAGCATACGGAGATTACCGTGAAATGCTGCGTGACAGCGAAATTCAGGTAGTTCATAATTGTACCCCAAACCATGTGCACTTTGCGATCAATAAAGAAATTATTTTAGCAGGTAAACATGTGATCTCAGAGAAACCGCTTGCGATGAATAGTGAAGAATCAGCGGAATTGTTGGCATTGGCTCAAAAACAGGGTGTTGTACATGGTGTGAACTTTAATTACAGACAGCATGCGAGTGTGCAAAACCTGCGAGCTAAAATTGCTAACGGTGACCTTGGGAAAGTGAATTTGGTTCACGGAAGCTATTTGCAGGATTGGTTACTATATGAAACGGATTTTAACTGGCGTTTAGCACCGGAAGTCGGCGGAAAATCTCGCGCAGTAGCAGATATCGGGTCTCATTGGTGTGACACCGTTCAATTTGTTACCGGTAAAAAGATTGTAGAAGTATTTGCTGATTTAGCAACGGTCATTCCAGTTAGAAAGAAAGCAATTGGAAGTGTGGCCACTTTCAGCACACAAAGTACTGAAGATTTAGAATATGAAGATGTTTCAATCAATACAGAAGACTATGCATCCGTACTAGTTCGTTTTGAAGATGGATCAAGAGGAGTCTTCACTGTTTCACAAGTAAGTGCAGGCCGAAAAAATCGACTAAGCTTTGAGATTAATGGCAGCAAGAGTTCTGTATATTGGAACCAAGAAGAGCCTGAAAAATTATGGATGGGGCACAGGGATAAGCCGAATGAAATCCTGCTTGCCGATCCAGCACTCTTCTCACCGGAAGCAAAATCAGCCATCCATCATCCTGGTGGACATAATGAAGGCTGGCCTGATGCTCTGAAAAATATGATGTTCAATGTTTATACGTTCATTCGTGAAGGCAAAGATCCGCTCCAGGATAAACCGAATTTCGCCACATTTGAAGACGGTCATATTTCAATGGCGATTACGGATGCCATTCTGGAAAGCCATGAGCAGCAAAAATGGGTGAAAGTTCAGATGAATAAGGAGGTTTTAGTGTGAAACTAGGTGTATTTACTGTTCTATATCAAAATCTTCCTTTCGAAGCCATGTTAGATAAATTAGCCCAAATGGGAGTAGAGACCATTGAGTTAGGGACCGGTAACTATCCAGGGAACAGTCATTGTAATCCCGATGAATTGTTAGGGAATCCAGATAAAATCAAATTGTTCCGACAGGCGATTGAAAGCAGGGGACTAACCATCAGCGGACTAAGCTGCCATGGCAACCCTCTACATCCTAATGTAAAGGCTGCCAAAGAGGCGCATGATGTATGGAGAAAAACGGTTTTACTGGCTGAACAGTTAGAGGTACCAGTTATCAATGGTTTTGCTGGATGTCCAGGGGATCATCCGGGTGCCAAGTTTCCAAATTGGGTGACCTGCTCTTGGCCTTCTGAATATACAGAAGTTTTAGAGTGGCAATGGAATGATGTGGTTATTCCGTACTGGAAAGAAGAGGCAAAATTCGCTGAACAGCATGGGATTCACCAAATTGCTTTCGAAATGCATCCAGGCTTTGTTGTCTATAATCCGGAAACATTACTAAAACTAAGAGAACATGCAGGACCGAACATCGGAGCTAACTTTGACCCAAGTCATTTGGTATGGCAAGGAATTGATCCAGTTGAGGCCATTAAAAAATTAGGCCGTGAAAATGCGATCTTCCATTTCCATGCAAAAGATACCTATTTAGACCAAGCCAATATCAAGGTGAATGGTGTTCTCGATACGAAGCATTACAGTCAAGTATTGGATCGCTCATGGACCTTCCGCTCAGTTGGCTATGGCCATAACGAAAAAATGTGGAAAGATATGATCAGTACACTTCGTGCAGTAGGGTATGATTACGTGGTTTCCATTGAACATGAAGATATGTTGGCTTCTATCGATGAAGGCTTAATGAAAGCAATCACACTGTTAAAAGGAACTTTGTTTAAAGAGCAAGTATCGGAAATGTGGTGGGCTTAAGGAACCGTCCCCCCGCACCCAATTAATAAAAATAGAGGTGTTAAAAATGAAAACGCTTGTAGGTCAAGAACGTACTTTAGGCGGACTTCCAATGGGAGTCGTTTGGGGATTTGTTGCAACGTTAATTTTTATGGCCGGTGACGGTCTCGAGCACGCATGGTTGTCTCCATATCTGATTGAAAAGGGATTGACCGTTCAACAATCCGCGACTCTATTTGCTGTATATGGTGCTGTGTTGGCAATTGCATCTTACTTTTCAGGTGTACTCACCGAGATGTGGGGACCCAGGAGAGTAATGGTTATCGGTCTTGTTACTTGGTTAATCGGTCAGGTTCTATTTATTGAATATGGTTTAAAGTTAAACAATTTTGCTATTATGCTCCCTACTTATGGGATTCGTGGTTTAGGTTATCCTTTATTCTGCTACTCTTTCTTAGTGTGGGTTACTTATCGCAGTCCAGAGCGGATTTTGGCAACAGCTGTAGGTTTGTTCTGGGCAGCGTGGAGCGGCGGACTTTATGTTGTAGGAAGTTATTTCCCTGCTTACATGCTTCCGAAGATTGGATATATCGGGTTATTGTGGAGTGCTGTAGCATGGGTATTAGTCGGAGGAATTGTTGGTCTTATTGTAGTAAAAGGTGATGTAAGAAAAGAACAAAAGGGAAATCCGAAGGAAAAGCTCAAGAGCTTAATGAGTGGATTCACCATTTGTATCGAACAGCCGAAAGTGGCGCTCGGAGGAGTGGTCCGGATTATCAATTCGACGGGGATCGGTTCACTGCCAATCTTTTTCCCGATGTACTTGAAGTCGAATTATGGATTCACCACTGAACAGTTTCTGCAAATGTGGGGAACCATGTGGTTTGCAAATATCATCTTTAACCTAATCATTCCTTACATCAGTGATAAATGGTTAGGCTGGCAAAAAACGATTCAATGGCTTGGCAGCTTCGGCATGGGTGTCATGTTATTAGTTATGCTTTACACGCCGCAGGTTTTTGGCAGCAGTTTCTTAGCCTTGAATATTGTCGGTATTCTAATGGGGATTACTCTTTGTGGTTTCGTCCCACTTTCAGCTCTTGTAGCATCGCTGGCTCCTGAAAATAAAGGGTCTGCGATGGCGATAGTAAGTTTTGGTGCAGGGATGTCCTACTTTATCGCACCGGCAATTGTTGGGTTATTTATCGGACTTATCGGTGCAAAAGGGGTTATTTGGATCTTTGCGGGCACGTATTTCCTTGGTGCTTATCTAATGAAGTTTATGAAGCTTCCTTCCGAAGAAAATAATAAAAACGAAATCGTATTAGAAAAACACGCAGGTTAGTTTTTTAGAAATACCATCAACAATTAAGGGGGATGTACCATGATTATCATTCATGCAAGCATAAAGGTAAATGCGCCTTATCGTGAAATATTCTTGGAAGAGGCAAGGCTTGTAACAAAACCGTCTCAAGCGGAGTCCGGAAATATTAGTTATCAATATTATGAAAATCCGGAAGAGGCGAACGGCTTTATCTTTGTTGAGAAATGGAAGGATGAAGAAGCGATTCAACTGCATGAGGAAACCCCTCACTTTAAAAGATTCATAAAAGCTGTTCAACCCATTGTTGCTGAACCTATCCATGCAGAATTATTTGAGGCTTCAGTGAAAAATTAATATTGGACATACATAAGGATTAACTCCGAGCTGTGTATCAGCTAGAGTTAATCCTTATTTGGTAACTACAATCTTATCAGGTTAGTATAGAAAGGAATGGATGAAAAAATGAATCTGGAATTAAAAAATAAAACCGCACTTGTGACTGGCAGCAGTAAAGGTATTGGGAAAGCAATTGCCATGGCGTTTGCGGAAGAAGGTGCCAACGTTGTAATTTGTGCACGCGGCGCGGAAGCGTTAAATGAGGCGTCCGCTGAAATCGAAAAAACCGGAGGACGTGTTCTTGCTATTCAAGCCGATTTAACGAAACGAGCAGACGTCGACCATCTTGTTGCTTCTGCTATTGATCGTTTTAAAACCGTCGACATCCTCGTTAATAATGCGGGGATTGCAAGTGGATTTGATGACTTTGAATCATTGGATATAGACGAATGGCAGCATATTTTTGACGTCAATCTTTTTGGAACTGTACGTGTAACTAAAGCAATTATTCCTTTTATGAAAAGAACAGGATTTGGCCGCATTATTAACATTTCATCAGAATCCGGCATTCAACCAGACGCATTCATGCCTCATTACAATGCTTCTAAAGCAGCACTGATTAATTTTACAAAAAGCTTATCCAAGGCATATGCCGCAGAAGGAATACTTGTCAATACGGTATCGCCTGCGTTTATCATGACACCTATGCTTGAGGACCTGTTGAAGGATAATGCCAAAAAGCTGAACATCAGTTATGATGAAGCTATCCAGCAATTTCTTAAGGAAAATCGTCCGCATGTTGAAGTGAAACGGCCAGGGACGGTGGAGGAAGTTGCTTCAGCTGTTGTGTACCTTGCATCCGCAAAGGCTTCTTTTATTAATGGTGTAAACCTTCGAGTTGATGGTGGCTCCGTTGCAAGTCTGTAAGTTGGCAGCGTTAGATATGGCCCATCGTCAACATCTTGAAAAGCTGGCAGTTAGTATCGCTCATGAAATCCGTAACCCATTGACGACCATAAAAGGTTTTATTCAGTTACTAAAGCCCGATTTGAAGGAAATAGGCAAGGAATATTATGCGGATGTGATGATAGAAGAACTTGATCGTGTAAATCAAATCATTAATGAATTTTTGGATGCAGGAAAGCCACAACATCCTTTGGCACAAAAAACATCCCTGAATAAACTGATCAAAGAGATGGCCATGCTCTATGAAGGTGAAGCAATATTAAGGAATATCCGACTCTCTACTTCCACTGCCGATGATGACGTTGTACTGAATATCCCAACTAACCAATTAAAACAAGTAATCATGAATTTGATGAAGAATGCCATGGAAGCAATTGACGATCAGCATGAAAGAGAAATCTATCTATCTGCGTCTGTTCAAAATGAATTTGCCACAATCGTCATCAAGGATAATGGATGTGGGATGTCAGAAGAAGCAAGGGCGATGTTGTATATCCCTTTTTTCTCAACAAAAGAAAAGGGGACTGGATTAGGTTTAAGTGTATGTAAAGAAATTATTGAGCGATTAGGCGGATCCATACATGTTGATAGTTCGCAAGGAAAGGGAACTATATTTACAATTTCCTTTCCTCCTACACTTATCGTGAACAAATTGTGACAATCGAAATTTAGTTGTTGCAAATTTAGGTGTAATCGATTACAATAATTCATGTAAGCGATACAACATCTATTTTCTTGTCAGATGATAGTGAGGACTAGTAATAGATAGGGATACATCATTACTTTCTTATAGGAAACAGCATTTCATCTGTAAACAAAAATGTAATGGATTACATTAAGGTTTTTTATTACTTTGATTAAATATTAATATTATTGAAGGTGAAGAGTAATAATTTTAGCGAAAATGTAATCGATTACTATAATTGAAGGTGAGTTGCTTCGGTTTTTATAGGATGAAATATGGCACACTAAATTCCAAAAGATATGGAGGTAATCAAATGAAATTAGGTTATCAAACAAATACTTGGGGCGGCGTAGTTGGTCATCCGGCAGGTGTGACTTGTGTGAAGGATAATTACTACCTTGCCTATGGATCAACGGAAGAAGCATTAAAGGACATTGCGGAAGCTGGCTATGACGGCTTTGAAATCTTCGATGGAAACCTGATGCAATATAAAGATAAAAAAGAAGAATTTTTAAAATTAATGAATGACCATTCTTTATCTTTGGTTGGTGTATATACAGGCGGGAATTTTATTTTCCCTGATATTTTAGAAGAAGAATTAATAAAAATCGAAAGTGTAGCACAATTCGCATCAGAAGCAGGTGCAATCCACCTGGTAATCGGCGGCGGAGCGGTGCGTGCAAACGGCATTCTTGAAAGCGATTATACGGCTCTTGGTAATGCACTTAATAAAGTAGTTGAAATTGCTGAAAAATATAATCTGATTGCAAGTTATCATCCGCATTTAGGAACGAACGTTCAGGCTCCTGAACAATTAGATAAACTAATGCCATTAACAAAGATTAACTTTTGCCCAGATACAGCTCACATTGAAGCTGGCGGTGGAGATCCAGTGGCTGTCATCAGAAAATATGTGGACCGAATCAAATATGTTCACTTCAAAGATTATGCCAATGGTGAGTTTTTACCATTAGGGGAAGGGCATCAAAAATTTGATGAAATGGTTAAAGTGTTAGAAGAGGCAAACTATGATGGCTGGATTACGGTTGAGTTAGACAGCTACCCAGAGCCAAAACAAGGGGCTAAAATCAGCCGCAGCTATTTAAATCAATTTGATAAAGTAAATCAAGCATAAACGTTTCATCTATTAGGAATATCAAACTTTTAAAAATAAGAAGATAATAGTGGGAGGATACTAAAATGAAAAAATTAAACGTAGGTATGATCGGCGGAGGATTTATGGGTAAGGCGCATTCACTTGCATATGCAGGTATGCCAATGTTTTTCTGGCCAGCACCAGCAATTCCTCATCGTCACACAGTAGTAGACGTTAACGAAGGATTAGCTAAAGATGCAGCAGCAAGATTAGGTTTTGACAACTATGCAACTGACTGGAGAGATGTTGTTAACAACCCAGAAATCGATGTCATCGATATTGTTACTCCAAACAATACTCATGCTGAAATCGCGATTGCAGCAGCAAAAGCTGGCAAGCATATTATCTGTGAAAAGCCATTAGCATTAGGCGCTGAACAAGCGAAGGAAATGTTAGAAGCAGTAAAAGCTGCAGGTGTAAAACACGCAGTTGCTTTTAACTACAGAAGAACACCAGCTGTTGCTCTTGCGAAAAAATATATTGAAGAAGGAAGAATTGGTAAAGTTCTAAGCTTCCGTGGAACATACTTACAAGACTGGTCTGCTGATCCGAATTCTCCATTATCATGGCGCTTCCAAAAGAAAATTGCTGGATCAGGTGCTCTAGGTGATATCGGAACACACGTGGTTGATTATGCTCGTTACCTTGTAGGTGAAGTTACAGATGTAAATGCGATCACAAAAACATGGATTCCTGAAAGACCAATTCAAACTGGCGGCATCGACAAGTTAGGTACAGTGAAAGCTGGAGGCGACGATGTGCCAAAAGCAGCTGTTGATGTAGACGATGAATTTATCACCATGGTCAAATTCGATAATGGTGCAATTGGAACGATCGAGGCAACTCGTAATGCACATGGCCGCAACAACTTCCTAACTTTTGAAATTCATGGGGAAAAAGGTTCTTTATACTTTAACTATGAGCGCCGTGACGAGCTTCAAGTTTGCTTTGCAGATGATCCAAGTGATGCAAAAGGCTTCAGAACTGTTTACACAGGACCAGCTACTCCTTACGGTGAAGGATTATGGCCAATCCCTGCTCTAGGTATTGGTTACGGCGAAACAAAGATCATTGAAACATATGATTTCTTTAAAGCAATCAGTGAGGGTACTGAATTCTCACCTAACTTCAATGATGGCTACCAGATTGAATTAATTGCAGATGCAATCCTTGAATCCGCTGAAAAAGGACAATGGGTTAATCTTGAAAAAACAGCTGCGGCTGTAAAATAATGAGAAAGGCAGAAGCGCCCGTTAGTCACTGGGCGTTGGAGCTAGACAATTCTCAAACTTAACAAGAGGCTTCTCAATCGAGGAGCCTCTTTTGTAAAAATGGGGCTTTTCGGAGTGGGAAAACATGAAGGAAATGAGTGAATGGTTATGGAAGAAAGATGGTTAGTTGGTGTTGATATAGGCGGGACCACGATTAAAATGGCTTTTATCAGTTTGCAGGGTGACATCATTTATAGCTGGGAGATCGATACTGATATAAGTAATAAGGGCAAACACATACCTGTATCGATTGCAAGATCGATTGATCAAAAGTTAGAAGAATTAAATCAAACAAAAAATCAGTTAGTCGGAATCGGAATCGGTGCGCCGGGCCCTGTGAATTCGGAGGATGGTTCCGTTGAAGTGGCGGTTAACCTAGGCTGGGAACGATTCCTTTTACAAACCATTCTTGAGAGGGAAACATCCCTGCCGGTTGTTGTGGACAATGATGCTAATATTGCTGCAATCGGTGAAATGTGGAGAGGTGCCGGCAAGGGGGCTAAAAACTTAATCTGTGTCACATTAGGCACAGGTGTAGGAGGTGGAATTATCGTCAATGGGGAGGTTGTGAATGGTGTAAATGGAGCCGGTGGTGAAATAGGTCATATAACATCCGTTCCTAAAGATGGTTCACCTTGTAATTGTGGGAAATCAGGATGTCTGGAAACGGTAGCATCCGCAACAGGAGTTGTCCGTTTGGCAATGGAGGAATTAGCTTCTACCAACGAGACTAGTATATTACGAGATTATTATGATGGACAGCCCCTGTCTGCCAAGCGTGTTTTTGACGCTGCAAACGAAGGGGATGAACTCGCCAACAGAGTCATAGGTGAGGTTGCCTACCATTTAGGATTGGCCCTTGCTAATTTAGCCAATGGCTTAAATCCTGAAAAAATCGTTATTGGAGGCGGAGTCTCAAAAGCTGGTGATACATTGCTGAAACCTCTGAAAGAGGAATTTATTCAATTCGCTTTTCCGAGGGTTGCACATGGTGTCAAGATTGTTATTGCCACACTAGGCAATAACGCAGGGGTCATTGGAGGAGCTTGGCTGGCGAAAGAGAAGCTAATTAATAAGTTAGTACTTCAATAATGTACAATAGTTTTTTTCTAATTCATAAAAGATTAAAGGCGAAAAACTACTGTTTTTCGCCTCAGATTTTAGACAAAAGACATTCGGATGAGCCAATCCGGGTGCCTTTTTGTTGTTTTTTGCTCGTAAAAGCAAAAGTTAGGCCTATCCTGATGTTAGACTAAACTACGGACAGATAAATTGGGCATAATACCAAAATTAACCAATTTATGTATCTGCCGTAGGTGGGGCCGATACTAGGGACCGATGCAGATTGTCCTAATAATAAAGTACTTAAATGTTCGCTAAATTAGGTGGAAAATGGTTGAAGGAAAATGATAAGAAAAACCTCACATCAATCATACCTACTGGAACGATTAAATCGATATCCAGTTTTTTATTGTAAATAGGTTACTACTTTGATATTTCGAAACGACTTTTACGAAACGCATTGGGAAACGCCTGAATTCCTTTACTTCTAATTGTTGATTATAATTGCTATGTTCACACTCATCCGTATAACAGCCCTTCTCAGCTTAAGCGGATGATTTTTACATTTTGCCGGAAGGGCTAATATTTAAACTGCGGAAACACAGAAAACTGTTCACCGATACATTCCTTGTATTTCATTCATTTTTTCGTTTTCCATTTGATTTAATGTACTCCTTGTGTGTCTATTGGAAAAAATTAAAACTAGAATGAAAACAATCAAGCAACCACCCATAACCAACAAGAAATATTGCAACCCTAATATAAGAAATGAAAAATCCATTCAAATCCCCCTCGAATAATGACTTTTCTTCTAAGTATTTCCACGAATGTGAAGATAAGTGATTTTTGTGAAGCGTGTAAAATAAATTAAATTAATGTGGTAGAACCGTCCGATGATCCCGACCAGCTTTATAAATTATGCAATCAATGTCACAAAAGACTATTAAAATATTCATTACGACCTGTTGAATGGTACAACCTGGCGGTTATCCATTCTCCTAATAAATTTTTATTACACGATGATTTTTACGATGAAGTCGGAGAGGCTTGTCAACCAGAAGAAGATGTTATTGTAACTAAAAAAGACAAAGCACCAACTTTAAAAAACGTTCGAAATGATTTGGAATCTTTATTGGATTTTTCTATAACGAGGTGGTTTCTTGAGGAGGATGTAATAAAGGCCCTTAAAAAACACGATAACCCGATGACTTTGAGTTTTGTAAAATCCAGGTTTTATGGAACAGGAAACTACCAAATAAAATCAAGAATGTTTAGACGTTGATGGGATTGAATATAACCTTTAAGTGCGAGTTCCAGCTCATCTTTCTTCTTTTTCATCGAGTGACGTGCAAAGTTTGCTAGTTTTTCAGGATCCTCTTCGCCTTCGGCAATAGCGTTAAGCATATCTCGAGCTGAAACACCCAAAACGTCTGAAACAACTGAACCCAATTTAATGTTCGCTCCTTCTAATACCTTTTGGATTCGATGCTAAGTTTACTGGAGTGGGAATTTCTGATGTTTTTACAGGTTCAACTGGAGTCTTTACTCTGGGTGTAAACTGGTGGGATACTCCGTTCAAAGGGAAAATGGATGAGCTGAGAATTTATGAAACGGCTCTTACTCAAGAACAAGTGACTCAATTGGCAAATGTGACTACAATTCCATAATAGATATGTATTATAGAAAGCAGTCGTTGGATGAGCGGCTGCTTTCTTTTTCCCCATACGGAGAGCACTTTTTAAATTAGAGTTTAATAATTACTGGCATCCATTTTCCATTGGACAATCTTGTGACGTGGCACAGTCAGAAATACCGCGGTTCATTTCTTTTGCACACATTGCTGCACATTTTCCTTTATCCATGTGAGCACAGTCAGCCACCCCTGCTGCAAAAACGGAAGTTCCTAAAGCCATTGTTGATACAAAAGCGAGTGTTGCAATGATTTTTTTCATAAGTATCCTCCTCGTAATCTAAATTTCTCTTCTAGATTACAGGGAAACTTTGCAGAAAATATGGAGAAAATATGATTATTGCAATAGTTAACAAAAAGCTCACAAATTTTCTAACGGGTTTAGATGCAACCTTTAAATGATCTGGCGATTCGGACAGGAGTAGCAGGAAGTTGCCGATGATAGTCCGAGAAAAGAAGGAAGGTCGACCGAAGTCAGGGTAGGTTCGGACAGGAACGTCGGAAAAGGAGGAAGGTTGTCCGAAGTCAGGGTAGGTTCGGACAGGAACGACGGAAAAGGGAGGAAGGTTAGACCGAAGTCAGAGTAGGTTCGGACAGGAACGACGGAAAAGGGAGGAAGGTTAGTCCGAAGTCAGAGTAGGTTCGGACAGGAACGTCGGGAAAAGGAAGGAAGGTTGTCCGAAGTCAGGGTAGATTCGGACAGGAACGTCGGGAATAGGGAGGAAGGTTTCCGAAGTCAGGGTAGGTTCGGACAGGAACGTCGGGAAAAGGGAGGAAGGCTGTCCGAAGTCAGGGTAGGTTCGGACAGGAACGTCAGAAAAGGGAGAAAGGTTAGTCCGAAGTCAGAGTAGGTTCGGACAGGAACGTCGGGAAAAGGGAGGAAGGCTGTCCGAAGTCAGAGTAGGTTCGGACAGGAACGTCAGAAAAGGGAGGAAGGTTGTCCGAAGTCAGGGGAGGTTCGGACAGGAACGTCAGAAAAGGGAGGAAGGTAAGTCCGAAGTCAGAGTAGGTTCGGACAGGAACGTCGGGAAAAGGAGGAAGGTTAGTCCGAAGTCAGGGTAGGTTCGGACAGGAACGTCGGAAAAGGGAGGAAGGTAGTCCGAAGTCAGAGTAGGTTCGGACAGGAACCTTATGAAATAGCGGTTAAGCTGTCCAAATGAGGGTCAAATTCGGACAGCATCCTCATGGTAAGGCCGATGATAGTCCGAATGCAAAACTTATTTGTATTTTGACGCTTTTTCAAATCGTAATGACAACTTTTCCTTGTGCGTGCCCCTCTTCAAAATACCTAAAGGCATCCGGCACTTCGCTCAACCTAAAACATCTGTCAATAACTGGCTTTACCTTGCCGGATTCAACCAATTCCTTCATATAAATTAGATCTTGTTGGTTTGCCCTTTGTAAAAAGCTGCCTATTTTCTTACTCCCAATCATAGAAATCAAAGGCCCCAGTGCCATGGCTTGAAACATTTGAGAGCTGGAACCTCCGACGTGAACAAAAATACCGTTGGGATTTAAAACACGCTTATAATCTGAAAGCGAAAGACCACCGTTAACACCAAGAATCAAGTCATAACGCTCTCTCCTTTGAGTAAAGCTTTCCTTCGTATAGTCAAGACAATGGTCTGCCCCAATCGACTCAAGAATGTCTAAATTTCTTGTACTGCATACCCCCGTTACCTCAGCACCGAATGCTTTCGCAATCTGTATGGCAAACGTTCCGACGCCGCCAGAGGCACCATTAATCAGTACCTTCTGCCCGTGCTGAATTTTACCTTTATCCCGCAGACTCTGCAACGCTGTGACTCCCGCCATTGGTACCGCAGCAGCCTCCTCAAAGGACAAATTGGCCGGTTTTAGTGCTAAAGCATTTTCAGGAACAGATACATACTCGGCAAAACCAGCCCATCCACATCCAGATAAGTCACCAAAAACCTCATCTCCGAGTTTAAACTGCTTAACATCTTTGCCAACGGCTTCGACCTGTCCTGCGATATCCCCTCCAGGGATGGAATATTTTGGTTTTAATAGACCAAAGGCAAAGCGGGCTAAGAACGGTTCGCCTTTCAAAAGAACCAGGTTGCCATAATTCACGGATGCTGCATGAATTTTTACTAGTACTTGATTGTCCCCCGGTTCAGGTTTTTCCACTTCTGTTAATTTAAGAACATCGGGCTGGCCATATTGGTTATAAACGATAGCTTTCAAGATTACTCCCCCTAATTTCCTGCGAATCTTCAAATAAACCTAGTAATAACTTATAAGTATTGCTTAATAGCTATAAAAGACCACTAATTAAGGATATTCCAGTTGAAAATGCTCAGGAATGGAATTAATCTATGTAACTAATTAGGTATTTCTTCAGGTTGAAGAAGGAGCAAGGAGAAACGTACCGAATTAATAAGATATTCTATAAATGTGAGGTCAAGTTATGCCGACACCAAAACATATTGTTTCAGCAGCAACTATCGTACTTAATGAGCAAAAAGAAATCTTATTAATTAAAGGCCCGCGAAGAGGCTGGGAAATGCCTGGTGGACAGGTTGAAGAAGGGGAATCTTTAAAAGAAGCTGCAATCAGGGAGACAAAGGAAGAAAGCGGAATAGATATTGAAGTGATCAAATTTTGCGGTGTTTATCAAAACGTAAGGGAATCAATATGTAACACATTATTTTTGGGAAGACCCACCGGAGGGGAACTTACAACTTCCTCAGAAAGTTTAGAGGTCGGTTTCTTTCCAATTAATCAAGCATTGGAAATGGTCACCTGGAACAATTTTAGACAAAGAATTGAGTATTGTTTAAACGAGAAACTTCATCCTTTCTATGTTGCTTTTTGATTTCTAATGGAGATGGGCTAAGAATAGCTTGGACAATATGGTACGAAATAATTTAGAAGTAAAAGTATAAAGCGAACGAATAAGTTCAATCATTAGAGAATAAACGGAAAAAGAAGGATGATAAGTATGAACAATCTTACAAAATTTAAGATATTAAGACCCACGGATGAAGTATTTGAGGCGTTTGTAGATCCGTCGAAGATCGGAAACTTCTGGTTCTCATCGAGTTCTGAAAGGTGGGAGCAAGGCAAGACCGTTACAGTGAGATACGAAGAGTACAATGCACAATTAGAATTAGAAATAATCGAAATCGAGACCAATAAGAAAATTGTTTTCCGGTGGGGGGGAAATGGAGAAGGTCACGTAGTAACGATAACATTAAAAGAGGTAGACCATTCTACTACCATCATTGAAATTCTTGAAGATGGATTCCATGAAAACGATGCTGATTTTGTAAGTCAGTTGATAGACAATAAAGAAGGCTGGGTTTTTATGTTGGGCTGTCTAAAAGGCTACCTCGAATTCGGTATCTCTAAACTAAGAGGAGGGTTAGTGAAAGATTAGCCTATTAAAGGGGAAAAATGCATGATAATAAGACCAATTGATGTAATAGATGCAGAGAGATTTTTAGAGTTAAGTAAAAAAGTAGATGAGTCAGGCTTTATGTTATATGAACCCGGCGAGAAAAAAACAACGGTTGAACAACAAAGAACCTCAATAGAAAAATTTTTATCCAAAAAAAAATAAATGATTTTTGTCGCCGAGGTTGAGAACAAACTTGTGGGTTTTATGGTAGCCTTACCAAGTCCTTGGTACAACAAAGGCAGTCATTAGAGAAATGTTTGTCAATGGATGTAGAACTCGTTTTTTCAGGTCACGGTAATATGATCGAAAATCCTGTTGATTTATTAAAAAAGAGAATTAAAGAGATAGATGTAAAAGCCGGCAAATATATAAACATGATTAAATCAGGAATTTCAACTGCAAGTGGAATTGCTCAATTAAGATATAAAGAAAAGTATGAAAAGCACTTTTTCAATATTATGTCTGAAGTTATTGGTACTCTAGATTATCTTGAAATACAAGGGGAAATTAATAAGGAAATGAAGAAAGGAATTTGGCATTATTATTGGAACTAACTCATGATGTCTTTTATTTGAGAAAAAACCCTTGCTTTGGCAAGGGTTTTTTTGACGTACCCGAGTTAATTCCAACATCGGCCTACCGTCCCAGCCAGCCATTCAATCTCCAAAAAAAGAATGAAAATAGTAATAATTAAAAAAAAAATTTTTTTATTTTAGATTTTTTGTAGATTTTTGTGTAATCGAGTAGGTTTCTAATAGAGTAAAAACATAGCCTGTCATGTGTCCTGATAAAGATACAAAACATGCTTGAGAACAAATAAGGGGGAGCTTTTCAATGAAAAGATTTGGATTGGCTACACAAATTTTTGTTGCACTTATACTCGGGATTATCGTTGGTATCGTTTTTTATGGAAATGAGACAGCGATGGCCATATTAGCTCCTATAGGGGACATTTTTATCCATTTGATTAAGATGATTGTATTGCCAATTGTTATCGCGGCATTAATAGTTTCTATTGCTGGTGTGGGAGACATCAAAAAATTAGGAAAGTTAGGCGGAAAGACGCTATTTTATTTTGAAAGCGTTACAACTTTTGCTATTGCGATTGGATTATTGGCGGCAAATCTATTTCAGCCTGGGGCAGGTGTAGATACGAGCGCTCTTAAGGCAAATGACATTTCAAAGTATGAAGAAACAATGAAAACGACTGGAACTCCGAGTGTAGGGGAAACGATTGTACATCTGGTTCCGACAAACGTATTTGAATCTATGACTAAAGGTGATTTACTTCCAATCATTTTCTTTACTGTTTTCTTAGGATTGGGAATTGCAGCAATAGGAGAAAAAGGAAAGCCTGTTCTAACATTTTTTGAAGGTATATTGGAAGCGGTTTTTTGGGTAACGAATCTTATTATGAAATTAGCCCCTGTTGGAGTATTTGCACTCATTGGGGTGAACGTTGCAAAATTTGGAGCTGCCTCGTTACTTCCTCTTGGAAAACTGGTGCTGGCTGTTTACGTAACAATGATATTTTTTGTCCTCGTTGTTCTTGGTGTCATTGCGAAAATCTCTGGGACAAGTATTTTTGTTCTCATGAAGGTACTGAAAGATGAGCTCATTCTGGCGTTTACAACAGCAAGCTCTGAATCTGTTTTACCGAGACTTATGGATAAGATGGAGAAGTTTGGCTGCCCAAAATCAATTACTTCTTTTGTAATTCCAACAGGCTATACATTTAACCTGGACGGATCATCCATCTATCAAGCTCTTGCTTCACTTTTTGTGGCACAAATGTATGGAATTCATTTATCCATCATGCAGCAAATTACATTGCTGCTTGTGTTAATGCTTACATCAAAAGGAATGGCTGGTGTTCCGGGTGCGTCGTTTGTGGTCCTTTTAACAACACTTGGCACAATGGGACTTCCTATAGAAGGAGTTGCGTTCATTGCAGGTATTGATCGTATTTTGGATATGATTAGGACGGCAGTTAACGTTCTTGGAAATTCTTTGGCGACAATCGTTATGTCAAAATGGGAAGGCAAATTTGACCAAGATAAAGCAAAACAATATGTGGATTCCATTAAAGAGTCTAAAGAGTCAAATGTAGCGTAATTTTATTGAGAATAGGAGGGAGTATCATGTCAGCTTTCGAGACAAGTACTCAAGTACGAATAGAAAAGGATTTTTTAGGATCTAAAGAGATCCCGGCAGATGCTTATTATGGCATACAAACACTGCGGGCAGTTGAAAATTTCCCGATTACAGGCTATCGTGTTCACGAACAGTTAATTAAAGCGCTGGCAATTGTCAAAAAAGCAGCTGCTTTAGCGAATATGGATACAAAACGGTTATATGAAGGAATCGGCAAGGTCATTGTTCAGGCAGCAGAGGAAATAATAGAAGGTAAGTGGCATGAACAATTTATCGTAGACCCCATTCAAGGCGGCGCAGGAACATCCATGAATATGAATATGAATGAAATCATTGCTAACCGTGCGCTCGAACTTCTTGGGAAAGAAAAAGGCGAGTATAAGAATGTAAGTCCAAATAGTCATGTGAATATGTCACAATCTACAAATGATGCGTTTCCAACCGCGATTCATATTGCTACTCTTCAATTAATTGAAAAGCTATTGGATACGATGCAGCAGATGCTGGCAGCTTTTAAACAGAAAGCACATCAATTTGATGATGTGATTAAAATGGGACGAACACATCTTCAGGATGCCGTGCCAATCCGTCTCGGTCAAGAGTTTGAAGCGTATAGCCGGGTCCTGGAGCGCGATATTAAACGGATCCAACAATCACGTCAGCACTTATATGAAATCAATATGGGGGCAACGGCAGTTGGTACAGGCTTAAATGCAGATCCCCGCTATATCGAAAATGTGGTCAAACATATAGCAGCTATTTCCGGACTGCCGCTTTTGGGGGCTGAACATCTTGTCGACGCCACTCAAAATACGGATGCTTACACTGAGGTATCGGCGGCGCTGAAAGTATGTATGATGAACATGTCCAAAATCGCAAATGATTTACGGTTAATGGCGTCAGGTCCCCGTGCAGGACTTGGGGAAATCACATTACCAGCCCGTCAGCCGGGTTCATCTATTATGCCGGGCAAGGTTAACCCGGTCATGGCCGAGATGATTAACCAGGTAGCCTTTCAAGTAATTGGAAATGATCATACCATTTGCCTAGCTTCCGAAGCAGGGCAGCTTGAATTAAATGTAATGGAGCCTGTGCTTGTATTTAATTTGCTTGAATCTATCAGCATCATGAATAATGCCTTTCGTACGTTTACGGGTTACTGCCTGATGGGGATTGAAGCAAATTCGGAACAGTTAAAAGAATATGTTGAAAGAAGCGTGGGAGTTATTACCGCTGTTAATCCCCATATTGGATATGAAGCCGCTGCGCGTATTGCAAGAGAGGCCATTTTAACAGGTAAACCAGTACGTGAATTATGCTTGAAATATGATGTACTGACAGAGGAAGAGCTTGATCTGATTTTAAACCCTTACGAAATGACCAACCCAGGCATTTCCGGGGCATCGCTTTTGGACAGAGAATAAACTGTATTTTTTATAACTAAGTTGTCTTTTCGTTTTTACCATTGTATACTTTTCTAAACTTGCATAACGAATTCAGCATAGATGGTATTTGCCTGTGTTGGATTCGTTATTTATATTTATATCTGTTGATATTAACAGGAAGTGAATCGTTTGAAAATCAACCAATTAATTAAAAGTAATTTATTTGTCTTTATATTTATTCTAGTTGCAGTTCCGTTAGCGGGAGAGTTAAAATTTTATCCTTTTCATGATACATTCCGTGTTAGTCTGGGTACCCCAATTTTTTTCTTTTCTCTCTTATTATTGCGGGGCATTTCACCGATTTTACTCGGTATTTGTACAGCACTATCTATTCTTTCTTTTCGGGTAGGATTAGACTGGCTTACACAGGATCATTTCGATTTGCTGGCTTCCGTTCAAACACGCTATCCATCTTCCCTTTATTATTTTATGTTCGTACTCCTGTTTTATCTATTAAAATTGAATCAGTTCCACAGCCGTCCTTGGATTATCGGAGTATTAGGCATTACCATTGAAATGATATCTAGTTTAACGGAACTGATGTTTCAGCATGTGGCTGACGGAGACTACCTTTCCCTGTCAAAACTAACCCAGATCTTTATCATAGCCATTTTTCGCAGCTTTTTTGTGCTTTCCTTTTTTAGTATGATGAAGTTATATGAAGGAAAAATAAGAGAGAGGCAAATTCGGCAAAAAAACCATTACTTATTGATGCTGTTATCGAATTTGTATGTGGAATCCGTTCAGTTGAAAAAAGTACTAAAAAACGCAGAAAATATTACAATTACATCATACGATCTATATCGGGACATAAATGAATATATGAAACAAACAGGACTTTCCTTAGAGCAATTTAGTAACAGGGCATTACGAATTGCTGGAGAAGTACACGATATCAAAAAAGACAATCAACGGATTTTTGCTGGTCTATTCAGGTTGATTGAAGATGAAAAGTTTTCCGATTACATGGATATCCATGAACTTGTCCCGGCCATGATCCGAACAAATGAACAATATGCCAGTTCATTAGGAAAGAAGATTGAATTTCGCTATCAAATTGATGGTGAACATCCGGAATATCATGCCTATCTAGTTTTATCGTTGATCAATAATTTAGTGGCAAATGCGGTAGAAGCTATTGAGGAGAAGGGAACAATAGCTATTTATGTAAAACTGGAGAATCAGTTTGTATGGTTTCAAGTAGAGGACGATGGTCCCGGAGTATCTGAAAAGGATAAAAGCTTTATCTTTAAACCAGGATTTACTTTAAAATTTGATCACGCCGGCACGCCATCAACAGGCATTGGTCTTTCTTATGTACAAGAAATTACCGAAGAACTTGGGGGATGTGTGGATCTCCAAAATGGTTCGGAAAATGCCGGAGCAATTTTTACCATAAAACTTCCGATAAAAAGCCTAGTCGAAAGAGGGGAACTCGATGAAATTTTATATAGTAGATGATGATGAGGTGCATCGTTTAATGTTGGCGCGAATAATCGAGGATGAGGATCTGGGCGAGATTATCGGAGAAGCCGAAGATGGCTCCATGCTCGATAAAAACTTAATGATCCTTAAATACGTGGATATTCTATTTATCGATTTATTAATGCCTGTTCGTGACGGAATTGAAACGGTTCGCCGCTTAAAAGGGCAATTTACAGGTAAAATTATTATGATTTCACAAGTGGAATCAAAGGAATTAATCGGTGAAGCCTATTCACTTGATGTTGATTATTATATTTCAAAACCAATAAATCGCCTTGAAGTGTTGACTGTTATCCGAAAAGTAATGGAGCGAATCCAGTTGGAAAGGTCGATTGCAGAGATTCAAAAATCATTAAATACCGTGTTTGGTTTACAGCAGCCAAAACAGGAAACAGCAAATGCATTGAAGAAAACCAGTATCGTTACAGCTGGTGAGTTTCTCTTATCTGAATTAGGTATCTTAGGTGAAAGCGGCAGCAAAGATTTACTGGATATCCTCCAATATTTAGATCAATATGAACAATATCATACGTACGAACAGCAATTTCCGCCTCTTAAAAAAATCTTTGTGCAAATTACTTTAAAAAAGATTGGGGCACCCGCGGCACAAATTGATATCCAGCGGGAAGTAAGAGCCTCTGAACAAAGGGTAAGAAGAGCGATTTACCAATCGATCAATCATTTAGCGTCGCTGGGTTTAACAGATTTCTCAAATCCCAAGTTCGAAAATTATGCTTCCAAGTTTTTTGATTTTACGATTGTGCGCAAGAAGATGACCGAATTACAAAGAAATCCTAACTCTTCTCCTGCCAGTACGCGAATTAATACGAAGAAATTTATCCAAGTTCTTTATTTCGAATCGAAGCGGCTCATTTTAGAGGATTAATTGGCAGAACTCTAAAATGGGTTTTTTTATTTTCAAGTTCTTCTGGCCTCCCCTAAAAATCGATATCTTAAATGATTAAAAAATAAGGTACCCCTTCTCCCTGCTTACCTGTTATATGTCGAGTGTTTCCAAGTTAAATTTAAAGTATAGCAAATTTTCAGTTATAGGTATAAATTACCTTTGTAAGTTTTTGTAGAGTTTTGTAGTTCTAAGTATATCAACTCTTATATTACGAATAGGAAATCATTTATTTAAATGGTCAAAGGGAATGGAATAAAATGTTTACATCAAAGAGGAAAATGGGAGTCACTTCTTCCCTTCCCCATCCATAGACAAGTAGTTGGAGGAATTAGATGATGAGCAAACAAATCATTCGGACGTTGATGGTGGAAACGCCTTCAATCCCTGGTAATCTTGGGAAAGTAGCAACGACAATTGGTCTTGCAGGAGGAGATATAGGGGAAATACAAACGGTAAAAGTAGGTCCAAATTACACAATACGTAATATTACTGTTCAAGTTGATCATGAGGAGCAGATAGAAGAATTGGCAGACGCTCTCTCCCGGTTAGACGGGGGAATTCGTCTTCATGCTGTTTCAGATGAAGTCCTTCACGCACATGAAGGAGGGAAGATTCATATGAAAAGCAAAGTGGATCTTAAAACATTAGCCGACTTAAGAAGAGTTTATACACCAGGTGTGGCCAATGTTTGCCGAATCATCGAGAAAGAACCGGATAAAGCAAAAATTTATACGAGTATAGGTAATTCGGTAGCTATCGTTACAGATGGAACAGCGATTCTTGGCTTGGGAGACATCGGCCCTGTTGCCGGAATGCCAGTTATGGAGGGGAAGGCTGTACTCTTCGACCAATTAGCCGGCATTAATGGGATTCCGATTCTTCTAAATACGAAAGACCCGGATGAGATTGTACGGACGGTGATGAATATTTCTCCAGGGTATAGTGGTATTTTACTCGAAGATATTGGATCTCCACACTGTTTCGAGGTAGAAGAACGACTTAAGAAGGAGCTGGATATTCCGGTTATGCATGATGATCAGCATGGAACTGCTGTTGTCACTCTGGCTGCAACGATTTCAGCATGTAAAAGTGCCGGTATTGACTTGAAAAATGCACAAGTTGGACAGATTGGCCTTGGAGCGGCAGGCTTGGCGATTTCTCGAATGCTTATGGCATACGGAGTAAAGGATGTTTTTGGAGCAGATAAAAGTCCAGATGCGAAGGCGCGGTTAGCGAACTATGGCGGTCATCCAGTTGATAATATTGAAATGTTAATGAATACCTGTGACATCGTTATCGCAACGACAGGTGTTCCTGGACTTATTCAAAAGCAATGGGTACGTCCGGGACAGGTGATTCTAGCCTTATCGAACCCAAAACCAGAGATTGAACCGGAAGTAGCCCTGCAAGCCGGAGCTGCTTATGCAGCAGATGGCCGCTCTGTTAACAATGTTCTTGGATTTCCCGGTATTTTTCGAGGAGTTTTAAACGCACAAGCTAGTGAAATCACCCATCCTATGCTAGTCGCTGCTGCCGAAACGATCGCAGCATGTACCAAACCTGGAGATTTGGTTCCGCATCCATTAGATTTAAATGTTCATAAAATGGTGACCGAAGCGGTAGAAAGAGTAGCTGTTCAAGATAATAGGAAAGCAGAATATACTTGCTCCATATAGATTTGCCGACAAATGATTTTGGGGTTTTGGTGAAAAACTTGTTTCCCTTTAATTATGGTAAATAATTCGGTATTTATCATTGATCTCCTGTATAATTTTTCCTGATCAAAAATTTTATACTCTAAAAAAGGACAAAAAGCATTCAAGGAACGGTCGTAGAATGCTTTTTGTCCTTCCTTTATTTATTGTGAAATTCCTGTAACAGATAGGTAAATTCAGTAATTAGAAAACAGGTATGTTCCATTTTGCTGGATCTTGTAAAATAAATAAAAATGTAAAACCAGGATGATTTATTCCACATTAGTATGTATTTTCATATAGGAATAAAAAGATTAACAACAAAAACTTGAAATAGAAAAAATTTTTGATAGTGTAATAAACAGAAGTACTGAGGAGGTTAACCACGGAAATGGATACAAAATCGATGATAATCGACACTGCGACCACTCTTTTCCAGCAAAAAGGATATATAAGTGTAGGGCTAAACGAAATTTTGAAAACATGTAACATTTCAAAAGGTTCGCTCTATCATCATTTTCCGAATGGAAAAGAAGAATTACTTATCGCCTGTCTGAAGTCAATGAGTGAGTCAATTACGACAGACATTGAAGATATTTTCAAACGATATCAAACTACGCAAGAGGCCACACTGGCTATGATTGAAAAATTAATTGAAAACTATAATCGTGAAGGTTCGATTTCTGGGTACACATTTACCAGTATCGTTAGCGAATTGGCAACATTAAGTGATCCAGTCCGAAATGCCTGTTCGTACCTATACATAAAGATGCAAGGGATCTATTCCAATAAGTTAGTAGAGGATGGTCTTTCAAAAGAAACCGCTGATTCAATTGCTCTTTTGATGACAGCTGCTTTCGAAGGTGGAATTATGCTCTGTCTTACACAAAAATCAAGCCACCCTTTAAAAGTTATTTCACAATTGTTACCTAATCTCATGAAGGAATTCCAATAATGGCTGGTTAAAGTCAATAAGCCAATACATACAGGTTATTTTTAGATAACTTGTATGTATTGGCTTATTTTTAAGGTGAATAGTGCCCGTATTATTACCTTTTATTATTCTTTATAGCCGATGACACGAATCCGTTTATAATCGCCAATCCATCTGCCGTCACTATATAGAACCTCTTTTAAATTGTTTTCCACCTTTGCTATTATACCGGCTTTTTTACTTTGAGGAACACCTGTTAACATGCTGCTTCCAAACATATCAATCCAGTTTTTTATAGCACTTTCCCCGTCCAATGGAGTTGGCCGGTCAAAGTGTTGTGCAAAGGTCACTCTAAATCCTGCTTGTTCCATTAAGGAAGAGTATTCAGCAATACTCGGGAAAAACCAAGGGAATTGTTCCATATTAAAAGTGAAACCTTCTGCCTCAATTTGATGAATCAATTCATCCGATATAGCCCTAACATTATCTTTGCCTCCAAATTCAGCCACAAGTCTTCCGCCTTGTTTTAAGCTGTTGTAAATACACGTTAAAGCTTGCTTTGGCTGTTTGATCCAATGGAGTGCAGCATTTGAAAATACTGCATCAAATTCATGATGAAATACTAACTTTGTTGCATCTTGGACGATGAACTTAATAGTTGGGTATTTACTTCTAGCTTGTTCAATCATTTTTTCAGATTGATCGACCCCGGTAATCTCTGAACCATAATCAGATAATTGCTTTGCTAAATCTCCCGTTCCACAGCCAAGGTCAAGGATCTTTTCCCCTTTTTGAGGAGCTAATAATTCAATTAAACTCTCCCCATACATCGATACAAATGAATGTTTTGAATCGTATAAATTGGCATTCCAAGTGTCCCTTATTTTTTCCATTTTGCAACAGCTCCTTTTTGTAAGAAATTTTAAAATAAACTGTATCTTCCTGTTGATTCGATTATAATGGAGGAGTTAAATAATGGATATTAACAAAAAATAAGAAATTTAATAACGAACTGTTATTGAGGGAGTAATATGGATATTAAGTGGGTAAGAACCTTTATCATTTCTGCAAAATATGAAAATTTCCGGGAAGCATCTGAAGAGCTCTTTCTGACACAGCCTGCTGTCACCAAACATATTAAAAGATTAGAAGAAAGCTTGAACATCCTTTTATTTGAAAGAATAGGGAATAGAGTTACTCTTACACCGGCAGGTCACAAGTTTCTATTCCTTGCGAGGGAGTTAATCACCAATTATGAACAAGGAATGATGGACTTTGAATCGTGGAAACAAGGGTATAATCGAAAGCTGGTAATTGCTGCTGCACCACAAATTGCCTCGTCTTTTCTACCAGAGTTATTACGGCAATTTATAGATGAGCATCCGTATATAGAAGTGATTATCAATGTCCTAAACTCTTATGATATAGGAAAGGAAGTCAGTGCGGGAAGTGCCGACTTAGGATTAAGCAGAATTCAGCCTGTTCAAACAAACTTAAGAACAGAGACGGTTCACAATGAATCTGTCAGATTAGTTGGGCCTAATGAGCGTTCCTTAGATGAACAAACCGTCCTTCAAAAATATAGGCTGATCACACATAACCATCCAGATTATTGGGACGATCTATTGCACGAGATTAAGAGACATTATCCAACTGTAAAAACAATGAAAGTGAATCAGGTAGAAGTAACCAAGCGGTTCATTGAGGCGGGACTTGGTGTTTCCTTCTTACCGCTTACGGTGGTTAAAGAAGAAATCGCTTTGAACAGGCTGGTCGAAATAAAACCAGATAAGATTACTCCACCAACATCATCTACGTATTTACTTACAAAAGTAGAAACGGAAGAAGTATTAGCATTTGCTGAGTTTTTAAAAAGTACAATATAAATGTTTAAAGAACAAAAAAGCACCACAGATGCGGTGCTATAAATAGGCTAATTGTTTGTTTCGAGATCTGCTGTTAAGGAGGTGCCGGCAGGTCTCTCGCCATTCTGTAAATCAGCAATGGTCAGTCCAAAATTCATTTCTAAATGGGGGTAATCTTTAAATCCCTTCCAATCACCGCCCCATTCAAAACCTAAAGCTTTGGCCATTTTAACTACCTCAGCCCAGTCGGCTTTTGCATTTCCATTTCGATCATATTCCCTATCCCAAACCACATCACCTGATGGGGTCTCTAATGCAAAATCAATGGCAAGCCCATAATTGTGATAAGACTCTCCTCCTTTGGCATTAGTGACAATATTTCCATCTGTTGTCCGGCCTTGTTCATAAAGTTTATCCTGGTCTTCAGCACTTCGGAAACTATCCGTAATCACTACCACAATCCCCTTTTTCGCCGCCTGCTGAATTAATTGTTCGGTCCGTTCCTTGACAACAGGATTGAGCTCAGTCGGCATGGAAACAGACTGTTTTTTTGGTGATTCTGTTGAGGGTTTAGAATCAAAATAGAATAGGATGAAGATCAATACAAGAGTTAAAGTAAATAATATACTTCCTATCCGTTTTAGCTTCAAGATGAAAAGTCCTTTCGAAAAAATTATTTAATAAAAGTATGACGTAAAAAATATTGTCGTAGTTTCGTATATTTGCATTGATAAATATAATATGCCTTTCTTTATTATAGCTTAAAAAATTATCGAAAAAGGTAACTAAAAAAGGAATCTTGAGGAAATGAACAAAATTTCCGCGGAAATATGTTGAATTTTTGCGGTATAAATGTAAAGTCTGCGAAATCTAGTCAGGATTGGCAGAATCCCAAATGCGGGAACACCGCTTAGAGCGCACTAAAGTACTAAAGGAATGAAGATCGATATGAAAAGGAGTATAATATTGCTGAAATTAAAGTAATTATTGAGAAAAAGGGCGTGAATTTGATTTTGCTTCAATCAGGTGATTCACTTTTTAGACAGCCATCTTTCCGGAACTATTGGGTTTCGAGAATTTTAGCATCAACCTCATTTCAAATGCTGTCCGTCGCCATCGGATGGCAAATGTATGATTTGACACATGACGCTTTTAGTTTGGGGTTAGTGGGTCTTGCTCAGTTTATTCCAATGGTATTTTTGACCTTTGCGGTTGGGCAAGTGGCAGATCGGCTTGACCGTCGAAAAATAGTTTTCTTTTGCCAAATTATCGAAGCGTTCATTGCTGGATTGCTCCTTTATGGCAATATTGACGGCTGGCTCGGCAGAGACCAAATTTTGGTGGCGGCGGCCATTCTTGGATCTTGCCGTGCGTTTGAAGGCCCAACCTCATCAGCGCTATTACCGCAGTTGGTTCCGAAAAAGATACTGCAGCAAGCTATTTCTTTAGCCACCACTGCAGGGCAGACATCCCAAATCTTGGGTCCAATGATTGGCGGTTTACTTTTTTCTATTGGAGCTTCGTATGTATACAGTACGGCAACAGTTGCGCTCTTGGTCGGAGCTATTCTAACATTTATGATTCGTCCGCAACATGAATTTGTTCGTAAATCGGAGCCAGTTTCACTACGCTCGATTTTTTTAGGCTTAGAATTTATTTATCGTCATCCTGTTATACTGGGAACGATTTCCCTTGATTTATTTGCTGTCCTGCTCGGCGGGGCGACGGCACTTTTACCGATTTACGCCCAGGATATTTTACATACGGGTCCATGGGGCTTGGGGTTAATGCGGACTGCGCCGGCAGTGGGAGCATTAATCGTTTCATTGGTACTGGCTTATTACCCGCTTAAAAACAATATCGGACTTAAATTGTTCGGTGCACTTGCGGTTTTTGGCTTGGCCACGATGCTCTTTGCCCTTTCAACTAGTTTAATCGTTTCATTGTTTGCTTTATTTTTAATCGGAGGTTCGGATGTCATCAGTGTGGTGATTAGGTCCTCACTTGTCCAACTGCAAACACCAGATGAAATGCGCGGCCGCGTGAATGCCGTAAACTCACTCTTTATCGGGACGTCCAATCAGCTTGGGGAATTTGAGTCGGGAACGGTGGCCGGCCTGATCGGCACGGTACCTGCCGCCTTTATAGGAGGAGTCGGAACGATTATTGTTGCCGGTCTGTGGATGTATTTGTTCCCTTCATTGAGAAGAATTCGATCATTGTCGGGGAGTTAATAATGTAAAGAGATTGGAAATCCAATCTCTTTTTGCTTATTTAAATATATGACGAAAAATGATTATTCCAAAAATGAGGAGAATAAACAGCCATGATAGTGGATTTGCCCAGTTCAAAGTCCACCCAAAACCTAAAGCTTTTGGAACAAAGAGATTAGCGTCTTCCAAATTATAGTACGCAAATTTACCATTTCTTTTTCTGAACTCTTCTATTTCCTTATTTGACCATTTTCTTTTACCCATATATAATCACACCTTCTTAATAAATGGTCTTTCTTTATCTCCATTATAGTGAATTTGAAATTTAATAGCTGTTTATTTTGGGGGATAATGGTGTACAGTTTTTGCATTTAAGCTCTTTGACATAATTTTTTCATAATTAAAAGACCTATCATCTGATGCTGCCATATGGTAGAGTTACCTAATAAATCTAAATAAAGGGTGTTTTCATATGGGAAAAGGACTTAAAATCGAATCTCCCAAAATCTTAGCCAACTTAAGTAAAGCTAATTTTAATGATCTTTATCATGAAGAAGAACCGCAGTTAATCAACTGTATGGTTACGGGATCTCGGGCAGATGAGGTCGAAATTAATAAACTGATTCTTTCAGGAGTTGTCTTTAAAAATGTAACGTTTCTCGATGCTAAGCTCCATAGAATAGATATGACGGATGTTGTTTTTGAAAACTGTGATCTGTCTAATACCAGATTTAGTGAAGGAATCATCCATCGCGTTTCCTTTAGGGACTGCAAATTAATGGGCGTGGACTTCTCAGATGCAAATTTGGGAAATGTAACATTTGAAAACTGTATGGTGAATTTCAGTGAGTTTGTCGATGCAAGTTTAAAACAGGTGGCCTTTCAGCAAAGTACGTTACAGAATGCGAACTTTTATGATAGTAAGCTTACCAAAGTGAAGTTAACAGAATGCGACTTAAATGATGCGCATTTTGAGCAAACATTGTTGAAAGGGATTGACATTAGTACGTGTCGGTTTGAAAGACTAAATGTGTCAATTGAAAGTCTGGCTGGCTGTGAAGTTTCACCAGAACAGGCATTAGGATTTGCTTCTTTGATAGGGTTAAAAGTGAAACAATAATACGCGGCTTACCTAAACGATGCATACTGGATTAGGCATCGTTTTTGTGTGTAATGGATTTAAAAAAGTTATCTGGGTGATTGGTCTACACCAACACGCTACTAAAAAGTTTTGAACTCTCTCAATCTTTAGTCTAGAATAATAATAAAAGCGCTTACTTTTTTAAACTGATCTCATAGAGGATGTGTTAGCGTGACTGTTATAGTTTCGGAAGAGAGTTACAGCCTTGAGGAGGTTGCTGGTGACCGGAAGATAATCACATCTGCGTCTGTTTTCGGTATCCTCAGGGAGCAGCTTGCCAAAAATATTGGGATTAAGAGAATTAAGGGGTTCTTATTTCATTATGGCTGGGAAATGGGTGTGAAAAATGCTAAAGAAGCGTTGCAAACCGAATCCTCTCTCGAATATCTCATCAAGAATGGACCGATCCTTCATATACTAAATGGCCATATAAGAGGGATCAAACATGAATGTAATTTTGATGTGGATGAGAAGCAAAGGATCAAACATTTTCATTCGTTCGGAACATGGATAGATTCTTATGAGGCCGAGGAACATTTAAAACGTTTCGGAATATCAAATGGTCCTGTCTGTCATACATTAATCGGTTTTGCGAGCGGTTTTATGACGACCATCTTTGGGGAACCTCTTCTAGCTAGAGAAATTACCTGTGTTGGAAAAGGGGACTCGAAATGCTGCTGGGAGATGAAGCCAAAAAAAGAATGGGAAACAGAACTTCAAGACGAGCATGAGCTGGATTTTTATAATGAAACACCGATTGTGAAGGAACTAGAGTATACGTATGATCAGCTCCTGGACCAAAAAAACGTGGTCACGCGTTTGGCTAATTTTCAAAACAAGCTGACAGAAGAGATTATCAATGGCACTGACTTGCAGACGTTAGCCGATATGGTTTATGAACTGGTTCGAATCCCCATTATAGTGGAGGATACAGCTCTTCGCACAATCACTTATTCAGGCCTGCCGGAGGAACAATTTTTACTGGTAAAAGCAGATATGGAGTGTTATTCCCAAGAAAAGAGGATAGACACGAATCAACTTTTCCCTTTTAGAAAAAAGATCATCAAAACTGAAACTCAGGAACGTCTCATTACCCCAATTCTATTACAAAAAGAAGTAATCGGTTATTGCAGCTTTGTTTATGATCAAATGGAGTATCACCATGAGGAGGATTATTTGTTCTTAGATCGTTTTGCCAATGCTGCCTCTCTTATTCTCTTAAATGAAAAAACCAAGTTTGAAACCTTTGAAAGAATGAAGGGCAGCTTTTTGGAACAAATCTTAGAGGGCAGGCTGCCTAGAAATGAGATATCAAAGCGAGGCAAATATACAGGCTTAGATCTTGAGCAGAACTATTATATAACGGTAATGGAATATAAGAAAATACAGAGTTCGATTGAAGATGAATTCCTCTTGCAGGAACAAGTCTTTGAAACCACCTTTCGTTATTTTAAGGAAAAAAAGCATAATATATTAGTAGGACATCGGGACGGCAACTTGGTGTTATTGATTACAAATGAAACGATCGATAAAAAATCTATCTATGATGTGATGCAAGAATATATTAACTATATGATTGGAAATTATCCTCAAGGTCAATTTAAGATGGGCATCAGCCGTTTAGGTGACGATATACACCAAGCCCCTAAATGTTACGAAGAAGCTGCGATTGCCTTACGTTTAGCGGTAAAGAAGAAGATTGTTCCCTTTCAATCCCTAGGAATCGTCGGTGTGCTGATAAACTCGAAAAATATCAGTGGAATTCGAATGATTGCCGAGCAGGAGCTTGGTCCTTTATATAACTTAGAAGATCCAAGAATGGTCGAACTTCTAAAAACTTTGTATAGTTTTTTATTAAACGGTGGAAAGCTTGAACAAACGATGAATGATTTAGCCTTATCCATGAGCGGTCTCAGGCATAGGGTTACTCGGATAGAAAGCTTACTAGAAAAAGATTTACGTGATCCCAACGAAATGCATCAATTACTTTTAATTATAAAATCGTTAATTGCGATGGGGGAACTCAGTTTAGATTAAAAGCCGTCCGGCTAGACCGGATGGCTTTTTCTATCTATATATGAACATTTTTTGTCTAATTAAATGAAAATGATGAGCAATAGTTGCTCTAGAATGAAGATTTTGAATTTTATACAATATTTACAAGGTTAATATATTAGAAACCCAAATTGAAATGTAGATGTAAGCGATAACAATTTTAATTCCTAACGGACAGTAGTCCACAATCACTTTATTATTAAAAAACGGAGAGGTGTAAAAGAAATGGCTAGTTTCGTATTAAAAGGGGAAGATGTGACCGTCGAAGAATTATTAGCCGGCGCAGAGCAAATTGGAAAATTAGCGGAGCAGGAAGCCGTAGAGGCTGAGAAAAATGCCACGATATCACAAAATGTTGTGAACCTGATTAAAGAAACACAAATTGCACGGATGATGCTTCCAAAAAAATATGGCGGTCCACAAGCAGATTTGAAAACGTTTGCCAGAGTAGTGCGCAAGGTGGCCAATTATAATATTTCGGCAGCATGGCTGACATACTTATATCCACTCCACAACATGCTTCCAGCCTTTCTTCCAGAAAAGGGTGCAGACGAGATTGTCAATCATGGCGGATTAATTACCGATATCTTTGCTGCCTTAGGTAAAGCAGAACGTGATGGAGATGGCTATCGCATCACTGGTAAATGGAGTTTTGTAAGCGGCATCAATTACAGTGACTGGGTTGGCGTTGGAGTGATGATTCAGTTCCCTGAAAGTGAGAAACCAGTATACTGCCTGCCGATGTTAAAAACTTCTGAGGTGGAGGTAATCCGCAATTGGGATACATTTGGCTTGAGAGGATCGGGAAGTAACCAAATTATTGCTGATAATGTATATGTCCCAATGGACCGGATTTTACGTTTGGACCAGGCAGAACTTACTCGAAGACCACCGTTTGAAGAATACGATGTGGACTATCCTTTCTATCATGTCCCATTCTTTCCTTCCTTCTATGTAGGGTTTGGCTACATGGCACTGGGCGGGGCAGAACGGATGCTTCAGGAATTCAGAGTGCTGACTGAAAAACGAGTGCGCTTAATGGATGGAGTAAGAGAAAGTGAGTCACCTAGAAGTCAGCGGGTATTAGCAGAAATGACAACAGATTTTCACATGGCAGAGGCATTATTGGAAAAATATATTGACCTGCTTGAAAACTATGAAAAAGATGGCTGTAAAACACCGCCTTCTGAATTCTTTGCCATTCGTACAAAAGCGATTAAGCTCTGCACAGATATTGCGGTAAGATCGCTGTTAACTCTAGGAGGAGGCGCCCTTTATAAAGGCGGCCCAATGGAGTTATTCCTACGAGATATCATTGCTGTAGCTACACATAAGACATCATTATATGAAGATGCTGTTGCAGCATATGGTAAGGATTTGTTCGGTTTTGAAAGTGGAGTTAGGGGATAGGGAACTACAAATTTAAGTTTAACAGGGGGATTTTTATAATGGATGATCGTCAGTTTCGCAGTGCGATGGGGAAGTTTGCAACAGGGGTAACCGTTATAGCTACTGATGTAGAAGGTGATGTCCACGGAATGACAGCGAATGCGTTCATGTCCGTATCGCTTGATCCAAAGCTTGTGGTTATTTCTATCGGAGAAAAGGCAAAAATCTTAACCAAAATAAGAGAAAGCAAGATTTTCACTGTTAATATCTTAGCCGCTGATCAGCAAGAGCTTTCCATGATTTTCGCCGGACAATTGAAAAAGGAAGTAGTTTTTGACCGCCTTGATGGAAAGCCTGTTTTACCTGGTGCCGTTGCCCAAGTCGCCTGTGAAGTATCGGCTGAGCATGTGGAAGGGGACCACACTTTGTTTATTGGTAAGGTCACTGATATTCATCTTGAAGATGCAGAACCATTGATTTTTTACAGTGGAAAGTACCGTTCATTAGTAGAATTAGAGCCTGTGACCATTTAAGAACCGTGAGAGGAGACTGTTATGGAAACAATTCGTTTAAACCGGAGTAATTTGGCAGAATGGCAGAGAAAGGCGAGGCCAAATGTGATGGCACTTGGTTGTTTCGACGGTCTCCATCATGGACATTGTGCAGTCATCAACACCGCTTTTCAAAAGGCAAACGAAAAGCAAGTACCATTAGCTGTCATGAGCTTTTTTCCTCACCCCAAGACTGTTATCAGCAATGGGAAAATACACGTGCATTATTTAATGCCGCTTGCTGAAAAAGAGGCGAAGCTTCGAAAAATGGGTGTCGATACGTTTTATATTGTTGAATTTGATAAAGACTTTGCTGGGTTAGCGCCAGAACAGTTTGCTGCGCAGTATTTAAACGGCCTTGGTGTTGTTCATGCAGTGGCCGGATTTGATTTTTCATATGGTGCTCGCGGGGCGGGAAATATGAATCGGTTAAAGAGCGACTCCGGCGGCCGGATAGATGTCACAAAGGTAGCAAAGGTAGAGCTTAGGGGTGAGAAGATTAGCAGTTCCTGTATTCGCGAACGGCTGTTAAACGGCAAAGTTGCAGAACTGCCCGATTTACTTGGTCAATTCTATGAAACACAGTGTGAATGGAATGGGGAGAGATTCATCTTGTATCCGTATTATACTCTTCCAGGGCCTGGACGATATCAGGTTTTGTTGAATAATCTGAGTGGTTCTGTCCAAACAGAAGTCATCGTCATGAATGATGGCACAACACTCCAATGTACGGATGAAATTCCTTACAGAGGAAAATTATCAATAGTCTGGAAAAAACAAATTGTTGAAGCTAGGAAACTACTAATATCTTAAAATCTGAAAAGGAGATGATCGAATGGCTAAAATTATTGCAGGCGTGGCCATGTCACATAGTCCGATGATCATGACAAATGAAGAGGGAGGCGGAGAAAAAGGACGGCGTTTCCTTCAAACAGCGGCTGAAATGAAGAAGTATCTCGAAGCTACAGGAGCCGATGTGATGGTATTAGTGTCTGATGATCATTTTAATAGTTATTTCTATGACCATATGCCTTCCTTTACGATTGGAATTGGTGAGTGTGAAGGCTGGGGAGACTGGCAGCTGCCTAAATACAATATCCCCGTCCAGCAAGACCTGGCAAAGCATATCCTTCACACTGGTTTAGAAAACAATGTTGATTTAGCGTTTACGTTAAAAATGAAGGTCGATCACGGTCATACACAGGGAATTTATTTTTTAAATCCTGATCTTCAAATACCGGTTGTTCCGATTGCGGTTAATACGTCTGCTCCGCCGCTGCCAACAATGGATCGCTGTTTTCAAATAGGTGAAGTCATCCGCAAAGCGATTGAATCCTGGGATGCAGATCTTAAGGTTGCGATTGTCGCTTCAGGTGGATTATCTCACTGGGTGCCAATTCCAAAGATTGAGAGCGAAAAACCGGAAGACCAATTCTTGGTTAATGTTTTAAAAAATGGCCGTCAGGAAATAGAGCAGCTTGATACCTATTTAAAGTTAAGGGAAACAAATGTAACACGAATTAAATCAGGCCCTGTTAACGAACAAATCGATCGGGAGTTTCTACGATTGATTACTGAAAAAAATTATGCAGCATTAAGAAACTGGAGTGCGGATTATATTGAGGAAAATCTAGGAAATGGCGGTCAGGAAATTCGCAATTGGCTTGTCCTGCTTGGTGCACTGCAAAACTTTGATACAAGTGTTGCTTGTTATGAGCCTATTCCGGAATGGGTAACGGGGATGGCGATTGTTCAGTTTAGCGAGCCGGTTGAACAGGATGATCCTAAACAATCATCAGAATATAAAGTTAGCATTTGATAGAGTCTTAGGGGTATTTCGGGATTGAGAGGGGTTTCATTGCCCAAGAAGTGTGAAAAAGCTTCTTCAAGGTCCATGAAAGAGGGTTTCATTGCCCAAGAAGTGTGAAAAAGCTTCTTCAAGGTTCATGAAAGAGGGTTTCATTGCCCGAGAAGGATGAAAAAGCTTCTTCAAGGTCCATGAAAGAGGGTTTCATTGCCCGAGAAGCGTGAAAAAGCTTCTTCAAGGTTCATGAAAGAGAATTTCATTGCCTGAGAAGCATGAAAAGGCACCCTCAAGGTCCATGAAAGAATAACTAGCTAACATATTAATTTTTTTAAAAAAAGGAGAGATTAAAATGACGATTTGGACTGACTTAGCTGATTTGGAATACAAACTTTATTACGTAAATGCAAACGATATTAAAACAAGAGTACTAGAAGCTGGGACAGGGGAGCCGTTGATTCTGCTTCATGGTACTGGCGGTCATATTGAGGCATATGCCCGAAATATCCCAGGCTTGAGTGAACATTTCCGTGTAATTTGCATCGATATGGTCGGACACGGATATACAGCCAAACCAGATTGCCAATATGGAATTGATTATTATAGCGATCATTTATTAGGAGTTATTCAAGCCTTAGGATTAACAAAAGTATATCTTTCTGGTGAATCATTAGGCGGCTGGGTAGCAGCATGGTTTGCAGCTGAGCATCCAGAGTATGTAAAAGCGATGGTATTAAATACACCGGGCAACGTTAATAACAAGCCCGAAGTCATGCAAAAACTAAAAGATTCTACATTAAAAGCAGTTCTTGAAGCCAACTATGAAAATGTTAAAACTAGACTAGAGTGGTTAATGTATGACAAGAGCCAAGTCACCGAGGAATTAATTGAGGCTCGTTACAAAATTTATACACAGCCTTCTTACCAAGAAGCCGTTCATCATATTGTCTGCTTGCAGGATATTGAAATTAGGAAGTTATACAGCTGGGAACCATCATGGTGCGGCAAAATCAATGTTCCGACCTTGTTAGCTTGGACAGACCATGATCCAACCTCTACTGTTGAGGAAGCGAAACCTATTCAGGATATGATTCCAAATAGTGAACTAGTTGTCATTAAGGATGCCGGACATTGGCCGCAGTGGGAGAAACCTGAAGAGTTCAATGCTGTATTAACAGACTTCTTATTAAAGAATGGTAAAGAAGCTGTTAAGCAGGATGAAACACTAGTAACAAGATAATAGAACCAACTTTTGAGAGCACTATTAAATTGATTCATAGCTTACCATGATTTTGAATCTATCCAATAGTGTTCTATTTTTTATAAAAGGAGTTTTTTCTATGAGTAGTAATCAAGTCATTCATCGTGCTCAACATGTTTATGAGCTTTTGCAGCAGGCTGAAGCAGCAAAGAAATCGATCACACCTCTATCAGAAATCTATCCAGATTTAAAGATGGAAGAGGCGTATCAGGCCCAGCTCTTAGGAATTGATCAGAAGGTTCAAGGCGGACAGAAGGTTGTTGGAAAGAAGATTGGGTTAACCTCTGTTGCCATGCAGCAGCTGTTAGGTGTCGATCAGCCGGATTACGGTTTTCTTTTGAACTCCATGGAAGTCAGTAATAATGGGGTGATCCATTTAGATGATTTGTTCCAGCCAAAGGTGGAAGGTGAGATTGCCTTTGTACTCCGCAAGGATTTGAAAGGGCCTTCTGTGACAACCGAAGATGTTATTGATGCGACAGATTATGTAGCACCAGCCTTAGAGATTGTTGACAGCCGGATTACGGACTGGAAGATTACCTTGGCCGACACGATAGCCGATAATGCATCGAGCGGATTGTTTGTCATCGGCGATGAGCGGTTTTCGCTCACAGATATGGATCTGCCATCGATTGAAATGAATTTGTTTAAAAATGGTCAATTGATCAATACAGGATATGGCTCAGATGTTTTAGGCCATCCTGCTAAATGTGTGGCTTGGCTGGCAAATAAGCTTTCCGAGTACAATGTGGTGTTAAAAGCAGGGGAGGTTATTTTATCTGGGGCATTGTCCGCAGCGGTAGCAGCTGAAAAAGGAGATCGGTTCACAGCTGGATTTTCTCATATCGGGAAAGTTGAGGTTACATTTAAGTAGACATAACAGGACCTTTCCTTAAGGGGGGGAAAGTCTTGAAAATAAGTAATAATGAGTAAATTTTAAGGAGGTCCATTTATGGGGGAAAAGAAAAGTGCGGTATCTAAAAGAGCATGGGTGATCATCTTTCTGTTATTTTTATTAACAGTCATCAGTAATGCGGATAAAGCGATTGTTGGATTTGCTTCCGTTCCTATTATGAAGGAATTAGGATTAACTCCCGAGCAATGGGGAGTTGTTGGAAGTGTTTTTTTCTTACTGTATTCACTTTCAGCGGTTTTAGGCGGCAGCCTTGCAGATAAGATTGGAGCGAAAAAAGTAATTGCTGGAATGGTAGCAGTCTGGTCAATCGTTCAATTCTCGACTATATTTGTCAGCAGTTTTGCGTATTTATTGGTAACTAGAATTATTTTAGGAGCTGGAGAAGGGCCTTCATACGCTTTAGCGATGACAGCTGCCTCAAAATATCTTCCAAAAGAAAAATTAGGTATTGGCTTAACAATGGTTTCAGTTGGCGGGCCGCTTGGTGTCGCCATTTCAGCCCCTATATTAATGCACCTCATCATGAGTTATGGCTGGCGTTCAGCGTTTATCACAACCGGAGTTGTAGGCTTTCTTTGGATTTTAGTGTGGTTATGGATCGCAAAAGAGAAAGCGGTTACAGATACAGAACTTGTTACAGAAAAGGATAGTTCACAAATTGTATCGAACGAGTCAAAATTCACCTCTGCTCTATTCTCGAAAAACTTCATCTTTGTCGCATTATGTGGTTTTGCCACTTATTGGTCCTTTACGATTGGGCTGAACTGGCTTCCGAATTATTTAGAAAATGTCCGCCACCTAAGCGAAGGTACTTTAAAAATTGTTGTAGCACTGCCTTGGATTATGATTACCCTTTCGCAAATTATCTTTTCAACAATTTCTGACCGGCTTTACCATAAGACGAAAAGTGTGGTGAAGGGCCGAATTTTTGTCCTTGGACCAGTCATGTTGGCTGGAGCAGTCAGCTACTTTTTTGGAGCGATGGTCAGTTCGAATATTTTAGCAATTGTATTATTATCGCTTGGGCTAACATTTGGATGTATTACCTTGGTTATGGGACCAGCTATTTTAGTAGATTTGGTTTCACATAAGCACCAGGGTAAAATTCAAGGCTGGTTCATGGCACTTACTTCATTGGGCGGCATTGTAGGGCCATATGTAACGGGCTATTTCATTGAACACTCAGCAAGTCCAGCAGCTGGCTTCCAACATGCGTTCCAGCTTTGTGGGTTAATCCTGCTTGTTTTCGGTGGATTAGTTTGGCTGGCTGTTCGTCCGAAAAACTCAGAAAATTCAGCCCTATTAAATGCAAATACTTCAAAAGTCTTGTAAAATTAACCAATAAGTATAAAAAATGGAGAACAGTGTCTGAAACTGTTCTCTTTTGAACTAATTTTTAAAAAAGAGAGGGATGACACACATGGGTTTGCAAGTGGTACGTTTTAAAAAGGATAATCAAGAGCAGTGGGGCGTTGTTTCAGGAGATATCATCCTCGTATTACAAAATGTTTATCGCAGTTTAGCTGAGTTTTTAGAAGTAGGAACGGAAGTAGCTAGAAGGATAAAGGAAGAAGGATCTGCAACAGCTGTTTCATTTGCTGATGTGGAGATCTTAAGTCCTGTCACTAAACCAGCACGATTTATTTGTCAAGGTACAAACTATGCCTCCCATCGTGCCGAAGCAGGACTTGAAGCCAACCGGCCTCCATTTAACTTGTTTTTCAGTAAAGCGGATAGTACGTTATGTGGGGCGAACAGTGAAATTATTCGTCCCGATCATGTGAAATTATTAGATTATGAGATTGAACTAGGGCTCATTATAGGTAAAGATATTACGGGGCCTGTTGAGGTGACGGACAATAATCTTCATCAATATATTGCCGGTCTCGTGATGGTGGATGATGTCTCTGCCCGTGACGTCCAGTTTACGGAAGGCCAGTGGTTAAAGGGGAAAAGCTACCGGACGTTTGCCCCTGCTGGTCCAATTCTGTATTTACTTGATCAAGATGAAGTGGCAAAGATTCATAATTTAGAATTGAACCTTTGGGTTAATGATGAGTTACGCCAATCTGCTAATTCAAGTCAGCTGCTTTTTAAACCAACAGAGACCTTGACAGAGCTATCCGAAATGATGGATTTATCAAAAGGGGATTTAATTATTACGGGGACAACTGGTGGAGTGGCTTTAAATCTTTCTCCAGAAGTCAATGAACAGCTTGCCAATTCCTCTTTATCTGCTCAGCAAAAGCTCGAGATTTTATTAGCAAGCCAAGCCAATAATGAACGATATCTAAAGGATGGCGATATCATTCGCTGCCAAATCAAGAGTCCGGACGGATCCATTGATTTGGGTGAACAGAAAAACAAAGTGGTGACAGGGAGTAAAAAGCCGGTCAGACTATAAGCTGCTGCGAAGGCGAACAGTGCTATGAACTGTTCGTCTTTTTATTTTTTACTACGCTAGGATTACCTTTATGAGAGGCAACAATGGGAGGAACTTAATGAATTTTGGTTTACCGGCTTCAGCTCCATCTTTTGTTTTGCAATCTGTACTCTTTTAGCTATATATACACCTTTTTTATTATGTGTAATAAGATTCCCCTTCTGCTAATTGTCATTATTCATTCTCCCACATCTCTAGATTCCCATAAAAAACCAGTATAATAAGTTTGATGAGGACCGATGTTTCTAAGAAAATTCTAAGATTGCGAAGCTAAACTGTTCTTGTGTAGAAGTTTTGACGATGCAATAGGAGGATTTGTGATATGAAAAAAATGAACAAAAAGTGGGTAGCCCTTTGTTCTACTGCAGTTGCGGCAGTGTATACCGCAGGATTTTATACAACTGATACGCAGGCTGTCAATAATCAGCCAATTCAACATATAGCAAAAAACGTTCAAACCACGAGCCAAACAGGAAATGGGACTAAAGGCAGCAGCAATCAAGTTAATAACATTTATAAAGATGGAACCTTTACTGGTGCTGGAATGAATCGGCGTGGTTCCATTGATGTACAAGTGACCATTAAGAACGATCAGATTATCGCTGTTAAGATTAGTGATTTTGCCATGCATTACTCGGAAAGCGACGTAGTAGGCCTGCCAAATGAAGTAATGCAGAAGCAAAGTGCTCAGGTGACGAATGTTTCAGGAGCTACCTACAGTACGCAGGCATTTGAAGATGCTGTACAGGATGCGCTTAACCAGGCCCAGAACGAGGTGGGTTAACATGAGAAAAACGAAATTATTTATGGATACCTTCGTTGATATACAGGTTGTTACAAGGGAATCGAGGGATGTGACGGAAGCAAGGATTGAGCGTGCGTTTAACGCTTTTCAAAAAGTAGAACAAGCCTGCAGTCGTTTTACATCATCAAGTGAATTAATTCAGGCTACTCAGGCAGTTGGTACTCCAGTTCAAATTAGTCCCTTACTTTTTGAACCTCTTCATTTTGCAATCGAATTGGCGAGGTTGACGGATGGGGTATTTGATCCGACGGTGGGGAAAATAATGGAACAGCAAGGATTTAATCGCCATTATCTAACAGGGGAAATAATCGAGAGTCATTCAGCGGATACCGTTACCTATCAAGATATATTCTTAAATGAACAAACGCGAACCTTAACTTTAAAAAAGCCTTTAGTCATTGATTTAGGAGCTGTTGCTAAGGGATTTGCAATCGACTTGGCTGCACACGAACTGAAGGACTTTGAGGGATTTGTAGTTAACGCGGGAGGAGACCTATTTGCAGGCGGGTTGGACGAATACGGGCAGCCGTGGAAAATAGGGATACAGCATCCATATCAAAAAGAGCAGCTGATTGAAACAGTTGAGATTTCTGATGAGGCGATCTGCACATCTGGAAGCTATGAACGCAGAAATCTAGTAAAACCAGATTTACATCATTTAGTGAACCCCAAAACGCATCAATCACCCAATGAATGGGTAAGTGTCAGCATTATTGCTCCATTTGCCATGATGGCAGATGCCTTTTCTACGGCTTCCTTCCTGCTTGGTGAGGAAAAGGCGAAAGGATTTTTAGAAGAGATGAATTTAAAAGGTATACTGGTTACACCTGAATTACTAATTGTTAGAGCAGGAGGAATTTAAGTGGAAGCAAATAAATGGCTAAAAACACCGAAAGGATATGTCACTATTGCCATGGCTGCTTATTTAATCATTGCGTCAGTCGGGGCAAAAAACATAATGGGTATAATAAATAGTCTAGTTGCCGTTATGGTATGTATTGCCGTAGACAGGCTTTATTGTAAATTAAAAAATCGAAAGAGCAGCAGGGATGCTGCTGTTATTACGGGTTTAATTATATCTTTAGTTTTAAGTGTAACTACTCCTTGGTACATGGTAGCAGGAACCGCTGTTATTGCGATTTTGTCTAAGCATATTTTGGTGTATAAGAAGAAACCAATTTTTAATCCAGCTGCGTTTGGGTTATTCCTTTCGGTTTTTATTTTTCATACAGGACAAAGCTGGTGGGGAGCTTTTGGGGATCTTTCGTGGTGGATGATATCATTATTGTTGATTGGAGGCTACATTGTAACGGAACGGGTTAATAAATATCCGCAAGTCTTGTCCTTTTTAGGAACCTTTTTTGTATTGCTGTTTCTTATGGGATGTTTCGATATAGGGGGAGCAGCTGATGCACTTCGACCTCCATTTATTAATGCGGCACTATTTTTTTGCTTTTTTATGCTTACGGATCCGCCTACTTCACCTGCTAAATATAGCAAACAGGTCGTGTTTGGTGTTCTTTCAGCGATTTCGGGAATCATTACTTATGGGCTTTTTGGCGGCTTGACTTATTTGTTTGTCGGTTTGTTTGTAGGGAATATTTATAGTTATTACCAAAAACGTTCCTCTTCGAAAGGTTCTGTTCTTAGGAATCAGGTAAAACCAGTTCAAAGGGCTCTAAGGAGCTAATAATCCAAAGTTGGAAAGACTAAATTTTGTGGGAATTTTTAAGGAGTTGCAGGGAAATGCGTGTATTGGTCGTAGAAGATGATTTACCTTTAAGACGAATCATTTCAACTATTTTAGAAGATGAACAATATGAAGTAGACCAAGCAGAAAATGGAGAAGAAGGGTATTTCTTGGCATCGTCATTTGAATACGATTTAATTACACTTGATATTATGCTCCCAAAAATGGATGGGTTCTCCTTAATAAGAAAGTTACGTAGCGAAGGATTTCAAACACCTACCTTATTTCTTACCGCTAAGGACCGAATTGAGGACCGAGTAAAAGGGCTCGATCTTGGGGCGGACGATTATATCGTGAAACCTTTTGCTACTGAAGAGTTCTTGGCGAGAGTCAGGTCGCTCCTTCGCAGGACCGGGAAGATGGGATTAGAGGGGAAAATGATATATGGTCCTATTCGCTTAGATACAAATCAGCATGAAGGATTTATTCATCAAGAAGTGTTGAAATTGACAATTAAGGAATATGAATTACTCTTTTATTTGATTCAAAATAAAGAACAAATCCTCACGAGGGACCAAATTTTTCAAAGAGTATGGGGAATTGAATCAGAAACGACTGACGCGATCGTTGATCTTTATATCCACTATTTACGCAAAAAGTTAGCTCCTTTTGGTTATGATCAATTGATTCGGACTATTCGTGGCGTGGGATATATGTTGAAGGAGTAGTCAATCCGATGTTTAAAAAAACAAAACTCAGGCTAGTTGTTTTGAACGCACTTGTCTTTTTTATCCTCCAAAATATCTTTGGGGCTTCGATTTATCTATATATGCACTACAGTTTGTACCATCAAGTGGATAATAATATCTTGGAAAAGAAAGATCATTTACTCCATGAGGAGGAGAAATTTGGGGAGGAGTTCAACCAAGAGAAGGAGGAGAATCATCGGCTTATCTATTTGTTATGGGAGAAAGATCATAAACTTAATAAAGTTATCCCTACAAACTCGATTACTAAAATAGATACAGAACGCTTTTCGAAGTTGTTAAATAAAGAAGGACTTCAATCCATTACAATTGGAACTGAATCCTATCACTTTATGAACATATCTGTATCAACATATAAAAATTATTCACCTGTACAAAAAATTCAGGTGATCTATAACCTCAGACGTGAAAAGGAAATGTTATCTCATTTACTGATGGTCATTGGTTTTGGATCTTTATTAAGTGTTTTTATCGCAGTATTAGCGGGAATCTATCTTGCGAATAAAGCTTTAATCCCTATCAAGCAATCTTGGGAAAAGCAGCAGCAATTTGTTTCAGATGCTTCACATGAATTGCGTACTCCGCTTTCTGTTATGAAACTTAATTTGGAACACTTATTTCGCCATCCAGACCATAGTATTGAGCAGGAAAGTGAGGTCATACATCAGGCAATTCAAGAAATTAACTACCTATCAAAGATGTCCTCCGATTTACTAACCATAGCACGGTCAGACTCGAATCAACTGCAGTTGATTCAAGAGACCATCCAGTTAGATGACATCCTGCATCAGGTGGTAAAGGATTTTAATACACTAGCCATTGTAAAAAATATCCGGATAACAGCTGACATTGAGCCCATCAGCATCATCGGTGATAGAGAGAGATTAAAACAATTGTTCCTCATTCTATTAGATAATGCACTGAAATACACAAAAGAAAATGGAGCCATTTTCGTTAAAACCAGCTGTAAGAATTCACGTGTCATTATTGAAATAATCGATACAGGTATTGGAATCCCGAGGGAAGATCTTCCCCATATATTCGATCGATATTATCGTGGTGACAAATCGAGAAATCGTCATTTAGAAGGGTCTGGTTTAGGGCTTTCGATAGCAAAGTGGATTGTTCAGACCCATTCCGGTAAAATCCGGATTACCAGTAATGAAGGGGAAGGGACCCAGGTTTTTGTGAGCCTTCCAATTAAAAATCAAAACTAGGATTAATATGCAAGATATGAAAGAGATGGATTCCATCTCTTTTGTTTCATTAGTTAACAACGCCTTGTAAATTGAAAAAAGGATCGCGGAAGCCATCCCCATCATAAATCGTTCATTTTTTTGTAACAAAGAACAAAGGAAAGGATCCAAGGTTTTAATGTGAATACCTTTTCGCTTTATTACGTACAAAATCAAGGATCATTTTTGAAAGGATAAACATAAGAATTGTAACTATAAATGAATATAGATAGTTCCAATTTTCTAACTTATACATATTAAAATAAACAAAAACAGGTATCCCTATAAAGCACATTACAGTAGAAATAATAACTTCAGCTAGTAAATAAACTTTCCATTTACTGAAAAATTGATAACACAAAGCCATCAGTACGGGAACGATCGCAAAATCGACTGCATTTAAACGGTGAGTAAATATTAATAATTGGTGAGGATAACTCCAACGGTCGTAAAAAGTACCTATTTCATCTGCCAGACCAACAATAATAAAATTTACTACAAACGCTAAAGAAATTAACAATATTCTATTTCGATCAATTAAAATTATAAGTAATATAAAAAATAAAGCATTTAAAAGGACAATAGTCCACCATTGAATACTAAATACATCTTGTTGCATCCATATATGTAATTCTAATGAATGGTATCTGCTGCCCATCTTTTCTATATGACTGTACATAATATCCCTCACTCTTATGTAACTATTAACAATTCTAGATTACACATCTTTGTTTGTAATATCCCTTTGCTGGATATTTTCAGACTGTTAATAAAAAGCATTAAGTCCAAATTTTGGTTTAATATATATATTCCTAATCAAGCGTAAATTACTGTCAATAAAAATAATCCCCAATATACCTTAGTGTCTGATTTAATTGGATTTCGATATTTAAAAGGTACAAGGTATACTCCTACATAGTTAAAAAACCTTGTAAAAACCCAATATAGTGAATAGGAGTCCCAATAATCCCAACCGTTTTTAAATCTTATAAACCCTGCAAAGTCCTTAAGAAAAACTTCGATTGAAAAAACCAAAGTAAGAGTGATAAAGAAAAATGGAAAGGTTCTCCTCTTTGGTCTAAATCTTATAATAAACAAGGCTAGGAAGCTATAACTTATGGCTACCACTGGCAGTACGAGCGGAAGAGGGAGGACAAATCGATAAAAGTCCATCCAATAAAAAAGCAGGCACAAACATGATGTGATAATCAAACTAATAATTAGCACGATTCCATAACGAAAGACCTGTTTTTTTATTATAAAAAAACATCCTAATCCGTTACCTATAAAGGCAATACATAGAATGGCGTAATTTAAAGCTATTTGACTCATCTAAATAACTCCTATTTTTAGGTATACTATAGTTAGTCTTGATTGTTTTTGGAAATTAATACCTAATGACGAAAATAAAATGATAAGTTGAGGACATATGTCCTATCCTGAACATGAAGAAATACTTTTTAATAAAGGTAAATCTAGTTTAGGGAGAGATACAAGATGAAAGGATGCTTATTTGCCATTTTAGGAGGGGCCTTTATTACACTGCAAGGTGTGGCAAATACACGGATAAGTGATGATATTGGGACCTGGCAGGCAGCAACAATTACCCAGTTTACCGGGTTTGTGGTGGCCCTGCTAGTCTCTTTATTCGTTCGTGAAAATAAATGGCAGGGATTCAAGCAGGTCAATCCTTTATATTTAACTGGTGGTGCGTTTGCTGCGATTGTCATTTTTGGTAACGTCACATCGATCCAGAAGATTGGTGTGACCTTGTCGATTTCTGCCATATTGATTGCGCAATTAACGTTAACCTTTATCATTGATAGTAATGGCTGGTTTGGACTGGTAAAACAAAAAATGAAGCTTCCTCAATTTATCGGAATTGGCTTGATGATTGCTGGTGTGGTAATACTTCGTTTTTAAATTGGAGGTGGAGTGCATGATGGAAATCAACGATCGTGGGAAATTGGAGTTTTATATCAAGATGCATCAAATCGATGCCATATTTACGGAACAGCTCCTTCCACATCTAGCGCTGTATAGTTTTGATAAGGGAGAGTTGATTTGCTCTCAAGGTGACCCGTCTCGATATTTATATATCTTAGTTGAAGGAAAGCTCAAAATCTATACGAATTCGCCTGAGGGAAAAACCCTTATCCTTTCTTTTAAAACGCCGCTTGAGGTGATTGGGGACCTTGAATACGTACAGGGTATTGATTTTATCAACACGGTTGAGGCGGTATCATCGGTGATGATGATTGGTATTCATCATCGCTGGTTGAAACAATATGGACATGATCATGCGCCACTACTCAATTTTTTATTAGAGATTATTACGAAAAAATTTCACCTTAAAAATAAATCAATGAGTTTTAATATTATGTATCCGGTGGAAGTACGGCTGGCCAGTTACCTGTTATCTGTATCGGTTGAGGAATCTGAGTTGGTTTTCAGTATAAAAGATGCTGCAAACTTAATTGGAACAAGTTACCGGCATCTAAATCGAGTGATCACTCAGTTTTGCGAGGAGGGTCTGATTGAGAGGAATAGAGGCTTTATTCTCGTAAAGGACTTAGAGGGATTAAGGAAGCTTACCGGGGGCAATATTTACGAATAAAGGTTAGGAGAGGATTGGATGATAGTAGGATTGATTTTCGCGTTAATAGCAGGTTCGTTAGTTAGTTTGCAAAATATATTTAACAGTAAGGTCAATGAACGCGCAGGTTCTTGGGCGACGACTACGCTGGTGCTGGGACTTGGATTCCTAGCTTCGTTGACGATGGGGCTGATTTTTGAAGGGGGAAAGTTGTTTCAGCTGCATGGAATGAAGCCTTGGTATTGGATGAGCGGGGTAATTGGAGTAGGAGTGGTTACCTGTATCGTTCAAGGAATTAAGAGGCTCGGACCAACAATTGCCGTTTCAATCGCCTTAATCTCACAGCTCGGGTTTGCATTATGGTGGGATTCCATGGGTTTTCTGGGGTTAGATAAGGTTCCTTTTACATTTAAGCATTTGCTTGGGGTATTGGTGATCGTGGCGGGGATTGTGGTATTTAAGTTTGGCGGTGGTAAAGAGAGTCAGGAGAAGTCGAGGATGATTCAGAATGGCTTGAAGCATTTAGGGAGAAACTAAAGCAACCTTTTACGGCTGCTTATAGTCATGTTGTTCTTCTGTTGATTTTGACTCCATAGGGGAATGCTCTAAAGCATCGGTAATTTTCTCTTTCGTTATATTAATGTTTTCTTCGGTACGAGTATTCCAAATACTATATTTCATTTGGTTTCCTCCGCCATTGTTTTCATTTTTCATAGGTTTATTTCACCTCCATTCTTATCGTTTCTAGAAGGAGATGAAGTATACCAACTATTTAATTGAGTTTTTTGTGAAAAAACAAAATTGGCCAAAAAATAAAATACTGGGATATTGACAACACCATAACTTAATCGTTATTCAATCTTCCCGTCCCCACTAGTACCGGCTCCGCCTACGCCAAATACCATGATAGCCACGCATGCTATCCCCACTAACATTTAGTTTAAAGGACCAATGTTAACAAACTATGTCTTAATTGTTATGGGCATATTAATTGTCTATTAAAATAGTATTAAAATGTAAATGTTTTAAGGGGAGGGAAAAGAGATGGAACATGAATTGAAAAAGTTTATTAAGAAGTGTGACGAGGCCATAAAGCAGAAAGATTTTGATACGTTAATGAAGTATTACACGGAGGATGCCATTTTGGTCGTAAAGCCTGGCATGGTTGCTAGAGGCAGGGAGGAAATCAAAAAAGCATTCATTGCTATCGCTAAGTATTTTAATAACAGTCTTGTACCAACACAGGGGGAAATGATTATCTTAGAAGCCGGAGACACCGCTTTGGTTATTTCTCAAACGCTGCTTGATACCGAAAAAAAGGACTCGGAGTTCTCAATGGATCGAAGAGCAACATATGTGTTTAAGAAGAATACACAAGGAAAATGGTTATGTGCCATCGATAACTCATATGGAACCGATTTAATAAATAGTTAGCATAAAAAAGACGGTTCGGGATCCCGAATCGTCTTTTTTGTTGAGCTGTATTTACACTATTGCTTTTGATTTTTCAGCACCAGCATTTTTTTGTTACCCATTTTTCTAAAGAAAGGAACTACCCAGCGGTCTAAACCGATTCTACCAGCGTTATAACCAGCAGTTAAGATGATGAAGCCTAAGAAGATGTCTCTAGGATTATGAGATACAGTTCCTGCTAAGAAGAAAGAGAAGTTCATCATAAGACCAAAGAACATTGCTGTTGTTGTTAAGCAGCCAAGGATTAAGCCTAAACCAATTAAAGTTTCACCAACAGGTACAATAACGTTAAAGATATCAACGTTTGGCAGTGCAATGTGTTTTAGGAAGTCAACATACCAGCCAAATACGACTGCGCCGTCCGGACCTTTTACAGGGTTGGCTATAGCTCCTTTTAAGAATCCAGAAGCATCGAACCCTCCGCTAGATAATTTTCCAATTCCTGCGGTGATCCAAGAGTAGCCAAGGTATAAACGTAAAACAGTTAAGATAACTGCTGCAATTTTATTCTCTCTTAAAAATTTGTTAAACATAAATGATTCCACCCTTCAAAATTTGTTTTCTCTTTATGGTTCTACTATATTCTTTTTTTACATTAAAAACATGGCAATAGGGATAAGTTCAAAGTTTGTTCGAAATGTTTTTACAGAATTATGAACATCCTTTGAATCAACTAAAAATAAGACTCCCATTACGGAGATGTAGTGGGAGTCTTACTTTCTTTATTCAATTTTAACTCTAGTTTTTCACTTAAAAAGGTGGAGCCGAGGATCAGAACACCGCCAATCATTTGAATAACCGTTATACTTTCACCTAAGAAAATCGCCGCGATGATAACAGCGGAAATGGGATCTATATAACTTAGGACTGCGATGGTGGAGCCCTTTAGCTCTTGAATTGAGGTGAAATATAAAAAATAAGCCAATCCTGTGTGAACGACACCCAAGATCAGAATAAAGTTAATGGAGGTGGAGCTTATCCCTGAGAAAGTAAGATTCCCTTGCCACCCGATATAAGGTAATAGCACAATGGCTGCGGCCATTAGTTGAACTAATGTAATTTCAAAGCCAGATAGGTTTTTTATAAATTTGTTCATTATAATGACACTTGCATATAGTGCCGCTGCTAACAGACCATAGAATATGCCAAGAGTATGGTTTTGGCCTTCTCCCCCAGGATTTACAATTAAAAACAGGCCGATCATAGCTGCTATAATACAGCCAATCTTTACACTGGTCAGTTTTTCCTTTAGAACCCATGGAGCCAGGATCATGACAAAGATGGGAGCGAAGTAATAGCTAATGGTGGCATTTGAGATGGTTGTGTACCGATAAGATTCAAATAAGAAGATCCAATTCAGCCCGATGGCTCCTCCTGATAGTAAGAGCAGGAGTGCATTTTCTTTTAATGCTTTAAACGATGGCTTATGTTTAAGTAAAAAACTAGCAACAAGAAGAAACAGGCTTCCAATTATCCCTCTTAAAAACGCAATTTCACTTGAAGACATCTCAATATTTTTTACAAACACCCCAATGCTTCCAAAGATGAGCATGGTCGTGATGAGTCTCATTTTTCCTTTCATGTCTACCCCCCTTTTGTTATATTCTATCGAATCATAATATAAATCTTTTCACAATAGTTTTTCAAAGGATTTCTTTAAAAAATAACAGCCATCAATTTGATGGCTGCTGGCTGTCTTGATATAAATCAATATATAAGTTTCCTTTTGTCCCTACGACAGCGTAGGCGATTTCGGAAACCTGGGTATTTCTTTTCTTTAGTTCTTTATTGAGCCATTCTTCGTTGTAGGTGGCATTTGAGAGGTTATCCGATAAAATCGCACCGTCCATAATTAATTCTACTGGGACTTTGTAAGATGGCGGATTCAGATTTACATCTTTTCGGGTGATATTCTGATATTCTGCTTTTTTTAAAACGGATAGGGAGCCATTTACCTCTAATATGGCCCAATCGACTTCGTCAATATTAAAGATATCTTTCCCCCGTAATGCCTGTTTCAGCATATCGATTGAAAAGCCAGTTTTCTGAAGAGATGCTTCTAGTATTTTTCCCTCCTGTATGAGTGTAACAGGTTTTCCCGCGATTCGTTCGCGAAAGCGTTGGCTTTTGACTGAAAGTATATTTAAGATGAATATAACGGATCCCATAATGACAAACGAAAGGATAAAATAGATAAATTTTATTTTATAATTAAAGGTTAAATTTCCCGCTATCGTACCCATGGTAATGGTTGCGATAAACAAATGATAGGTTTTTTGAAAGATAGTTCGTTTTCCGAGAATATGTACAAAAATCCATAACATGATAAAGGCGGTAAAGGTTCTAATAATTATTTCTAAAAACACTGACATACGTTACTCCCAAACGATGATTTGTTTGGGATAGTTTGTTCTTTTTGGTTGAGATTTATTCTAGATGTGAAAATCTGAACCGTTTTCTATAAGTGATGGAGAACCTTCGGGATAAAATCAGCATAATGATCAATATGAAAATCGGCAGTGATGTTAGGATTCTGGAACGCAACTGTTTTAATTTTTAATCCACGTGCCGGTATTAAATCCAAATCCCGGTCACCAACGACCAAATCGATGTGGCGTGTTTTGAGTACGTATTCATAGGAAGCAGTATGCGGCTTTCTTGTAAACCCTTGTTCTTCAACAGAAACTACCTCTTGGAAGTATTTTAATAAATCGAATTTCTCAAGAAGCATCAAAGTTGATTCCTTCTCGCGATGTGTCACAATCACATTTTGATCGACCGCGTTCAAGACTTCCTCAATATGATCAAAAGGCAGGCTGTTTACAGAGTGCATATTATATAACCGCTGATATTCACCCCGCAAATCTTCAGATATTCCATAATGTTTAAAGGCTGTTTTTGAATCCTTCTTAAGCCAACTTAAAACCTCGGTACGATCCAAGTTTCTTTGGCTTAAACTGATGAAACCCTCCACCAGTGCAGGATATGTGTCAAAAAGGGTGCCGTCAAAATCCCATAGTACGTTCATCTTAAAATCCCTCTATTCATAAAAAGTTTTCACTTTTCTTATCCTATAGAAAAATCACTCTATATTCAATTATTCCAAACCTTTCCTTACATACATAAAGACACCTAAAGTTGGAAAACTATATAAAAATTAGGGGTGGTTCATGATGAAGAAAACAATTCTCAACATGCTTCTGAAAAAATTCAATACTGAACCACATTTTAATGAAAAATCAAATCAAAAAGAAATCGACCTAAAAGGCCAAGATATAAGCAGTAATTATGAACATAACTTAGAAATCTTTAAATCCATATTTAGTGTCCCGAAAAATACCGATGTCAAGGTTCGTGAGTTTACAATCAGGTCACTAGACCGTCGCGCTTTTCTTATTTTTATCAGTACGATGGTGGATATCGAAAATATTCAGGAAACCATCATCGAGAAATTAATCAAAAGCGAACAGCCTTCTGGAAGGATTCAAGATATAACCTCGTACTCCATGGAAAAGACAGCGACCAACATAGGAGAAATTACAGAGTTTGTTACGGGTGGGATTACTGCTCTTTTTATTGATGGTGACAAGAAATGTTATTTATTTGAAACAACCAATATCCGCGGCAGGGGAATAGAGAAGTCGGATAATGAGGTAATTGTCATAGGGGCAAAGGAAGCCTTCAATGAAAAAGTCATCGATAATATAGCCTTAATCCGTAAAAAGATAAAGAATGAAAATCTGATTGTGGAGTCACAGGTTGTTTCGAAAAGATCAAGGAATGATGTCTTCCTTATTTATCAAAAAGATTTAGCAAACGATGAAATTCTCGAAAACATAAAGGACAAATTAGCCGCACTTGATACGGATAAGGTACTCGATTTAAGTATTTTAGGACAATATCTTGAAGAGCGGCCGAGATCTCTGTTTCCAACCCTGTTGTATACAGAGCGTCCTGACCGGGCAGCCTCCTTTATCGAAGAAGGTCATATTATTTTATTGATGTCGAACTCGCCAAGCTGTTTGGTTTTGCCAACTACCTTTTGGGCAATGCTCCATTCACCGGAGGATCACTATCTTAGGGTACCATATGGAAATTTTATCCGAATTTTACGATTCTTGGCGATGTTTATTGCCGCATTTTCGACTTCCTTCTATATTGCAATTACCAATTATCATGTAGGGATGATTCCACCGGACTTATTAATGGCAATTGCTGGAACAAGGGAACGTGTTCCTTTTCCATCGGTTATTGAAATCTTGATGATGGAAATTGCCTTTGAATTAATTAGAGAGGCAGGATTACGAGTTCCTTCACCTATTGGACCTACGATTGGCATTGTTGGCGCATTAATTTTAGGACAAGCAGCTGTTCAAGCCAATGTGATTAGTCCGATTGTTATTATTGTCATTGCCTTAAGTGGTCTAAGTTCATTTATTATCAGTGATCATAGTCTTAACTTTGCTATACGTATAACCCGTTTTTTGTTTATTTTTGCGTCAGGAACGATGGGAATCTATGGGGCAACATCATTATTTATATTTGGATTGTTTTATCTAGTTTCGTTGGAATCCTTTGGTACTCCTTACTTTGCACCGATGACTCCGCATTTCATATCATCTAAGGATTTAATTATCCGCCATGTTCCATTTAAAGAAAGGTTTCGCCCGGGTTATTTAAAACCTAAGGATATAGCAAGACAAAGAAAGGGATAAAAATATATGGTTCAACAGCAAAGAAAGCTTGGTATTCGTGAATATGTATCCATCTCTATTTTAATGGCCGGGGCTAAGGCAACCGAGGATACACCGGCCATGCTTTACAAGGGAGTACAAAATGCTGCATGGATGATTCCAATTCTGGCCGCAGGTATTTTCTTTATTCCGTTCCTTTTATTGAATAAGACTCTTTTGCTGTATCAAAACAAGGATCTATTTTCTGTAATCGTAAAACTACTTGGTAAATACACGGGTATCAGTGTCTGCCTTCTTATTTTCCTTATTAGCTCGATTGGAATTTCATTCGATACTAGAACCTATACCAATATCGTTCGGACATTTTATTTTCCAACCACACCTACATTTGTCATTTATGCCATATTAATGGCCGTATGTGCTTACGGTGCCAAAAAAGGAATTCAGCATATTGGCTCCGTTTCCTATCTCATTGTTTTCTATTTTGTCATTTTCTTATGTATTGCCTTACTGTTAAGTACCCAAAGCAGTTCCATTCGCGCAGTGTTTCCTATTTTAGGGCCAGGGCCATTTAAAATAATAAAAGATAGTGTTCGCGGGCTAAGTCTTTTTGCTGACTTTTTTCTTCTTACAATGATTATCCCTTTTGTACGCTCCAGAAAAGAAGTCCGGAAAGGTACATGGATATCATACTTATTTATCACCTTCCAATTAAGTGTAGCCGTTTTGGTTTATATTTGTTTGTTTGATACGTCATTAGGTACGATTGGTTATCCATTCCATACACTAATTCGTTTTATATCCTTGGGAAGCTACCTTCCAAATGTGGAAATTATCTTTTTTGTCATTTGGATTTTGTCAGCATTTATTCGTTTTACAGTCTTTTTATATATTAATGGAATGATGTTTGGCCATATTTTTAAAATTAAAGATATTGAATACTTAATCCCAGCTTTAGCTATGATTTATTTATTAATTGGAAGTATGCCGGAATCGAGTATAGAGATTGCTCAGTCTAAATTAGTTGTTATAGCGGCTGTGGGCCCTGTGTTTACCATTATTTCAGTGATACTTTGGTTAGCTGCTGTGTTAAGAGGAGAATTTAAACATGCAAAAAACAGGAATAGTATGTAAAGGATTGTTATTTCTAGTTGTTGTGTGCTTATTAACTGGCTGCTGGGATCGTAAGGAACTAGAAGATCGCTCCTATGTTATTGGATTAGGCATTGATAGGTCCGAACACAAAGGGGAAATTAAAGTAACTATGCTGCTTGCTAACCCTGAGGTTGGCAGTATGCAAGGCGGCGGAGGTTCAACCGAAAAGCCCCGAGAAGTCATTTCGTTTGATGTAAATGATTTTATTGCTGCTAAAGGGACGGCCAATGCGATTATCTCCCGAAAAATTAGTTACGAATTCCTAAGAATTATTATTGTCTCTGAAGCATATGCAAAAGAAAAAAAGTTTGTTAATACGATTATGGATACCCAAATGGATAAAGAAATCCGCCAGAATACTTATTTAGCAGTTTCCAAAGAAAATGCAAGTGACTATTTTATAGAAAATAAACCGAAAATGGAAACTAGGCCGCATAAGTATTTTCAATATATGGTCGACCACGGGATTGCAAATGGTATGATCCCGGATTCTACGTTATTCCGTTATTTTAAAACGCTAGAAAGAGGAACAGACCTTTATTTGGCGATGTACACGACTGCTAAAAAGGATAAAAATCCTAAGATTAGAACTGAGGATGAATATATGGCCGGAGAAGTGAATGCAAGCGGGGAGCTGGATGATACACAATTTATTGGATCGGCTGTTTTTAAAAATGGTGTGATGATTAATAAGTTAACTGGCCGGGAAACTCGAATTGTCAATATCCTGGACGATACAACCGACATCAAAGATATATTAGTTGATTTCCCAAATCCTTTTTCAAATAAGGAGAGGAATTTCGCTGCAAGAATTATGAAAAGGGAAAATAATAAGGTGAAAATGAATTTAAAAAGAAACAAGCCCCAAATTATTATTACCATCCCTTTAAAAGTTGAAATTATGACTAATCCATCTATGGTTGGCTTCGCATCAGAAAAAAATAGGCGGATTTTAAAACAACGTATTATAAGAGAAATCAAAGTACTGAATGAAAATTTATTTAGTAAATCTCAACAGGAATTAAAGGGTGTACCCTATCCGTTACCGCTTTATGCCCGGCGCTATTTTTTAACGATTCAGGAGTTTGAAAAATTCAACTGGGGAAAATCGTTTTTAAAGGCAGAGATTATTGTCAAACCGGAAGTAGAGATTATTGACTACGGAAAGCAGCCAGTAAAACCATTAAAGGTAGGGGGATAGTATGCTTTTATTGACCTATATTGTTCTGTTTGTTATTACTGTCTATACTTTTGGTTTTGGCGTTACCTTATGGAAGGGGAAACAGAAATTTAGCGCAGCTGCTGTTTTTTTTCTTTGTCTAACCCTTATCGTCCTGCCGTTTTTTACTATTATCTAATATAAGGAAACCATTTGACCCGGGAAAACACTAAATTAAGTAGGTACTAGGAGTGAACCTAGCTTTTAAGCTGGGTTCCATTTTTTTGTCTATTATAAAACTAAGTTATCATAGGTAAGTAGATACTTTCGTTAAACTATAAAATAGGTTTATACTATGGAAGTAGATTATTAGTGAAAAATAGATTGAAAGTGGTGATCAGCGTGCTGAAAAAGATCGATATTTTATCAAAAGTTGTAGATTGTGGAGTAGTCGCAGTTGTCCGTGCTGATTCTAAGGAAGAGGCAGTCAACATCTCTGAAGCCTGTGTGAAGGGAGGCATTCAAGGGATTGAGGTTACCTTTACAGTCCAAGGCGCGGATGAAGTGATTAAAGAATTGGCAACGCTTTATCAGGATAATTCTGAAGTTGTGATTGGTGCAGGAACGGTCCTTGATGCGGCAACGGCCCGAATTGCGATTTTAGCTGGAGCCCAGTTTGTAGTAAGCCCAGCATTTGATGAAGCAACGGCAACACTATGTAATCTTTATCAAATTCCTTATATGCCAGGCTGTATGACGCTTACTGAAATGAAGCGTGCTTTAGAAGCAGGTGTGGATATCGTGAAACTGTTCCCTGGCAGTGCCTTTGGTCCGGATTTTGTTAAGGCTGTCAAAGCGCCGCTTCCACAAATTAATATTATGCCAACCGGCGGAGTTGATTTGGAGAATGTTGATAAATGGATCAAGAATGGCTGTGTAGCAGTGGGTGTAGGAGGAAATTTAGTTGCACCTGCTAAAACAGGGGAATATGAAAAAATCACTGAGTATGCACAACAGTATATTCAAAAGGTACAAGCTGCAAGAGGAAAATGATTGTTAAGGAGGAGAAGTTGATGCCGGCTAATTTAAAAGATACGACCACCTTACATAACGGCGTGAAAATGCCATGGATGGGATTAGGCGTGTTTAAGGTAAAGGAAGGCGAAGAAGTTGTTGAATCTGTTAAAGCCGCTTTACGGAACGGATACGTCAGCATCGATACAGCAGCGATTTACGGCAATGAAGAAGGCGTAGGTCAAGGAATTAAAGAGTCAGGCATTCCCCGCGCGGAGTTGTTTATTACGACAAAGCTTTGGAATTCTGAACAGGGATACGAATCCACACTAGAGGCTTTTGAAACCAGCCTTAACAAGCTTGGGCTCGATTATCTGGACCTTTATTTAATTCATTGGCCGGGAAAAGATAAATACAAAGATACGTGGAGAGCATTTGAAAAACTATATAATGAAGGACGAGTACGCGCTATCGGCGTAAGCAACTTCCAAATCCACCATTTAGAAGATTTAATTAGTTCTGCTGAAATTAAACCAATGGTGAACCAGGTTGAGTACCATCCTCATTTAACACAAAAGGAGCTTCACACTTTTTGTAAAAAGGAAGGCATCCAACTTGAAGCCTGGTCGCCTTTAAAACAAGGGCAGCTTCTCAGCGAGCCAGTTCTGGTGGATATCGCCCAGAAGTACAATAAATCTTTGGCTCAAGTCATCCTGCGCTGGGATCTTCAGAATGAAGTAGTGACGATTCCAAAATCTATTAAAGAGCATCGCATTATCGAGAATGCCGATGTCTTTGATTTTGAGTTAACCCAAGAGGATATGGATAGAATTGATGGATTAAATCAAGATAGTCGTGCAGGCTCCCATCCGGATAAGATGACGGTTGGTTTTTAAAAAAATTCAAAAGCACAAGTAATCAGATTTTAGATTGCTTAGCGCAGATTAGAACGTAACGAACAATTATAATGGAAAAAGCGATGCGTAAGAAGCATCGCTTTTCTAGTTAGTATTATTTTAGCGGTATCCATATCTCAGAGTAATAATCTGGGCTCCAAGGATCACCCGCGGAATATACTTCTAACTCAGGACCCGCTGCATGCTCATAATGGCTAGAAGGAAACCATTCTGAGAATATCTGTTTCCAAGCATTCTGCATGGAGTCTGGCATTGCACCACGAACTTCAAAGACCCCCCACTTGGCGGCCGGAATATTAAGTATCTCTAAACCTTCCGGCTGGGGACCTTCATATTCAGCTGCGATCCAGTAATCCATTAAATCAGGCAGCTCAGACCGTTTGTCTACACAGACACCCACAACTCCGTTAATTTTTCCATTATTAAGCCTCACTAATAAGTCATTCGTGCCATCTGCATGAACACCGTCCCACATTTTAGGGATTTCTTTTAGATTTTCACCATTCACACAGGAAAACTCACACTTAATGCCTGTTACTTGAAAACCTTCTCTTTCAACAATTCGATAATTCATCGGTTCTGCTCCTATCAGATCAAACTGTATTTGAAATTAGGGAGGGACCAATCAAAATTTATTTTCCTTTCCCTAACCCATGCATGATAAATTGTATCGTACGCTCTGTTTCCAATTCATCATCCCAGGGGGCATCCGGGAACAGAATATACCGTGAAAATAAGTAGCCCATTACACTAGTAATTACAAGGCGAGCGACACTAACTGCAGGCATTTCAATAATTTGCCCTTTTTGCTGATAACCTTCAATGATATGTGAAACACGGCCAAATAAGTTTTTTGCAATCAAGTCAATAAATTGTTCTCTTAATTCCGGTTGGAAGGGAATCTCCTGAAGCATAATTTTAACCACAGGGAGAAGTTTCTTTAAGACGTCCCTGCGGTTCTCAATCGTTGCCCTGAGAAAATCCTCGACGCGGTCGTACTGCTGGTTTAAGACCTTATCAAAATCATTTATGATATAGGGGCCGACCACCTTTGCCATAATGGGAACTACGATTGCCATCAATAAATCCTTTTTGGTTTTATAATGACGGAAAATCGTTCCTTCCGCTACCCCGGCCTTTTTAGCAATTTCACTTGTCGAAGTGGAGGCATACCCCTTTTCAGAAAAGGATTCAATCGCCGCAAGGAGTATTTTCCTTTGCTTTTCGGTTAATTTTTCCTCATCAAACAGCTGCTGAATCAGCATTTCTTCTTGTTCGAACATGGTTTACTCCTTTAAATTTTTCGATACTTCTTCAAAGCTACTATATTTAGGATAATAAATACAAGAGCAAATCCTAACAAGACAAGTAGGTCCTTGATAATATCACTGAACCCTAAACCTTTATACATAACCGAAACCAAAGCATCACCGCCATAATATAGGGGCATAATTTTTGCAATTACTTGCATCCAGTCCGCCATACCTTCGAATGGGAAAATCCCTGCAAAAAAGACCTGAGGAACAATCGCAATCGGAATAAACTGCATCATTTGAAATTCGGAATTGGCAAAAGCCGATAAAAGGATGCCAAGGGACAATGCAACGAGCGCTAAGCACAGATTAATAATGACCACATTCCAAAAAGACCCAACCAGCATAATGTCTAATACTTTGACTGAATAAATCACGACAATTAGAGTTTGAATGATAGCAAATAAACCGTACCCGGATAGGTAACCAAAAACTATGTCCCTTCGTTGAATCGGTGTGGCTAGTAAACGGTCAAGTGTTCCTGTTGTTCGTTCCCGAAGTAAAGCAATTCCGGAAATCAGAAAAACAAAGAAGAAAACAAAGAAACCGACTAAGATAGGACTTAACTGATCAAAAAAGGTCGTATCTTTATCACCGTAAATGTATGTCGTTGTAATTTTTGGAGCCTTAGCCTGTTCGATGTTTATTGGTGCCCCTTGAATCTTACTCTGAATCTGTTGAAGGAATTGGGTCATTTTTGCTGATTGTTTTTTTGCGTTTTCCGCAGCGACTGCCTGTTGGATCTTTATTAACAGGGCCTTAGTGGCAGAAGGCTGTTCATTTTTAAGCGTTAGTTTGATATCATTATCATTCACTTGAAGAATAGCATCTAAATCATCTCGATCCAAAATGAGGGTCCAGTTGGAACGGTTGTTATATTGTTTGACGATGATATCCTTACTTTTTAACTGTTTTACAAGGGAAGCATCTGCTCCGGTAACCCCAATTCTCGGATCGACCGTATTACTTCCCAGCAGGTAATGGAGAAGGGTAAGAATTAATAAGGGGGCAACCATCATCAAGGCAAGCGCCCGTTTATCGCGGAGCATTTGATGGATAATGCGTTTAACTAAGGCAAGAATCCTCATTTTTTAACGCCTCCAGCCTTTAAAAATACCTCTTCTAATGTTGCAATTCCGTATTGTGCCTTTAATTCATGCGGCGAGCCGCTCGTTAAGATTTCTCCGTCTCGAACCATGGCCAGATAATCACATTTTTCCGCTTCGTCCATTACATGGGTGGTGACTAAAATGGTTTTGCCTTCTTGCTTTAAACGGTTGATTTCAGCCCAAATCGAAAGGCGCAGTTCGGGATCGATTCCGACTGTTGGTTCATCTAATACAAGAACTTGTGGGTCTTGGATGAGGGCAACAGCTAATGATAACCTGCGTTTCATGCCGCCAGAGTAGTCTTGAACCTTCTTTTTTAAATCGGATGTAAGATTGACTAAATCGGCAGCATAGGCAATGCGTTCTTTTTGCATTCCATTTTTTAATTTAAAAAGAGAAGCAAAGAAAGCTAAATTTTCCTCACCAGTCAAGTCAGTGTAAAGAGCATCAGCTTGGGCCATATAGCCAATTTTTTGTAATAGGTGCAGGTTAGGGACTTTTGTATTTAATACCTTTACTTCACCTTTAGTGGGTCGGTCCATCCCGACAATCATTTTTACTAGCGTTGTTTTGCCAGAACCAGAGGGCCCAATTAGACCATAGATTTTACCTGGCTCGACCGAAAGATTGATATTATGCAAAACCTCTTTTTTTCCAAAACTTTTACTAACATCTTTCAACACGATAGATGCTGACATTAATAAACCCCCTTCGGGAATAAAAATGAGTGATTACTCACTTTTATTATAAAGCAGCTCAAAGTATAAGGTCAATTGTGTTTTGAAAAAGTTCAATAATTTGATGGTGGTTAAAAAAAGCACGATTCCCCATATGGAAATCGTGCTTTGAATAGTTTATTCTGTTACAGGCTTTTTCAAGATTCCAAGCAGGACAGCTGAAACAATTGCTCCAATTACAACTGATAATAGGTACAATAACCAGTTGCCGCTAACCAGTGGCATTACGAATACTCCGCCGTGAGGAGCGCGAAGGCCGATATGGAACATCATTGATAAAGCACCAGCTACAGCAGAACCAGCCATTACAGAAGGGATAACACGAAGTGGATCAGCTGCTGCAAACGGAATCGCACCTTCAGTGATAAAAGATAATCCCATAATGTAGTTAACTTTACCAGCTTCACGATCTTGCTGGCTGAATTTCTTTTTAAATACAGTTGTGGCAATGGCAATTCCTAATGGTGGAACCATACCAGCCGCCATAATTGCAGCCATTGGCTCATATACACCATTTGCTAATAACCCAGTACCGAATACGTATGCTGCCTTATTGATTGGTCCTCCCATATCAAAGGACATCATTGCTCCAAGGATAATTCCTAGTAAAACCGCATTACCAGTTCCAAGATTTGATAACCAGTGAGAAATTCCTTGGTTTAGAGCACCGACAGGTTTATTGACAACAAATAACATGATGAATCCAGTTAATGCAATACCTAATAGTGGGTATAAAAGAATGGTTTTAATACCTTCAAGAGATGCTGGCATAAAAGTTAATACTTTCTTCAAACCAACTACTAAATAACCAGCAAGGAAACCTGCGATAAGTCCTCCTAGGAAACCAGCGCCGCCGGCATTAGCAAGCATACCGCCAACCATACCAGCTGCAAATCCAGGACGGTCTGCAATACTCATGGCGATGAAACCAGCAAGAACAGGAACCATTAGAGCAAAGGCATTACCACCGCCGATCGTCATAAGTGCTTCAGCAATCGGATTATAAGTTGGATCATCCGGCTTGAAGGCATTAAAGCCAAACATGAAACAGATGGCGATTAAGATACCACCGCCGACAACGAATGGAAGCATGTTGGAGACACCGTTCATTAAGTGCTTATAAATTGTTGCACCAACGCCTCTGCCTTGTTTACTGCTATCATTGCTAGCAGCAGAACCATTACCATGATATATCGGTGCATCCTGCTTTAACGCTTTTTCAATTAATTCCTTCGGCTTGCGAATTCCGTTCGCTACCGCTGTTTCAATCACGTGCTTGCCGTTGAAGCGGGCCATTTCTACTGTTTTATCAGCAGCGACAATAACCGCCACAGCGTTTTCGATTTCTTCCGCTGTCAGCACGTTTTTCGCTCCACCGGAACCATTAGTTTCGACTTTAATGTCTACACCCATTTCCTTTGCTTTCGCCTTTAAGGAATCAGCTGCCATATACGTGTGGGCAATTCCAGTTGGGCAGGCAGTAACTGCCACAATAAACTGACTTTTCCCAGTCATTGACTGTGTTTCTTCTTCATCTTCTTGATCATACTTGTTGATGATATCTAATACTTCATCTTCAGAGTTCGCTGCAAGCAGCTGCTTGCGAACTTCTTCATTTAATAAAATCGTAGATAATCTTGACAACGCTTCTAAGTGAGTGTTGTTTGCACCTTCAGTTGCTGCAATCATAAAGAAAAGGTGAGCAGGCTGGCCATCAAGAGATTCATAGTTTACGCCGCCTGTTGATCGACCAAAAGCAATTGCAGCTTGCTTAACTGCTTTTGTTTTTGCATGGGGAATGGCAATTCCCTCACCGATACCAGTTGTGCTTTGCTCTTCTCTTGCGATAATAGCCTTTTTATATTCAGCTTTGTCAGCTAATTTACCGGCATTATCTAATACAGACACTAACTCTTCAACAACATCTAATTTTTGAGTGCCTTTTATGTTTAAGTGGATTGTATTTTTTGTTAAAAGCTCTGTTATCTTCATAAACATTCTCCTTTAGAATAATTTCGTTTCGAGCTTAACTTGCGGAAGTAAACTTTCAATTTTTTCAGGTGTACAAAGGCCGATTGAAAAGGCAGTTGCACTTCCTGAGGCAACGCTGAAGCGGAAGGCCTCTTCAATTGATTTTGTTTTTTCATAGGTTGCTAGAAAACCTGCTACCATTGAATCCCCGGCACCAACTGAGCTTTTGACTTCGCCTTTTGGAACTGTGGCGATGATCGCTTTGTCCTTGTTAATAAGGACGGCACCTTCACCCGCAAGGGAGACGATGACATTTTGTGCACCTTGCTTGATAAGTTCTCTTCCATATGGAATGACTTCTTCACAAGTAGAGAGTGTTGTATCAAAAAGGTCACCAAGTTCATGATGATTAGGCTTGATTAAGAAAGGCTGTAATGGAATCACCTTTTTTAATAAGTCTCCTTCAGCATCAACGACAAATTTAATACCTTTTTCATTACAGATCTTAGCAAGTTGTTCGTATGTGCTCGTCGGCATTGTGGAAGGAATGCTTCCTGCCAAGACAAGGGCATCTTCGCTTGTTAGGTCATAAATTCTTTGCTTCAATGCTTCGAAGTTTTGTTCCGTAAGGCTAGGACCTGTTGCATTGAGTTCCGTTTCCGAATCAGACTTTACTTTTACATTGATTCTGGTATCTCCATCAACCCTGACAAAATCAGTGTTAATTTCAAGTGACTTTAAGTAGTTTTCAATATAATCGCCTGTAAAACCGCCAATAAATCCAAGGGCTTTGTTGTTCATATCTAGTCTTTTTAAGACTTGGGATACGTTAATCCCTTTACCGCCAGGCAATTTAGTTTCTTTTTTTGTTCTGTTTAATCCACCTAAAGTGACTTGTTCTAGTTCAACGATATAATCGAGTGATGGATTTAGAGTTAATGTGTAAATCATGAAGTAACCACCTTTATTTTTGTCTTACGGGAATACTGCTCCTTGGTATCGGGGTCAAGCTCATTTGTTAAGATCGTCGCTTCGTGAAGTCCGGCTATTTTCGCAAATGCAATTTCAGAGAACTTGGACTCATCCGCTAAAACATAGGCTTCACGAGATAGGTTAATAGCTTGTTGTTTTATCATGGCCTCTTCTTGATCAGGAGTGGTATAACCTAGTTGGGTGTGTATTCCATTTACGCCCATAAAGCATTTATCAAAACGATACTGTTCGAGGCTCTCAAGTGCACCGCGGCCAACCATGGCTTTGGTGGTGGGCTTGATATAGCCTCCTAATAAAAATGTTTTTATATTTCTGTCGAGAAGCTCATTTGCATGCATAAGGCCGTTTGTTACTACGACAATATTACTAGGAAGAAAAGGAATCATTTCAAAAATAGTGGATCCTGCATCTAGATAGATACAATCTCCTTCTTCCACTAAGCTTCCAGCGTATTGAGCGATGTCCCGCTTAGCTTGAAGGTTTTTGGATGATTTCTCTGTCATGCTGGGTTCTTGCAGCTTTCCTTGAAGTCTGGCCGCACCACCATGGACTCTTTTAAGAAATTTGCCCTCTTCTAGCTGAGTGAGGTCCCGGCGAATGGTTGATTCTGATGAATTCGTAAGTTCGACTAGTTCTTGCAGCTTAACCGTATTTTTTTTCTTTAATGCTTCTAGAATAATTTGATGGCGTTCAGGCTCTAACATCCTATCTGCCTCCTAAAAACGCTTTCATTACTTGTTTGTGGTTTTATCTTACTGTTTTTTTTGATAAAAATCAACCAAAAACTTTCATAAACATTCTTTACCAATCAAAAACATTCACCATTTTGACGTAATTTAATAAAAGGCTTTAAACCTTATAAAATAGCAAGTAATTAAGTCCTAATGTCATTTATTTGGTATAATAATGTTGATATTGGTAATTTTTACTTGGAAATTGACGACTGTTTCTTTACTAGTTTTGCCTGTTTTTGATAAAAAATCATAGGTATTTTGGAAGGGAGTCATTGGAGTGTTATCTTTTGAGGAAAAAAAGGCTATTTTTCATTCATTTAAGTTGAAGGAAAAGAAGAACGGTAATGGAAAGGTGAGCTTTGTTTATCCTGAGAGTGTTCAAAAGGGACAGGTTTTGGCCACCCAATTACATCCAAGTGGAAATGGCTACGTGGTCGGAAAATATATGTCAGAGGAAACAATCAAGGAACACGGTTATCAGGTGGATCCACGCGGCTGGATCTCCATCAAGGTTTTCTCTAAAGAAGAGATAGCAAAGGTTATAACGGAGGCTATACAGTCAATGTCTGGGGGGCATGTGGAGGCGCTGCTTCCGGATGGAGATACTAGTGTGGTTGAAACTTTTGAAGAGAAAACTCCTGTAGCAGATGAGGATAGGTTGGCCACTGCTATGGAAGTTGTCGATGCTCCTGAAGTAGTAGAAGGTGAGACTGTTGAGGGTCCTGAGAAGGTGGAAGCTGCGTCTTTGGATACGATTGAAGGTCCTGCTGATGAAAAAATGGCTGCTGGCCGTGCTGAGAGGGAGAAAGAGGAGGATCCTGTCCAACAGGGTACATATGAGTTTTATCCAGGGTCGTGTCTATTGGCCTGGATGGGGCTGACGTTGTCGACAATGGAGTACGGGTATTTGGTATGGAGGAAGGCAGTTAGAGATTTGGTTGGTGCTGCTCCTACGGGGGATAAAGAGTAAAAATGGTATTTTGTATTGCACAAGTGATTGTATTGCTTGTGTGTTTTTTTGTGTGGATTGATTGTTAGGCTTAAAGACAAAAATACAGATTAGAGTTTGCCCAATTAAGACAATTTACCAATAAATCTATTAACCTGTGCCCAATCGAACCATTCAATCCCTCAACTAACTAACACGATCATTATCACTAGTAAAAATCCACTCCCACATCCCTCCATTTTGTTTTATAGTAAAAGGTAATAGAAAGGAAGTGAATCTATTGTCTAATCACACGGTTTTATCACATGATGACCGCGTCCATAAGCATCTTCACGCCAAGTGCGAAGACTGCTTCGGTTTATGCTGTGTTGCCTTGCCGTTTGCTGCTTCTTCGGACTTTGCATTAAACAAAAACGGCGGAACACCATGCCCGAATCTACAATCAGACTTTCGTTGCGGGATCCATCAAAACCTAAGACAAAAAGGATTTAAAGGTTGTACTGTATATGAGTGCTTTGGGGCCGGACAAAAAGTTTCGCAAGTCACGTTTCAAGGAAAGGACTGGCGCAATCACACCGAAATAGCCAAAGAGATGTTTGGAGTATTCCCTATCGTGCAGCAGCTTCATGAGATGCTTTGGTACCTAACAGAAGCCCTATCATTAAAAGCGACAGCATCCATCCACACAGAACTCCGTCAAGCCATCGAACAAACAGAAAAGCTGACACTCCTCAGTCCCGGCGGACTTACGCAACTCGATGTACCGGCACACAGAGCAGAAGTAAATACTTTACTTCTAAAAACAAGTGAACTCGTACGTGCCGATTCACGACCAAAACATAAGATACCCCGAGGAACCGATTTAATCGGAGCGAAATTAAAAAAAGCAGACTTGAGAGGAGCTAACTTAAGAGGGGCCTACCTGATTGCTGCAGATCTAAGGGAAGCGGACCTAAGAACCGTCGACTTTATTGGAGCGGACCTCCGCGATGCCAACCTTAGCGGAGCAGACCTGACAGGGAGTATTTTTCTCACTCAAGCTCAAATCAATGCTGCCAAGGGAGATACCGAGACTAAGCTGCCTCCATCACTTACCCATCCAATCCACTGGGGAGTCGAAAAGCAAAGCAAGACCCAAAAGAGCTAAAGGTAAGTTTTTTTTAATTACCTTTTTATTCCTTTTTTTATTCATACCTTTTATACTAAAAAAGATAAGCTCATGAGCAAAGGGGAAAGCAATGAGACAAATCACGTTATCTAACGGAACCACCGTTGAAGTTGAATGTTTAAGCTGTGCATTATCGAGTGGAATGGTAGAACCAGATGGTGGAGTTGTCATTGAGACGGAACACTTTCACGCGCACCAGGATGTCGCCTACCCCATTAAAGGATTAATCATTTTAGCGTCAAAACGGCATATTTATGGTTTTGATGAATTAACGGAAGAAGAGAAAATTGATTATATTAACCTATTAACAAAAATAAGAAAAGCGCAAAGAGAAGTTCTAGACATCGAGCACGTTTATTATTTTTATAATGAGGATACGACCCACCATTTCCACACGTGGATGGTTCCACGGTATGAATGGATGAACGATTTTGGCCGTTCTGTAGAGTCTCTAAGGCCAGTTTTACGCCATGCTAGAAATAAAATGAATGATCAAGAAAATGTGAACGAGGTAATCAAATCGATCAGCATGCTGACAAAAGCATTACGGGAAGAGAGGGAATAAAGATGCTACTAAAAAAAGCTTATGCTGGCTTGCCAAAAACAGTTGGGAAAAAAGAGGCCAACCAACCGATGGAACGTGAATGGACGAGTGCTATTTTTAAAGAACCTGTCCAAGGAGCGGTCTGGGTTGGAAAAACAAGTTTAACAGGGGATGGCCAATATGATCAGAAAAATCATGGCGGACCTGAGAAAGCCGTTTTTGCTTATTCCTCCGAGCATTATACATACTGGCAAAATGAACACAACATTACCGATATTTCCATAGGCGGAATGGGAGAAAACTTTATACTCGAGGATGTAAAAGAAGACTCCATTTCAATTGGCGATACCTTTCAAATTGGCGAAGCCGTTGTTCAAGTTTCGCAGCCACGGCAGCCTTGCTGGAAGCCTGCCCGCCGGTTTAAAACGAAAACATTAGCTTTGTTATTACAAAATACAGGCCGAACCGGCTGGTACTTTCGTGTTTTAAAAGAAGGTCTAGTGGAGGAAGGCCAAACGTTCACCTTATTGGAACGGCCTTGCCCTCAGTGGACCATCCAGAAATGCAATGAAATTCTCCATGGTCAAAAACAAGATTTTGAAAAAATGCAGGAACTTGCCGCCTGTGAGTTTCTGGCCCCAGGGATGAGAGAAACTTTACAGCAGCGTGTTGAGAAACGAGAGACACCAGACATTCGAAATCGTGTGTTTGGTCCTAACGATTGAACGTACCAATAAGGAGGTTTTTATCGTGGAGTTTAAGGTGAAAAAGGGAGAATTCCCATCATTTGAACAATGGATAAATTCTGTTCCTAACCTTCCAAGAAAACAATCAACCCTTTTAATCGCGATTGATGGCTGCGGCGGTTCAGGTAAAAGTACTTTAGCCAAACTATTATCGGAAAAAAGGCCAAATGTAATCATTGTCCATATGGATGATTTTTATTTTCCAAGAGAACAAATCATTCAAAGACCGCCGATCCAAAAACCGATTGGTGCTGATGTAGATTGGCAGCGTGTTTTGAAACAAGTAATTGAACCAATCAGTCAGGAGCGGCCTGCCCGTTATCAGCGCTATGATTGGGATTCAGACCAATTAGCGGAATGGCATGATGTCCCAATTGGAAAAATCGTCATTATTGAAGGTGTATATTCCTCCCGAAATGAATTAGCCGGTTATTATGATTTTACGATTTGGGTTGATTGCCCGCGCGAATTACGACTGTCTAGAGGGATTGAACGGGATGGCGAGTCTGCACGTGATATCTGGGAAAATAATTGGATGGTTGCAGAGGATCTTTATGTACAAAAGCACCGGCCACAAGATCGGGTAGATCTTGTGGTTGAATGACCGGAGCATGGGGAAAGAGAGGACTCAGGAAACTAATGGCCTCTTATTGACGACCGAAGAAAGGGAAAAAAGAGCCCCAAGGTAGCCAATAGCCCGTATTGGCGACCGAACAAGGGGAAAAAGAGCCTCCATGGTAGTCAATAGCCCTTATTGGCGACCGAGCGAGGAGAAAAAGAGCCCTCAAGGTAGCCAATAGCCCTTATTGACGACCGAACAAGGGAAAAAAGAGCCTCCATGGTAATCAATAGCCCTTATTGACGACCGAACAAAGGAAAAAAGAGCCTCCATGGTAGACAATAGCCCTTATTGACGACCGAGTGAGTGGAAAAAGAGCCCATAGGGTAGTCAATCAGAGTTATTGACCACAATTCTTAAGGAGGGGCAAATTTTCAAATTCCCTTTGTTACCTAGTTGTTTCTCTAAAGGTGATATTAATGACTTGGTTAGTCGCAGGGTTAAATTCGATGTCCACAAAGACACCAAATTCTCTCTTGTTATCTCTTAACCAGAGTTTAAATTTTTCTGTGGCGGATTTGGGACCTGTTACTCTCCCTACATGAAGGTAATCGATAATTTTTGCTTGTGGATACCTTTCATGGGTCTTCTTCATTGCTAATGTACCCCATTTGGCATATGGCGGAATCGGTTTTTGCTGAGCGGCAGCCATATGGGGGAACTGACTTAATCCCATATCTATAGAAATAAACGTAATAATCAAACTGAATAGAAGTTTTTTCACATTATTACCCCTTTTTCTTTAGCATTACATTTCGGGTTGTAACTTATGTTGGAAAAAATTGAAAGACGAAATTTAGAAAGGAGAGAGCTGTTTTGGAAATCCGCTTATTAACGCCACCCGATGCTGAAATTTACTGGGCATTACGACTAGAAGCATTAAAGAATCATCCCGAGGCCTTTTTAACTAGCTATGAGGAATCAGTCAAAAGGGATAATGCAGTGGAACAAACAGCCCGAAACTTTACGTCAAAAGGGAACTACACTTTTGGAGCATTTGATCATAATGAACTAATTGGTGTTGTCACTCTTCTTCAAGAAGAAAGGATGAAAATTCGCCACCGGGCAAACATTTTTGCCATGTATGTCACCCCAAGCAAACGGGGATTAGGCGCAGGGAAGGCATTGATGACTGCTGCCATCAATAAAGCAAAGGACATCGAAGAAGTCGAACAAATTAATTTAAACGTAACCGCCAGTAATCAACATGCAAAACAGCTATATAGCAAACTTGGCTTTCAGGAATTCGGATTAGAGAAGAATGCTTTAAAAATAGGTGGAAAATATTATGATGATGCTTATATGGTATTACATTTAGATAAGGATAGGGAATGACATGCTGAGGGATAAAAACATATTTTTAAGACCCTTTATAGAAGAAGATAGTGAAGCGCTATTGGATTTGCTAATTCGAAACAGGTCATTTTTCGAAAAATTTTCAATGGAGAGGTCAAGGGATTTTTATACACGAGAATCCCAGAGTAAGCGGATTGAGCAATTCGAGGAGGACCGGAAAACTGACCTAGCGTATAACTTTGGAATTTTCAAGCATGATAATTCCTTAATAGGTACCATTAACTTATTTCAAGTCCTCAGAGGCTCGCTCCAAAGTGCCTTCATTGGTTATTTTTTAGATGAGCAGCATAACGGTAAAGGCTACACATGACGGAAGCAGTTAGACATGTGGTAGATTATGCGTTTAATGAATTGAAGCTGCACGCGATTGAAGCAGGAGTAATGCCGCATAATATCGGTTCAATTCGCGTTTTAGAGAAATCCGATTTTCATAAAGAAGGATTCGCCGTGAAAAATGTTAAGATCAACGGCAAATGGGAAGACCACCAAGTATTGGCGATTATCAATCCAAACAATTAACAACGTTCATGCTGCAAGATGACCGTTGTTTTCTTTTATTAAAAATTAATGAAAGCGCTATCATAAATGTAGTTTAGGTAGTATAATTATATAGAGGAGCAAGTATGTCACATCTTAATGAACAGGGAAGGGGTCGTTCAAGTATGACAGAAAGCATTTATTCACATTTGAAAAAAAGAGGGGTTGTTGTACCAGAACATTACATTCAACCTTTAAAGGCACAGTGGGATGCACACCAGATTTTAAATAACAGTCCGAATCTTAATAACTATACAGAGTTTAACCTTAGCGCGAAACACCTTACAGAGGAGCTTGATCACGAGTAAGAGTGGGGATTCCATAAAGTTACAAAAGTCCCTTGATTCTTAATAGAAATTAAAGTAAGATGAATATACGTTATAACGAAAGGGTGACTTAAAGTCCGATGATTGACTAATCCTACTTTTGGAAAAAATTCAGATAAACGAACATATTCTGGATAGGATTAGTGCGGGCTTTTTTAATAAGCAGGGCGAAGTGAACAAGTGCTTGGCCGTTTTATGCCCTGTATTGCCTCCTGTCCGGATTGTTGGATAAGGAGGTTTTTTTATGGAAAAAGCAAGTACAAATACAAATGTTTCAATTGGTTCTTTATTTCGAAATAAGGTCATTCAGACGTTATTGCTCTCAACTTTCTTTCTTCAAATTGGGGTTTGGGTGCGAAACTACTCCATCCTGTTATATGTGGTAGAAAAGACAAATGAAGATCCTGTCGCTGTATCACTGATTTCGGTAGCCGAATTTGCCCCCATCTTTCTGTTTTCTTTTATCGGCGGGACCTTTGCTGACCGATGGAAACCGAAAATGACGATGATATGGTGTGATTTTCTAAGTGCTGTTTCCATTTTTGTGGTACTGCTCGCGCTATTCTTTGGCGGCTGGAAGGTTATCTTTTTTGCGACATTGGTATCGTCGATCTTATCACAGTTTTCACAGCCTGCCGGTATGAAGCTTTTTAAACTTCATGTAAAAGAAGAACTTATCCAAATGGGGATGTCCATTTACCAAACCATCTTTGCTTTGTTTATGATCGTTGGTCCGGTGCTTGGCACGTTTGTTTACCAGCATTTTGGAATCGATGCGGCGATTGCCATCATGGGAGTAGCTTTTTTACTTTCCGCTGGAATCTTATTCTTACTGCCATCAGATTATGAAGTAGAAGAAAAGGCAGAAGCTACGACGTTACTTGAAGAGATGAAGGCTGGATTCAAATATGTCTGGCAGAGCCGTTCCCTTACATTGCTTGGTGGTTGTTTTGCCGCAGCGGGCTTAGCGTTGGGGCTTACGCAGCCGTTAGCTGTATTTCTCGTAACTGAACAGCTTGGTTTGCCGAAAGAGCAGCTGCAATGGCTGATGGCGGCATTTGGAATCGGGATGATTTTAGGTGGAGGCCTTACAGTCGGCTTCACGAAAAAGACACCACCGCAGATTTTGCTTGCGATTGGTATGGGTGTCAGTGCCCTTGGCTTTTTGGTAATGGGGCTTTCCGATATGTTTTGGTTGACCTTGACCGCTCAATTTATCAGCGGTTTGTTTATGCCATGTGTTCATATTGGAATTAATACCATGATTTTAAAGAATACTGATGCAGCTTTTATTGGCCGGGTTAATGGGATACTAAACCCTATATTCATGGGTTGTATGGTGATTACAATGACAACAAGCGGGTGGTTGAAGAAGACTTTTTCACTAGTTTCGATGTATGAAACGACAGCACTGCTTTTTGTGGTCGGAGTCCTTTTTCTAGTTCCTTTATTCAAGGGGTCTACGATATTGGAAAAAAGTAAAGAAGCATAATTAATACTTTGAGGAGCTTGGACTACCAAGCTCCTTTTATGTTTTCCTTTTAATTGGTAAAATTAGGGTTGAAAAGAAGGAGGATTCACATATGGATGTCATTGAAAAAGCGCTGCAAATCGCAGCCAAAGCCCATGCAAATCAACGCAGGAAAGGAAGCGATATTCCCTATATAACTCATCCGGTTGCGGTAGGGATGATCTTAATGAAGGCTGGTTATAACGATATACTAATTGCAGCTGGAATTCTCCATGATACGGTAGAAGACACTGACCTTACGTTGGTGGATATTGAACATGAATTTGGCACCGAGATTGCAGAAATTGTGAAGGGATGCTCCGAACCGGACAAATCTTTATCGTGGGATGAGCGCAAATTGCATACAATAGAATACCTTAAGAGAGCTCCAAGTGATATTTGCACAGTTGCTTGTGCTGACAAATTACATAATATTCGTTCTATCTCCAATGATTATCAACGGATTGGGGATCAAATCTGGAGTAAATTTAATGCAGGTAAGGAAAAGCAAGAATGGTACTATAACCATATTGTAGATAGTCTGAAATCACAAAACTCCTTTCCATTAGTAGAGGAATTGGAAAAAGCAGTCCACAACTTATTTAAGAAATAAATATGGTAGAATGGGATCATTGGAAATGGAACGGAGGCTTTTGCAGTGATATCATTCTATAAAATAATTGTAGTTATTCATATTTTTTCCGCCATCATCGGTATGGGGCCGGGGTTTATCTTAACAACCGTTGTTAAATCAGGGAATAACATGACTGAATTAAGACATTCATATAGGCTCCGACACAAACTTCATATTTTTGTCATGGCAGGCGGTACTCTGCTTCTGATAACAGGTTTAACAATGGGCTTTTTAAATCCCAGTCTGTTTCGAATGGGATGGTATGTGACAAGTTTGATTTTATTTCTAGCAGCACTTGCGATAGGACCACTCGTATTATCACCAAGGTCAAAACCTGTAAAAGCATTGTTGGCCGAACATCAAGGTGAGGAAATACCTGAGGAGTATTGGCGTTTATCGAAGATCTTATTTCGTTATGAATACTTAGAAAACGTGATTTTCATTATCATTATCGCACTTATGATTCTAAAACCATTTTAACTAAGAAAGGTATGGCAAAGATAACAGTGCCTGCCTTTCTTTTTTTGACTAAAAAATTAGTAATTGTTGTAATGTTCTACAAGTATTGAAACGTCTTGGTATAACAGACCATACGCCTGCACACGATTTTGTTAGTTGAAGGGCCGTTTAACTATACAAAAAATTAAATTCAGGTTAAACTGTATTAAATATTATTCATAGAATTCCAATGAGAAAGGTAGGTATTTTGGATGGCTGACAATATACGTTCAATTCCTCGTCCGCTTGTAAAAACAAACCAATGGGTTATTGTTCTAAGTGTGGTCTTAACATGGGTATCTGGTATAGAGTGGCTTTTATTAATACCGCTTCTTTCAGGTTTAAGCGGACTCTTATTTGGATTTAATCCGATTATGCAGCTTGCAAAGCAATTTTTAAAGAAGGATCCTAAGGCTTATATTCCTGAGGATTGGGAGCAGCAGCAGTTTAATCAGAAGATTGCCGTCTCGTGTTTAGCAATAGGCTTTATTAGCTTTTGGGCGGGATGGAATACGTTGGGTTATATCTTTACCATTTTAGTTGCAGTGGCAGCATTTGTAGCCATTCTGGGCTTTTGTATCGGTTGCTTTATCCATTACCAATGGAGGCAATATAAATATAGACGTTCCATTCATTAATCTTAGTAATTCCTCAAAAGCTCTTGATAGGTTCAAGGGCTTTTTTATTTAAGTAAAGCACATCAATTCTTAATACTGATTTATAATCAGATATTTTTGTTGACTGATAAAAGCTGGACCCCCTAAAATTAAAGATTGGGATGGAAAATTTAAGTAATAGGTTCGAAATTATTAATAAAATGTGAGAAAACAGAATAGGAGTATAAGGGATAATGTTCATACGTGATGCTGTAGTAAAGGAAATGCCGCTGATTCGAGAACAACGGATTGATGCTTATGAAATACATGCCAATAGCATTCCAGAAGGCCATTGGAGAGCATTGAAACAAGCCATTTCATCCGATGAGGATACCAATCCTAATATTGAACGAATTGTGGCAGAATTAGACGGGAAGATCGTCGGCAGTGTGGTTTTATATCCAGCTAAAACTGATGCCTACGAAGGTAATGTGGAGAAACTGGATTATCCTGAAATCCGAATGCTTGCCGTTGCTCCTGACGCTCAAGGTAAAGGGATTGCAACGAGGCTGATTTCTGAATGTATCATCAGGGCAAAAGCAAAAGGCTGCCAGGCGGTCGGTTTGCATACCGGAGAATTTATGACAGGTGCAATGAGATTATATGAACAGCTGGGATTTGAACGTACCCCACAATACGACTTTGTACCTGCCAATGACGGTATCATAGTAAAAGCCTATCTCCTCAACTTTGATAAAAAAATTTGATTATTAAAATCTAAAAATTTAATAAATTATTAAAATTATTTCAAAACCCACTTGACACCTCGGAAAAGTCAGAATAAAATAAAACTAATTAAAGCCCAAATTAAAAAACAAACAAATAAGGTAAAGCTGATTGGACCACCAAAGGCTTATACTCCTCACACAAGTGCCGGGGGTATAAGCCTTTTTTAATAGAAAGGAGTGTTTGTGAGTTGGCTTATCCTATTAGTAAGTGTAGTCCACATTGTAGTCAGTCCGAAGGAACCTTAAAATTTTTTACCTATAAAACCAAGTATTCTTATGTGATATTGTTAGATTAAGAGGAGAGTGGAATTATGACATTGGTGGATCAAGAAAGAACTAAGGTGATTTTAGAGGCATTAAAGAATATCCAGTATGGTTCTCTTACGATAACGATTCATGATGGAGCTATCACACAAATTGATAGGACGGAGAAAACCCGTTTTGAATTAAGACGATCTTCTACAAAAAATCAAAGAGTTTAAGACTAGCCGATCAGTCGACTGAAGGCTGCTTAATTTTACATAGCTTAAGAACTTTGCTGCCTATATTTCGTGGCGAATTCATTGTCTTAGGTTTGCTAAAAATTAGGCAGCTTTTTTTCTGAGATAAGAAAGTATAAAAGTTTTGACTTAGAGAATTGTCTGGATCCAGCGCCTAGCCCCTCGAGGTCACAAGCATATCCAGTTGCGGCTCCTTG
>NZ_NUNF01000037.1 GCF_002585305.1 Bacillus sp. AFS037270 | reverse complement strand
GTAAAAAGGAATAAAGAAAACCGTGATAATACTCAATCAAAAAGTGATAAAAAAGATGCCTTAGTCATCGCTGATATGGTGAAGAACGGTTACTACTCGGAAGTTAGATACACAACAGAATCATTTGAAAAACTAAGAGTTCTAATGTCTAACCGTGATGTAGTTGTTAAACGCCTTGTCAGTTCTATTAATCAATTAAATCGTTGGGTAGATATTGTCTTTCCTGAACTCCGACAGGTGTTTAAAGATATTAAGGCTAAAGGGGCAATCGCAACCCTTCGTTTATTCCCCTCCCCTGTTGACTTAGAGAATATGAAGCCTCACGAGGTTATTACAGGTTGGAAATCTATAATGAAGAGGCAGCCTGGATTAAAAAAGGCCCTATTACTCATCCAGTTAGTTAAGAAATCTGTTGGTAATAGACAAGCACTTGATGCTTATAAATTCCATTTGGAACAATTATTAGAGGAATATGATTTAGCTGTAACTCAACTCGAAAGAGTTGAACAACAAGTTACTGAAGCATTAAATAAAATTCCTTTCGCTAAGAAGCTCCTTACCATTAAAGGAATAAGTGAAATTTCTTTAGCTGGCATATTAGGTGAAGCTGGTGATTTAAGCAGCTTTTCTCATGGCAATTCTTTACTCCGCCATGCAGGATTGCATTTAGCCGAAGCAAGTTCGGGCAAGTGGAAAGGCCAGATTATCATTTCTAAGCGAGGACGTTCCAGACTAAGGCGATTCCTCTACCTAGCGACAATGAGCCTTGTGATGAATAATCCAGAATTTAAAGCAATACATTTTCATAATGTCAAAGTAAAAAAAATAAAGAAAATGAAATCTATTATGAAGTTAATTGGCAAATTGGCAAGGATTTTTGTAGGTATTTCTAGACGAAATGAGTCTTATTGCCCTGATAAGGTCAAACCATTATCACCGTTAGCTGCCTAATGAATTACAGAAATTAAGTTAATCGTCCCCTTAAAATAAGAAATACAGCACACATGTATTGACCGTATGTTGGCTTATTTGCAGGATTTCAAATATGTACGGAGTACCAGGTTTGTTCAACATAAGGGCACAGACCCATTCCGTTAGCATAACTGGCCTCCACCCCTTGGATAGGCATGACGAAGGAATGATAGGGCAAATGACCCGTTGAGACATGGGAGGGAAAGCCTCCAGGGGCGGCGTGGAGCATGTACATTATATGGTAAATTATGGAGTTTCACTTTACTCCTCTATTTAACTATGCCTTCACGAAGCCATAATGATCTAAACGTAATTCATTTAATCGTTAACTCCAAATCAAGGGATATGAAATCCTGCGAATAAGCGAGCATTCGAGAGAAAATCGTATTTAACTGAGGGAGTTGAACAAGGATTATCAAATTATTATAGCTTTTTGAACCTATGCATTAATCATTTCATAATTGATTAAATTAAGAGAAAACTATGGGTTGGTCTTCTATGAAAAAATTCATTCTTATAATTGTTGCCTGTTTGTTTCTTGTTCCATTTACTTCAGTTAAAGCAGAAACCGTTTAAAATTGAAGCTGTATCTTAATAAGCACCCATGAGATAGTTAAAATTTAATCATCTTATAGTTTCATTGTCACCAAGATGTTCAATTTTGTCTAATATCCAGGGATTATCTCCTTTTTTTGAGTAACTTGAAAAATAAGTTTTATTAACCTCAATCAAGTTCCAGACCATTAGTTCTTGGACCAATATTTTTATTTCTTTCTTTTCTGTAATACTGTTGGGGTCATATGCTATTATCCACGCTTCGTTATCATCCTTTGAATGTGCCTTTTTAACTACATACAAATCGGAAGATGTTGATGTAAAAGGACCTCCACAAGCAGTAACAACCAATAAGAAAATAAAAAAAACTAATAAACTAGGGGTCTTTTTCATCGTTCACCACCAATAATCAATATTTATGACCAATTTATTACGATAATATCCTTTCATTCCTTCATTAAGTAAACTGCCCCGATAATGGAACAAGAAAAAGAGCTCAGTTACGACTCTCTGTTAAGCACAAGCACCCGTTTGTTTAAGTACAATGATTCACAAACTATTACTAACTATTTGTTAATTAAATCCGTACCATATGAGTTGTCTATGGCACAAAGCCACTCACCTTGTGGACTTTTCTTAAATACATATGTTGCTCGTCTATCCATTGAATAATCACTGTTATTTTTATCAGCTTCAAGCAAGGTTTGGGATATAACTAGGGCAGTGTCTCCAGTTTCTAAGACAATCATTTCTCCTTGTGTTGGGACAAGACTGTTATTGAAATATTTCGCAATTTTAATAAATGCTATTTTAATTTCCTTTTTGCCTCGTGCAATCATGCCTGGTTTTATAACTAAGATTGCATCATCTGTATAGTAATTAATTAGTGTATCAAAATCTTCCTGTTTAATTGCGATATCACATTTTTTAATAAGTCCCTTTAATTCGTGTTCAAAAATATCCCTCCTATCTCAGTTAAATTATTTATATTCTCTATTAATTGCTACTATCCTTCTTAAGCTACTCTTTCCCGTTCGTAAGCTTTCTTTTATTTTAATATAAATATCCAATAAACCTTCTTGAAATTCGGTCCTCAATTTGCGTCATAATGAACATACGAATTCGCACGCTGACAATAACTTCTGTCAACCTGTCAAAAGGGGTGGAATTTTGGGTGCTAATCGTCCTCAATTTGGATAAAAATCCTTATATAACAAAAAAAGACAGTCCAATTCAAGTGTAAATTGGACTGCTTATTGGTTTGCCAATTTGGTTTTTGTACTCGAAAAACCCAACCCGTTAGATTTAATTCTAAGCGTTTTTATGTGCTAAAATGGTTACCATTTTAGTTTAAAATTCACTATCATTGATAACAGCTGGATCCACTTTTTAAGGTCTCTTTGTTTTTTGAATCTTTAGGAATTCAATCCACATGATCTAGGCTAAAAGTATTTGGTTCATTCCTTCAGAATGGGTTAAAAGAATTCATGCCATGTTCTGGTGGATATTCCTCTAACTTCTCAGCAGTTCTACCTTCATCTGGAGAAGTCGCCCCATATTTTCTTTCAAAATAAATAGCTATTCCACTCAATATAAGAACAGGCATAAATATATATATCCAAATCATTTATTACACCTCCATTCAAAATTATTACTATTCATATTATGAAGTTAACCTTACGATACTTTTCTAAAGCCAGTTTCAGTCAGTTTAATAAATTTAATATAATCAATAACACAATGGATATTGATAAAAAACCGATTATAAAATATCCAAAGAATTTTAATGCTTTTGGTAATTTTTTAAAATTAGTTTTGGCAAGTTTAACAGCATTTCCTTCAATCTTGTAAAGTGGTCAATTACTTCATTTATTGGTTTATTTTCGTCCTTCATACAACCACTCCCTTTACCACATTTTAACATATACAATCCTATTTTTTATGTTTTTGTTTATAAAAATTGAATAATTCTCCGTTATCTCAAATGTATAAAAGGCTGCCTGAGAAAAAAAGAATATTACATATTTATAAAGTTTCAGATTAGGTGTATGATATTATTTTAAAAACAAGAAAGAGGTCATCATATGAATACTACATTCTCACCGGCAGCAACTTCTAAAACAAAGTCCATAGTTATCAATGCACTTTTCATCGCATTAACACTGGTAGCCACAATGTTCATTAACTTAAGGCTCCCAATAATGGGTAATGGAGGTCTAATCCACCTAGGGAACGTGCCTCTTTTTATAGCTGCCTTGGTTTATGGTAAAAAAACAGGAGCCATAGCTGGCGCCTTTGGAATGGGCTTATTCGATCTTATCTCTGGCTGGGCAGTATGGTCGCCGTTTACTTTTATCATCGTAGGGGCAATGGGCTTTTTAGCTGGTCTCATATCTGAGAAAGTACCCGGCAATAGAATCCTTGTAAACACAGTAGCAATTGCGGTTGCATTGATAATAAAAGTCGTAGGCTACTATTTTGCTGAAGTCATCCTTTACGGTAACTGGGTACAGCCATTCGGCTCCATTCCTGGAAACATTATGCAGGTTGTCATAGCCGGGATAATCGTAGTACCTCTTGTAGGACGCTTAAAGAAAAGATCTGGACAGATTTAGAAGTTAAATATGCCAAAAAAACAGTGCCAGAAATATTCTTTTGGCACTGTTTTTTTACTAGTAAACTAGTTATTTAGCACTTCTGCTTTTACATCACTGTTAAATATTTCAGTTAAATAATCTACTGCCGTCAGATACACTATCCCATTCCCTTCTAACTTTGGAGAATGACCGAGAGGAACCGTTCGTTTGATTAATTGCGCATAAAGCTCTGGTACAGTTAGCTCTCTATCGAATGATTGATTTGCAAGGACTTTGATGAGGGCAAGTGCACCCGATACATGTGGAGTGGCCATTGACGTGCCGCTAAGCGTTGCAAATTTCCCATTCAGATAGGTAGATAGAATCGTTTCACCTGGCGCTACAAGATCTACTTCATTATTAGAATTACTGAAATCCGAGATTCGTCGGTCTAAGTTGACCGCCCCTACACTGATCACTTCATTATAAGATCCAGGATAATCAAATTCATTGGTTGCATCCTGTCCATCCCCTTCATTTCCGGCAGCACAGACCACAAGAATATTATGTTCGACTGCCTTTTGAATAGCCTCGTGTAACTCCGAAACATCTTCAGGACCGCCAAGGCTCATGGAAATAATGTCTGCTTGTTGTTCAATCGCATAATAGATACCATTTATAATCCAGTCATATTGGCCGGATCCATTTTTATCAAGAACTTTAACAATTAATAGATTGGCTTCAGGAGCAACTCCAACTACCCCTCTTTGATTCTGTGTCGCTGCCATCGTGCCGGCCACATGGGTACCATGGCCATTGTAATCCCGATAAACATCTTTATTCCCGTTATCATCATTCGTGAAATTCCTGCCGCCAATAATCCGGTCCTTTAAGTCAGGATGTGTCAGATCACAGCCTGTATCTAGGATGGCAATGGTCATGCCACTTCCTTTTGTTTTTTCCCATACTTTAGGGGCCTGAATCATTTCGACTCCTTTCGGGACCTCGGTTACTTCTTCAACATGTGCAATGAATTGGTACGGAATCAAGTGCATTTTTCGTTCCATATTATCCCTCCTGACTAGTTTCATTGAAGTCGACCCATGATAGTAATAATAGTTTAACAATTTTGAATCAATTTAAACAGGGTCTTTTTACGTACATTTGTTCCCATTCTTCTCTACTACTATTAATGAAATCAACTTCTATATATATGAAAACAATGGAAAGAGACAGGTAAGGTTTTAAGATTTTTTTCTACAATTAGTTAAAGCACCTATTGGTTTACCGTCTGAATTTGTAGGAAAAGGGAGGAATTTTAATTTTACTTATAAAATATGGAGATTACTGTAGAAAAGTTTTGTAACGTGATGGCAGGAAAAATGCTTCTCTTTACAAAATATTAAAGAAAACGGATAAACAGATGTCTAACGAATAAGTTGAAAGGTGGTATTATCCTTGAATGAACTTACCCTACAACAACTCGTCGAAGGTCTACCGAAGTCTTTATTAAATGCATCTGATCGAGATTTGGAAGGATTCCAAAAAATTATTGAAGAAACGATAAAATTAAGAGAGGGCCATCGAAACCTGCAAAAAATGGTGAAAAACTTCTCACTCTCTACGATTCAACGTACTTAGAACCCAATGAGAAGAAGGATTTAGAAGGTGAATTGCCTTCTTTTTTTATTTGAATCGTTCTCTTATTAATTCTTATGATATACATGATCCTTAGTCCCCTCCTAAGGATCATTTTGACTTAGATGTATGAAAATTATGAGGCAAGAATAGAAAAAATACATGCTGTACCCTTAACTTTTCTTCAAAGATTTAAGCTTTTAAATAAGGGCTAAGTATATCAATTGCATTTTGTATTTTTTCGGCATTTACTTGATATAATTTTTTTGCTTCTGCAGAATCAGTTTGTAATGAAAAGGATTCCAGATCCGCTTGGCATTTTTTTAGTGATGACATTAACAAAGGCTTTTGTTGTGGTGATGGGATCTTGAGTTTGTCATCATATACATCCACCGTTAATTGTCCGTATGAATCAACTTGTCCCATAAATACATTCTCCTGCATGACGCCAAGTTTTTGTAATTCAGTATCCAGCCACTGCCGGTTCTTATTAGCTTCCGTAAGAGCACTATCTAAAATTTTTCCGTCCATGATGACCGTCTGTGGAACTTTTTCATTCCCAACCTTCATATTTAAATCTTTTGGAGTTAGAGGTTGATTTTCTTTCTTCAACAGTACATTTAAGTCCCCATTGGGTTCTAAAACGGCAAACTCTACATCCGCAACTTTAAATACATTCTTTTTTCTTAGTAATGAATTTAATTCATCAATCGTATAATATTCCTTTTTTAAACTGTCTTCCATAATCTTGCCATCTTTAACAACAACCGTTGAAGTACCTTCAGCAAAATCTCTGAATTTTTTGCTCTTCAAAGAAAAAACATCAACCGCATAGGTTATCCCGCTAAAAAGAATTAGCACAATAATACCGTGCATAATATTTGCATCTAGACCTGTAATTACTTCAGCTGCTACACTACCAATAGTGATACCTGAGATATATTCGAAAAAAGAAAGCTGGGAAATTTGTTTGGTCCCTAAAAGTTTGGTCATAAAAAATAATACAGCAATAAACAAAATGGACCGTAATCCAACTTCAACCCAATCCAGCATTTTTATCACCTCGAAATTACAATGGTTTATATTGAGGTTCTTGAACTTCCATTTCTATCGTTCGTTTTTGTAAATCATTTTTCACTTCTTCGACAATTAACATGGCATTGTGAAAGGTCTGTTGAGCTTTTTCATCCTGAGAATTTAAAGCGAAAGTGGATAGTTGTGCTTCAATTCCCTTAATGGAAACTAAGCATTGTTTTACATTGGAGTATATCGTCATTTTTATCTCCCTATTTTTAAAAACTTATTTATTGTGCATGTTAATATTAAAAGGGGCAGCATAAAACGCCACCCCACCTTTTTACTGATTATATTGGGGTTCTTCTTTTTGTATTTCCTGAAGACGCGGTTCTAAACTGTCAATGATTGACTGAGTTTGTTGAGCAGCATTTTGGTACAATTCCTTTGCATTCTTGTTTTCAGTCTGTAAGGCAAATGTTTCAAAACTAGCTTGTGCACTTTTTAAACCTGCTAAAGTTTGATTTACTTGAGTAGCAACCGTCATTGTGCATACCCTCCCTTTAATTTTAATTGTACTAACATATATAATCTCTGTCTGAAAATTAGTAAGTATAAGTGGTAATGTTTACATAAAACAATTACAAACAAGCATTCACAAATCCAGAAAAAAATACAGCCAGATTACAATGAGAATAAAACGTTGTATTCTGGCTGATTTCTATTTAAGATAAAAATTTATTACTTGTTCACAGAACCGCTGTTATTGGTGGCATTACGGTTGTTAGCAGCATTATTCTCTCCGCTAAACTCCTCACCAACTTGGTTACCAAGCGCACCGCCTGCAAGTCCACCTGCAACAGTACCTATTGGTCCTAAAACAGAGCCAATCGCAGCCCCAGCAGCACCGCCGCCAACAGTACCAACCGCTTCACCAACATCACTGCCTGTTTTGTTCGTTGCATTGTTACCAGCTTGGTTTGTAGCGTTGTTGACACCTTGGTTTGCGTTTTCACCATATCGATTACGTTCGTCGTTTGTAGGCATCCTCTTTCACTCCTTATTTGTAGTTGGAAAGCTACTAAGCCTGGTCAGTACCATTCCCTAACATATTTTAACCAAGCTGAATGGTATTACACGATTATTTGTGATTTCCATTAATACACTAACTCAACCATGTTTCTCTCCTTGTTTCACCTATGTAAAAAAGTTGGCACCATGATAGATGCCAACTTTTCCGTTAAATTCTATTTTATCTTTTCACATTCCTCTAAAATATTCTCCGTCTGTTCGATTAAAAAGAATGTTTCATTCCAAGAGTTCTCGGTGTTGATATCCTGGGAATGAGCCAAATTGTTCCGGAGCTCTTCTAATTTTTTAAAAAAATGCTTCCCCTTCGTCTTGGTTTCAATCCCCAACTGCTCCCTTAATGGATCTTCATTCAAGACAATATCCCGTTTATCGCAAATTTGCAAGCAATCACTTAATTGAATCCCTTCATTCCTGGCTTTTCGAAGAGCAAATAAATCTTCTGTAAATTGAATCCGCTTCGGATTTAAATGCTTTTTCCAGGAATCATCAGGAAAATACTCATTAATAATCCGATAAAGATGCATCTCTAATAACGAGATCAACCCAAATAATAACATCCGAATCGGCGGCTTCTGAAGATCGGCAAGTGTGACAACCTTTGTTATTCTGTTTCCTTCAAGGATAAAAATTCGTTCATTTTCTTTAAAAATAAACAGTGTATGTAAAAGGGACGTTGATTCCGAAACAAGCTCTGTCGGACTAAAGCTCCGGTAATAATCTTTACAGATTCCTTCCTTCAATTCATCTCTTACCACATATCCAATAACAATTCCGTTATCCTCCACACCGAGAATATCGTAGTCCTTCATTTCCATCATGTTTTTAATATGGGTAGCATCATCATGTAGATGACAAGTATCCAATGATTCTGCAATACTGTTTACGGTGATGTTTTGCTCGTATAAGGAACGAAGACTTTGATACGAACTCACTTTATCGCGCTGATGAACTGGTTGAATTGGCATAATTATTACCTCCGTGTTAACTCCTCTTAGACAAATCTATTATAACCTTAATCATTAACAAAAAAATAGACAACTCATTGATTGCCTGCCCTTTCGAATGCTTGAAAAGTAAAAACTTTATGAAACACAGGGACGTTCATCTTCATGCCATAAACACATAGGGATCTCTTTAAGTGAATACAATGTAGTAATCTTTTCACTAGGGGCGATGAGATGCCTGATTACAAATACAATAAGTTAACAAAGCAACAAATGCTTAGCATCATACAAAATGGGCTGATGAAGTCGAAAGTACCCAAGAATATTACAATTGTCGGTGCAGGGCTAGCAGGACTGGTTGCTGCTTCCTTATTGAAAGAAGCCGGGCACAATGTCATCATCCTCGAAGCCACTAACCATGTGGGCGGCCGTGTCTATACTATTCGTTCCCCTTTTTCCAATGGGCTTTATCTGAACGCAGGACCGATGCGTATTCCGGATTCTCATCATTTAACCTTAGAGTATATTAAAAAATTCAGTTTGAATATAAACTTGTTCATTAACCGAACACCTGTCGATATTCTTTATATCAACGGAATCAAAACACGCCTTAACATTTTTGAGCGTTATCCGGATATTCTAAATTTCCCTGTAGCCCCGAACGAAAAAGGGAAGAGTGCAGAAGAACTCTTAAATTTAGCTTTACAACCCATTATTGATTTTATTAACAAAGATCCAATGAAAAATTGGGATTTAATCGAAAAAGAATTTAAGGACTACTCACTGGGTTCATTCTTAAAATTTTACCATTATCAATATGGAACCACATTTTCTGATGGTGCGGTTGATATGATCGGAGTGCTCCTTGACTATGAAGCCTATATGGGAATGTCATTTCTGGAAGTATTGCGAGAAACCGCGCAGTTTAGAACGAATCGTTACTATGAGATAACAGGTGGTATGGATCTGCTTCCGAAAGCCTTTCTTCCACAATTAAATGATGTCATCTACTTCAATCAAAAGATGACGAAAATTACCCAACATCACAACAGTGTAACCATTCATTCCTCCCATCCGGACACGTTAGCAGCTTCCACCCTAACTAGTGATCTTGCTATTATCACCATCCCATTTTCCGTACTGCGATTTGTCCAAGTTGAACCACATCGTTCTTTTTCCTACTTTAAACGACGAGCGATCCGTGAATTGAACTATATGGCCGCAACTAAAATCGGAATCGAATTTAAAAGCAGGTTTTGGGAACGGTTTGAACAAAAAGGTGGAAAGTCCATAACGGATCTGCCAATCCGTTTCACCTATTACCCAAGTCAAGGTATTGGTACAAGTGGACCCGCTGTACTTTTAGCAAGCTATACATGGGCGGATGAGGCTTCGACATGGGAGGGTCTATCAAACGAAGATCGCATTCAATACGCTTTAAGGGACTTAGCTGAAATTTATGGAGACCTGGTCTATTCTGAGTTTAAAGTAGGAACTTCGTTCAGCTGGGTCGATAATCCCTATTCTACTGGGGCGTTAGCGGCTTTCGAACCAGGTCAGGAAAACGAGTTGTTTCCTTATGTCACTTTACCTGAGGGCAGAGTACATTTTGCTGGGGAGCATACCACACTTACACACGGGTGGATGCAAGGTGCGATTGAATCTGGGATACGAGTTGCCTATGAAGTGAATGATCTGTCAAAATAAACAAGAAAATATTTAATAAGGGTTGCTCCGAAATACGATCAACCCTTTAGATTTACTAACCTGTCGGACAAGAAGAAACTAAGGTTAAGCGAATAAAAATTATTAAGCAATCTGCTTTAATTAGAATTTAATCATTAGATAAATGATCGAATAACGACCAAAATACTCAAAGCAAGTCCAATGATCGAAAGAATAGAAAAAACAACTAATTCTTTTATCTCTTTTTTTCGTATTAACTGTAAGGCTTCCCAGGCAAAGAGTGAAACAAACATAAGAATCTCTATAAAAATCTTAAGCATTTTCGATTCCTTTATCTGAAGTTTTTTCATTACTTACTTAAACCGATTCTTCTTACAAAAACTTTTGGATTAATGGTTACCTCTAATTTTGGAAACTCTTGGTCCCACTTCTTTTTATAAATTGTATTCCATGCTTTTGGGTATTCTCTGTATACAGCTTGGCCAAATCCAAATATGTCTGACTGAAACTCTTTTTGGGCTTTGTCTAAAACCATTTGTATTCGATCTTTAATCTCTTTTTCGATATCTGTTTGGATCCCATCAATTTCTTTTTGATTAAATAATACTACCTTTGAAGCATTTTCAATTACAATGATTTCTGAGGTAACATTTATATTAAATTTTATTTGTCCATTGTTCAAATGGGGAATGATTTTGGTATCGGCTCGAATAATCTCAAAACTAATATTCCCTCCGCCTTTCTCCTTTGGGATCTTAATTGAAATGACTCCTTCTTCTATCTCATTTCGAAGCCATAATAATCCCCGGGTTTCACTATCATCAAGCCAACCTATTAGTTTGTCCTTTTTAAATACAGCAGCTCCATTAATTACCTGTACTTGAGCAGAATTATTTTCCGTATTTACTTCTAATGAAGTTAATTTATATTGAGGGGCAAATGGTTCTAATCCATCTGTAAGCAGCATGTTCAAAAAATCTCTTACATAAACTTTTATACCTACACTTAGCTTTGCAAGTTCTTTCGTTTCTTCTGATGAAACATTTTCTAAATTCGGAATATTTTTAATAACATCAGAAGCGTTTCCTTTTGTAAACATGATAAAACTGTTCATTCGAGGTTGATGGAACCTTGTATAAAAATCAATAATATTAGAAATTCCCTTTTTGGCCAACGCCTCTCCGATTAGTAAGACTCTGCTTTGAGAAAAGAATATACGTCTTGATAGCTTCATTTGTAAATTTCGGTAAGCTTCAGAAACGGTTACGCCCTTCTCTGAAATGACGAATGTACTGCGTTCTTTGCTACCTCCTTTAGCCCCCCCTGCTGGTCCTAACTTTGCTGGTATCGCTACTTGCAGAGATAAGCGGATCATATCATCATCAACAAGGTCTAATCCAATCGCTGTAACAATGGCAATATCATTCACTTCAATCCGGTTCCAACAACCTGTAAGTAAACTAACTGTTATGACCAAATGTAGCAGCACTTTAATCGCCCTCATGTATCTCATCCTGTCTTTTTGAAGCGAACTAGTATTTACGGTTTCGGAGACCTAATCTCTTCAAGTTTCTTTTTCCTGTTTGTTCAGGTCTTTCATTCATCTTCCACCAAGGCGCACGAATAAAAACGTCTTTAAGATTGTTAAAATTAAAAGGAGCTATAGGAGCTAAATAAGGAACACCAAAGCTACGAAGTTGAACAAGGTGAACCAGGATAAAGAAAACTCCTAACAAAATCCCATAAAACCCTAAAGTAGCGGCTAAAAAAATCATTAAAAACCGTAGGAGTCGAATAGCGCCTGTTAAACTATAACTAGGAAACATAAACGAAGCAATACCTGTAGTCGATACTACAATGACTAATGGAGCTGAAACAATTCCCGCCTCGACAGCAGCTTGACCAATCACCAATGCACCTACAATACTAACGGTTGATCCGATTGGCCGCGGTAAACGCAAACCAGCTTCTCGCAAAGCTTCAAAAGTAATTTCCATTAATAATGCTTCGACAACTGCTGGGAACGGAACCGTTTCTCTTGATGCAGCAACACTAAACAAAAGATTGGTTGGAAGTAATTCCTGATGAAAAGTTGTCACTGCAATATAAATGGCCGGAAACATTAGGGCAATCAATAAAAAGAGATACCTGATAAACCGAATAAATGTAGTTATGATATATCTTCCATAATAGTCCTCAGGAGAGGTCATCATTTGAAAAAATGTCGCAGGAACAATCAGTGCAAAAGGGCTATTTTCAACAATGATTCCGACTCTGCCTTCAAGAAGGTTACCAACAACACGATCTGGACGTTCAGTCTGCAATATTTGCGGAAACACGGAGTAAGGATGATCTTCAATAAGCTCTACAATGTATCCGCTATCCTCAATCGCATCGATATTAATCTGATTTAGTCTGCTGTGAACTTCTTCAATGATTGAATTCTGTGCAATACCGTCAAGATAGGTAATAACTACTTCGGTTTTGGAAAGATCCCCAATTTTTATACTTTCAAACTTAAGTTTAGTTGTTTTTAAGCGTCTTCGAATCATGCTTGTATTTGTTTGGATATTTTCAGTAAAGCCTTCTCTTGGGCCTAATACAACTGCTTCGGATATAGGTTCTTCAATTGAACGCTTTTCCCATGATTGTTCACTTATAAAAATGGCTTGTTTGAGTCCATTAATCAGTAAAACCGTATCTCCCGATAATAGATGATTAACGATTTCTTGAACGGTTTCTCCATGTTTGACTTGAGCTGAACTAAGCCCCTCTTTTATGTTATCAATGGTCGGTTCAGGGTTCTTTAATAAAGCCTCGATATGCTTTAACAAAGGATCTATAATATTTAATTCGATTCTTTCGATATCCACTAATCCATTTAGATATAAAATCGTGATAACGTGATTGTCTTTTAAAGTAAGTTCTCGATAGGCAAAATCTGAAGCCCCTTCAAAATGCTGCATGACCAGCGAAAAATCATTCTGCAGAAATCCAGATAATCGATCATTTCCATCTTGCACTATAATTTTGTCGGGATTTTGCTCTTGTATTATAGATGTTAGTTTTTTTAACCGCCTTAAAATTCTCAATAATCGTACCACCCTAAATTATTTTTGCGGATAGACAAGTCCCAATTTTTTTCGAATCACTGCGATGCCAAGCAATAAAATTGGTAAAATAATTTGCAAAAATGTATGTAGATATGGAACATAGAGCTTAAATCCAATTTCTAAATGTTCTACATAACTGGATGCACTTATTAGCGATAAGGGAGTAATAATTAACCCAAGGCCAAGAATGACAGAACGAGTTTGTTTTAAATTGAATAAATGAGAAATAGCAATGGATGCACCCAATGTAAATCCTCCAACCTTAAAAAAAACTCCTGCTACCATCATTAAAATAACAAGGGCATCAAAACGTTCAAGAAAATCTGCAACAGAAACCATTTGAGTAGCTGCAAGAAGGGAAAAAAGGTCCTTGCTGTAAATTTCCGGTCCTAAAGTAGAAATCATCATAATAGAATTAACTGTTAACAGGGATCCTCCAATTAGTAGAGTGGACAGTCCGATCTTTCTTATATTTTTTTTATTGCTTAAAAAAGGAAAAAACATCATAATGACTATTGTTTCTCCAAATGGGAAGTTTATGGCAGCGGGGACCGCTTTTTTCAATACGTGCATTACACCATTACCTAATACAGGTGTCAGATTTCTCAAATCAAATGTTTCGACACTTAGTAAAAGAAGCCAAATCAGCATGAGGGAAAAAAAATAAATAGGAAATACAATTTCTGCCATCCGCCCTAAAGTCTCCACTCCTCCTCGTAAGCAATAAATCACTAACACCATGAAGCTTCCTATTACTACAAAGATTGGGGTTTCAGTTAAAATGGTTGTCACAATTAGGTCCCCTAATTCTCTGCAAGCCCTTGCTGCAGAATAGGTAAAATGTGCAATATAAAGCAGGATAACGGGATAGGATAGAATTTTTCCAATTATTTTTGGCATCATCTGAGCGAGAGTATCACCCGGATAGTAAAATGTTAATTGAGTGTAAACAACCATTAAAAGCACACTGGATAACATTCCTATTATGATAAAAATCCATGCATCTTGCTTCACATCTGCACCTAATCCTAAAATGATCGCAGTTCCCAATACATAGCCTGCCATTAAATAAAAAAGCTGGAGTCCGCTTATTTTTTCCTTATTCATTCTTAATCTCCCACTTATGTAAAGCTTTTGATATTTCATAGCAAACTTATTTTTTTTAAAAGCTTCCTTTTTGGTTAATATTTTCCATAAAGAAACATGTTATACATGAAGACCGATTGCCTAAAACCTTGAGATAAATAAAAAAAATGACGCGTACCAGTTTACGCGTCATAACTAATAAAATTTTCCCAGTATAAAACTAGCTTGGTAATTTGGTTAAAGGAATAGACCTTTTCCTTAAAAGATTCCAGCTTTCACTTTACACCGCTTTAGAAAATGAATGGATTTGTGCTTTCTTATCCTTTCCTTTTTTCAAACTAACCATTGCGATAAAGGAGATACAGTAAAGGCCAGCAAGATACCCCATCGCTACCGTTACATTCGCGTGCTGCAGGATGTATCCTACCAAAATAGGAGATAATCCCCCTAATGCCCTGCCAAAGTTAAAGATCGTATTGGTTGCTGTGCTTCGAATCTCAACTGGATAATAATTACTGATTAGTGCACCATATCCCGCAAACATTCCATTCGAGAAAAACCCTACAAGCGCACCGCCGATTAAAAGACCTGCACTCCCTGAAGCAAAGGAGAATAAGAACACAGCCACCGCAGAAGCGAATAAGAAGATTCCATATGAGCGCTTCATTCCAAAACGATCCATAAATTGGCCAAAAGTTAACATCCCTGCAATCATTCCAACAGCCGTACTAATCGTCCAAAGAGCCGAATTGGAAACGGATAATCCTTGGGATTGTTGGAGCATGGACGGCAGCCAAATCATCAACCCATTATAACCGGCAATTTGGACAGTAGCCATGATGGCTAAAGCGATCGTTGTGACCGATGTTCTAGGCGAAGAAAACAATTGCGATAATTTCCCTTGTTTTGGCAAAAGTTGTTTTTGCTTTTGTGCCCCTACCCATACAGGTGATTCGTCTAATTTCTTTCTAACGATAAAAGCGAATATAACGGGAACCAAACCGATGAAAAACAATCCTCTCCATCCCCACGCAGGAAGGATCATGGCGCTAAGAAGAGCAGCGAGGATCACACCATATTGAGCACCAATGCTGACATAGGAAGAAGCGCGTCCTTGTTTATTCTTTGGCCATGCTTCAGCCACAAGCGCCATTCCAATGCCGTATTCTCCACCTGCACCTAAGCCTGCAATAAACCTAAATAGATAAACTTGTTCAATATTTGAGGCTAACCCTGTTAATGCCGTACCAAGAGCAAATAGTAGAATCGTATAAGTAAAAACTTTAACTCTTCCAAATTTATCTGCTAAAATCCCAAAAATGACTCCACCTGCCAGCATTCCTAAGTTGGTAATAGAAGAAATAAGACCGCCTGTAGCCATGTCGATATGAAATTCGGCAATAATCATCGACATCGCAAAGGATATAAACATGATATCCATACCCTCTAATGTTAAACCTGCTACTGAAGCAACTACTGTTTTTTTACGATAATCCATTTTTGTCGTTCTCCTTTCAAGCCTCACAGGACTTTGTTTAAAGAAAAGTTGGCAAAAATAAAAATGCCCTCTCATCCAAAGGACAAAAGGGCACTTATATACATGACAAGTATATAAGAAGTCTACTTTCGCCTTTTTGGCCTCTCTGGACCAAATTAAAGGAATTTAATTTCATCTAATAGTATCATGATATTAAAAGTGTGACAATATTTTAAAATAATAAACTTAATTTAAACATAAGGTCATACCTCTAAGACAACTAGATAAGTGACAATAAAACAAGAAAATGTAATCAGAAATTCAAAAAAATGTAACCTGATATTAAAAAGGATGAAAAATATTTATGGGATAATCATTACTTCAGGGGATGTGAATAGATGAGGTGATGCAAGATTTGACACGGTCAAAAAAGAATAGAAGAAGACTAAGATTGGGGAGAGTGTTTGGCGCACTTCTTCTATTAAGCATTTTTATAGTTGGTCTTTTTCATATATTTCAATACATACAAGGTACAATCGAAACAATCAACGAACCACTTAAAAAAGTGGAAGGAAAAGATACGTTTCAAGGAGATACAAATAAACTAGGTGCAGTCAATGTTCTTTTATTAGGAAGTGACTCAAGGGGAGAAAAACAAGCTCGAACGGATACGATCATGGTTGCCCATTATGATCCAGAAACACATAAAATCAAACTTATTTCTCTAATGCGTGATATGTTGGTTTCTGTACCAGAGCATGGCCAGCAAAAATTAAATGCGGCTTTTTCGTTTGGAGGTCCTGAACTACTAAGGAAAACCCTTAAAGAAAATTTCGGGCTGGATATTCATTATTATGCGATTGTCGACTTTAAGGGGTTCGAAAAAGCGGTCGATCTCCTCGTACCAGACGGAATTAAAGTAGACATACCATACGAGATGTCTTATGGCATTGAAACAAAGTTAGAAGAAGGCAAACAAACACTTCATGGAAAAGAATTATTAGGATATGTCCGTTTTCGTCACGATCGATTAAGTGACTTCGGACGGATCCAAAGACAGCAGGAAGTGATTAAAAAATTAACGGATGAAGCCGTAAGCCTGCAAAGTGTTGTAAAACTCCCTAAACTATTAAGTTTGATGAATGAATACGTAGATACCAATATGGATAGTTCCACTATTTTGACAATTGGAAAAGACCTGTTAACGAAGAAAAGTGGCAATATAGAAACCGTACGCATCCCTGAAGATGGCAGTTTTCAAAATAAACGTGATGAAGAGCTTGGCGCTGTATTAGAAGTGGACTTCGATAAAAATATCGAAGCTCTAAATCAGTTTTTAGAAGGAAAAAGTGTTGCTCAAAATGAATAAATAAGGTGGTAAAAATAACGCTAGGATTGGTTTGTCCTAGCGTTCGACCTTATTGACGATATTAATGGTTGTGAGTGAGGTTAGTACTGACCACAAGATTCCCATCCTATCTTAGATTTCTTGAGTGACGATTATAATCCATTTCAATCCCTTTTCCAGCTTCAATCTATTTTTTTAGACTGACAACCAACTCATTACCTCGTTCCTCTTGTTACAACTAGTGTTCCATCTTGTTTAAACATATTGAGAGATTGTCTAACATAGCCAGTACCACATTTTATGATTCTAGGCTTAGTGGTGGGGTCGTCACCCCATAGGCAGTTGGTTACTAGACCACTACTACCATCCTCCCAGTACATAACACCATTGATCTTACAGCCATTAAACACAATCCCATTTTGTCTAACATGGACATAAGCTACATAAGGATCAGTTAAACCATCACTCATAATATTACAATGATTAAAAGCTACGGATGTATTATTACGAATAGTATTTATGGCTTGGATATCTATTGCCCTTGAGGTACAGGAAATATAACAACCATCAAATACAAAGTCTGACATATCAGCACCTGTAACAGCAAAGAGAGAGTTCAAGTTCACGACCATGTGAGAGAATTTGAACGCCAATCCTCGTACTACATTTATACCCCTTTTAGCTGAACCAATGAAACCACCCAAGAAGGTAAAGCCCTCCGGACGTCTGATAGATCCTTGATATGTAGCACCATTTACATAAACACCATTATTTAAACCAGAAAATTGACAGCCAACAAAGGTATTATTAACAATTTGCCCTTGTATTTTTAAACCACAATCCCCGATATAAGTGGTGCTTATATTTTCAAAGTAACTCCCCCATTCCTCCGCTAAAAATAGACCAGTAGAGACATGAGAGATAGAAATGTTTTTAAATGCACATTGATAGACAGCATAGTTAACACTTGATGATTGTGTAATTTTACTTTGATCTTCAGTTCCCATATACAATCCGACAAGGTTACAGTAATTGGAATTCCCATCAATTTTCAAATCCTTAATAAATCTTGTACTCATAGTTAAATCCGTTCCTGCCAAAGGCGCTGATAGTGTTCCTGTTGATACTATACTTTGGGTAAAGGGACGGGACTGAAACTTTATTCCAATCACTAGCAACCTTTATTAAAGCATTGTTACCCTTTACTGAAATATAATCAGGGATTTCGAGTATCTGTGTAATTACATAGGTTACATGAGGTTTAAGATTTAATATCCCCATTCCTCCCAATGCGCTAGCAATACAATTTTTCAAGGCTTCTGTATCATCTGTAACACCATCACCTTTTGCCCCGAAATCCTCCGGTAGTAGGTAGTTATGCATAGAATTTGGAAAGGACAATATGATCAGCTCCTTTACTCAACTGTATTGAAGCAATTGTGATAATTTGCAACCAGTCTTAAGGAGATTGTATGCTTGTCTATTGATACATATTAATTGATTTTGGATGTTATGGCATGATAGCGGAACAAGAAAAAAGGGTTGCTGCAGTAACCCCTTGTTCAACTCAAGCATTGTTTAAGTACATTTTTCACATTCTTTAATGTATTGGCCAGTCAAAATTCTAGATGATTTTTAATTTAATCCGATGAAGATTTAGCATTAGTGAAAATTTAATATTAATAAATTTTCCTTTGAAACCCAAGCATAATTCGTTCAAGTGATACCCATCCAATGAACTTTGTTTTTTCCCAACCTGGAGCAGTAGTTAACTTTTCTACATCAAGGTAATTATTAATCCTTACCTTATCCCAAGCATGAATAACCTCTCCATTACCAATAGATAAGCCTACATGCCCCCAATTTTTACGCTCACCATTAATTACTCCTAAGCAATCATAAAAAACAAAGGTTCCTTTTGGAGGCATACCTGTTTGCTTATTTGCTTCATATAAATCCGCAGATTCTTTTGCAGTATCTCCACCAAAGATTTCAATGTTATTACTTCTCTCTAATGCATCCTCTACAAAAGCCAAACAAATATAACAATATTCTTTAGAATTTAGATGACCTTTAGCCCACTCAATTGCATTATTAATATACTCATCATAATTTTTATCCATTTATTGTCTCCTCTTAACATTCATTCTTAATCTTAATGATATATGTATATTTAATTCCAGTTATTAATAAGTGTTAATCATTCTTCAAGGTACTACTAAAGCTGGAAGCATACCTACAAATTCCATATTTTTCATCCCCTTAAGCTACTATATTCATCAACAATAAGAGCTTTACTCCCTGCCAAGGAAATAAAACTATCTGAGTATTGCTTCTTTAACTAAACGCCTTCTATATAGAAAGGAATATCTCACGATTTCTCTTGTTTTCTCCGAATTAAGCAGTTGTCTGTTTTATCTTCATTTTCCGTTTAAAAATCCCAATGCTAGTTACAAGGTTAGTGGAAGGGAAGAAATGGATTACAAGGGCGGTATAAGGAACCAATGAAGAAGTAGCGTAATTATTCGAAATCATCTAGAATATAGTCAGGCACCTATTGTGGATAAATCGCTTAAAAAATCTTCGTATTAAGAGAGGCGGTAAATGAAATGGAAACATCTAAAAAAATAACAGTAGAAACAACAGTTCAAGCACCAGTAGAAAAGGTATGGAAATATTGGACAGAGCCAACTCATATCACAAGATGGAGCAAAGCTTCAGATGACTGGCATACACCATTTGCTGAGAATGATTTAAGAGCAGGTGGGAAATTCCTTTCAAGAATGGAAGCCAAAGATGGCAGTTTTGGTTTCGATTTTGGTGGAATTTATGATGAAGTGAAATTACATGAGGTTATTGCTTATACTCTGGGTGATGGAAGAAAAGTTAAAATTACTTTTAAAGGTCAAGAAAACGAAACCGAAGTAATTGAAACTTTTGATGCTGAAACTACAAATCCAATTGAGTTACAACAACAAGGATGGCAGGCAATTCTAGATAATTTCAAAAAATATGCACAGCAAACAACCATTTAAAAAAGCAAAGAAGAGATGCTCTAGTTATCATTTTTATAAGGCACAAAACTAAATTAGTGGCGTGTGTCTGTGGCTATGATTATTATTAAATAACCACGGATACTGCCATTTTTTATTTTTATGATTGTCGTAAGAAGTCATGGTGTCAGGCTCATGCGCAACTGTCCCTAGCGGGTGACGACATGTTCTTTCCAAAAAGTTAAGGCGATAGCAGTGCAGCTGTTGAAAAAATGACTCTTCAATTTTCTGCTTATGATTGGGAAGGATCGGTTTTTATACGCCGGTTTATTTGTCAGTTTAGTATCCATTACATTAGATAATATAGGTGTTCAACTAACATTTTGGAACTATTTGAGACCTGTCACACCTGCATTCCCATCCTACATTCCTTATGACTCTGCACTTATGCCTGTATGTGTTTTGTTCGTAATCCGGTACTTTTATAATAGAAACCCCTGGATTGTGGGTTTACTATTTGGAATGTTAACTGAATTTATTGGAGAACCGCTTTTTAAATGCTTCGGTATATATCATCGCACAAATTGGAAGTTTAGTTATTCCATTTCCTTTTTATACTTTGATCTACCTATTTGCTCACAAACTAGCCTTTAGAGAAAAATTTAAGAAATTGATTTAATTAGGCATCGTGTGATGCTTTTTTTATATAGTCTAAAAGCTCGGAATATAGGTCAAAGCGACATAAATAAGTTCTCTATAATTCAACAATTCTGCTTGAAGAAGGGAGCCTGACGGCGAAACGCGAATTTCGTATGAAATCCGCGTTTGTTGGTGAGGATAGCTAACTATATGTCAAGGTTGATCTTTGTTGATCTAGTCATTCTGCTTGCGGAAATCTCGTTGAGCTCCCATATAGCTTCCAATTAAATTTTGATAACCAGGAAGTTGGCCAGAAAGTAAAGCGCCAAAACCCTCGACGTCGTTGCGCCAATCGCGTTGTAATTCACATGCTACGCTAAACCAGTTCATAAGCTGTACCCCACCATGGGCCATGCGCATTAATGACGCGTTCGCTACTTGTTTGCTAAACGTTCCGGAAGCATCAGTGACAACAAATACTTCGTAACCGGCGTTTACAGCAGATAGTGCCGGGAATGCAACACAAACATCAGTAACAACTCCTGCTATAATAAGCTGTTTTTTACCGGTTGCTTCAATGGCTTTAACAAAATCTTCATTGTCCCATGCGTTAATTTGTCCAGGCCGAGCTATCTTTGGCGCATCAGGAAAGAGTTCAACCAATTCTTGCATTAGTGGTCCGTTAGGTCCGTTTTCAAAGCTTGTTGTTAGAATCACAGGTAAATCAAAAAACTTAGCTGTGTTTGCAAGAGCCAAAACATTGTTCTTGAATTCATCAACACCATAGTCACGCACTAGGCCGGAAATAAGGCCGGTTTGATGATCCACTAGAAGAATAGCAGCATCCTCTTTGGAAAGACGAGAATAGAGATCAGACATTTTATAATCCTCCTTAAATTAACGAATATCAAAAATACCATATATCGGTAAATTTACCTTAAACTTCATCGTCTGTTATAATTAGTTTAATAGTAAATTCATTGTTGTCATAGGTTTATCTATAAACCTATTAGTGTCAACAGCATTTTTTAATAATATATGATCATCATAAAAAATTACTTGATGATGTTTTGTATTCCTGGGTTAATTTAAAACAAAAGTCTGATCAATCCAATGAATAAATTGTTGTAAATAACGCCCAAGATATCGTTTTGTTTTTTCGTCAGTAAGCACTTTCTGGTCGGAGTCAATCTTTTCATGTACTTGCGAAATCAGCACTTTTTGATATGGAAGAACCTGAGCTTGCATGGCATCTAATATTTGTCTGATTTGCATTTGAGCAAAGGCAGTCCCTAATCCCCCAGGAGTTGCTCCGATTAAGCCAACCGGTTTTCTACTTAGAACGGAGGTCTTCGGAGGTCTTGACGCCCAGTCTAAAGCATTTTTTAGCGCACCTGGAATTCCAGAATTGTACTCTGGACTTACGATAATGATACCGTCAACGTCCTGAATAGCGGATTTAAATGATGTTACTGTTTCTGGATCTCCGCCAATTTCTAAATCTTCGTTAAACAAAGGAAGATCGTTGATTTCGATCCACCGAAATTGAGCGTCATCACTCATATCTGTCAATGATTGAGCAACGATTCGGTTAAAAGAATTCTTTCGTAAGCTTCCACAAATAAGGCCAATGGTTTTGGGCATTGAGATTCCCTCCTTGTTTGAAATCATCTTTTATGATACCACATTTCGTTATATATGGGGGTTATTACCAATGATAGAAGAAAAAAAAGTGACTTGGTTAGAACTTTTTTATGACTTGCTGTTTGTCGCGGCCGTTGCAACTACTACTCATGTTTTACTTCATGTTGAAAAAGGTTATATTCATCCAGAATATTTATTAAAGTTTGTTCTGATGTTTATCCCGATATGGTGGTCTTGGACCGGACAAACAATGTTTATTAATCGGTTTGGACAAGATTTTTTACATCAACGTATCTTTATTATTCTTCAAATGTTATTTGTCCTTGTTATGACATCCAGCTTATCCGTAGATTTTGACCAATACTATCGCCCTTTTCTTATTGGCTATATCGGAGCTAGAATACTAACGGCAATTCAATATCTTGTTGTTCAGAAAATTGAAGAAGGGGATCGAAAAACGGCTGCTCGGTTTTTAGGAACATGTTTTGGGATTGGAGTCTTTATCTCATTTCTCTCTATCTTTTTTGATTCATGGCTCCGATACGCCGTGTTATATGCAGGAATTTTTATAGATGTTATAGTGCCTGTTTTCGGACGCAAGTATTTGGTAAAAGCCCTGACCAATACGGCTCACTTATTAGAACGTTATGCTTTATTGACATTAATCCTATTTGGAGAATCAGTCGTCAGCACCCTATTTGTACTTCAGCCTCAAAAAGGTGATTGGAATTCGATCTCATTTTCAATTATTTCATTTATTCTTATTATTTCAATGTGGTGGCAATATTTTGAAAATGTAGAAAAGAAGGTAAACAAGTCAATTCAGGGGGCAGGGCAAACTATTATTTACGGACATTTGTTTATTCTAATGTCGTTGAGCATGATTGCAGCATCTATCAAACTAATGTTTTTATATGAAGTCGATTATTCATATATCTTATATTTCGTATTTAGTTCTGTATTACTCTATTTCATTTCAACTACCATTGTTTTTCATCAATACAGATATGAACAACACCGTTTGAAAATTTATCATTTAGGGTTGTTTTTAGGGATTTTAGCAGCCTTTTTTATTATTAATTTAATCATGGTAGTTCCAAACATTGTGATCATGGGTGAATTAGCTCTATTTTTTATCATCTATGCTAAAATTACAACTACTTAATAAAATACGGAAAATTTAATAATGGGGTCGTGACGCATGCCAGTTCAATAATTCACTAAAAAAGCCGTTTCCAAGTAGGAAAATGGCTTTAAATCATCATTAATTATATTTTTAAAATCTTATTGGCCTTTTATGCATATTAGTGCTTCTTCTTATTATTTGTTAGCTTATTTTGTATTAATTTATTCCGCCATCGTTCTTGCACACATGTTACTATCTACACTTCCCCTAATTCAATGGATGTTGTGAACCAGGTGGAACGTAAAACGGTGGTACTTTAATCCATCCGCGTTTGCGCATTAAATGTTTTAATTTAGTCGCGAAAGCTAATTTTTCTGCTTGAAACTGAATAAACAATAATCCAACATCGGTGCGAATCGATTCAGAAGCTGCACCAGCAGCACGCATAATTAAACTAATTATTTTTAATGATAGATCGTTAGCAATCACATCATCCGTTAATTTAACACCAAGAGGAATATTGTTAGAAGCGGATATTGGCATATCTTCAGGAGCTGGAGGTAACGTAATTCCTTCCTTAAGCATGAAATCATGGAGTCGCTGCCTTTGACTGGTCCCAAGTTTCATATCTTCTTCAAGTATTGCTTTTAGCTCATCGTCGGTCGTGGTGTTTATGCCTGCTTGAACAGATACTTTGGCTAATTCAAGTCCTGATAAGTAAATCCAGCATGCCATCACTTCTCCGACATGGAGAGGTTGGTCTTCATCTTGAACTGACAGTGATTTCATGGCATCCATGACTGTTTCTAATATATTTACCATGCGATTCCTCCTAAACTGGTAGTAAACTATAAATATTGTTTGTTTGAAAAGATTTTTTATTCAGCAATACCGACAACATTTCAGAATTTTTATACGCAAAACATATTTCAATCTAAAATTGCAAAACCAGTGACTATCTGTTCAATTAACCAGCACCTTTTACTAAACAAAAAAGAAGTTGCCGCAGCAACCTCCGTTATTAAGCTATTACCCCCTATAGTTCAAAAAGCTAATACTGCTTCTGCATCTTCTATCATGGGGATTATCCTCATTCAAACATGATTTTTTTGATTTCTTCAATGGGCATTTCTGCACCAGTAAATAGTTTAAATGCAATAGCCCCTTGCCACAACATCATACCAAGACCATTAATGGCAGTTGCTCCAGCTTGTTCTGCCAGATGTAATAACTTGGTTTTTGAGGGATTATAAACAACATCTGTTACAACTAATCCTTCACGCAGTACACCTAAGGTATCATCCACGATACTTAATTGGTCTAAAGGTTTCATCCCTAAACTTGTACCGTTTGCAAGTACTGTACTTTTTGCTACTTCACGTTGGAAGGCCTCTTTATCTTCTAATTGAAAGATATTAGCTTTAACACCAAAGGCCTTCATATCATAGTTGATTCTATCCACATTTATTTCAGCTTGGTGGAAGAATTTATCATAACGGGCAAAAATGCTAATCTCGCTAATTCCAGACTGTGCTAATTCAATCGCGATTGGTGTGGCAGCACCGCCGGACCCGACTAATGTAACTTTTTGTCCGTTCAGATCTACCCCATGAACTTCTAGGTTTTTCACATAGCCTTTTCCATCTGAGTTATATCCAATTAACTTACCATCTTTATTTACCACCGTATTTACTGCACCGGTATATTTAGCACTATCATCTAATTCATCCAAATATTTAATGACTTCCATTTTATTTGGCATCGATACGTTGAACCCAGCCACATCGAGAGCTCTCATCCCTTCTACGGCTTTTTCGAGTGTTTCATTGCCTACTTCAAACGCAAGATAAGAGTAGTTTAAACCCTTTAATGTATAACCTAAATTATGCATTCTTGGAGATAAACTGTGTCCTATTGGAGTAGCAAGTAATCCTACTAACTTTGTTCTGCCATCAATTTTTTCTAAGTTTTTATCAAAGTATGTCATAGTTCATCTCACCTAATATTTTTATTGATAATTTCTAAAACATTTCTTAGTTCAGAAACTGGAATTTGTCCTGGTGCAGATGCTTCTTTCCCTGCACCAAATGTACATGCTGAGCCAAATACTTCACCTGCTAGTCTACTTATCAAGCCTATCTCCGCCATTGACATGGTAATAATGGGACGATTCGCATATTTTGTTATCATTGTGTTTGTAGCATCTAATAAGGTGATCACGTCTTGAACACTATTCGGCATCACAGCAATCTTAGGGATATGCGCTCCAAGTTCTTGCATTTTACGAAGTCGATGAATAATTTCCTCTTTTTTTGGAGTCTTATGGAAATCATGATTAGACATAACCACAAAAATACCATTCTCTTCAGCCAATGCCACAAGTTCTTTAACAGCAGAATCATTTGTAAACAATTCAATATCAATTAGATCAATGTTTTTTGTCCGAATTACTGTTTGTAGTAATTCTACATAATTTCGATCCGAAATCTCTTTATTTCCACCTTCTTTATGGCTTCTGAATGTAAATAAAAGAAGGGAATCCGTCGCAAGCCTTCTTAATTCTGATAGCATTTGTTTAACAGCTTCTAAATCTTCGACATGTTCATATACATCCACCCGCCATTCGATAATATCGGGGGCTAACGTTTTTATTTCGTTGAACTCTTGAAAAAGTTGTTCTTCTGTTTTACCCATTAATGGAATAATAATCTTTGGAGTCCCCTCTCCAATCACCTTATTTTTAATAGAGATTGTATTCATAGGAAATTAACTCCTTTATTTGTTTGATTAAATACGGCAACAAAGGCAGTATGAATTTTTTATTTTAAAACAGTTAAGAAGAGCCGACACTGGAGTTTTAAACTTCAGAATTGGCTCTTTTTATCGAAATAATAGAAAGGGTGAAACAATACAATCTTGCAAACTATTTTAAATAGTTTGTTTATTCGAAATTACCCGATTGTTTGATGTGCCGGAACCAGCACTTTCAATCGGTTCTAGATCTGTAAGAAGGAAGGCATAGCTTAAAATTCCAACAATTAGAATAGCTGCTGCTAATAAAAACGCATACATAAAGGAGCCTGTAGCTTGAACGATAAATCCAGTCGTGATGGGCGCTACAATTGCCATCGAATTGTTTCCAAAGGTAAGTAAGCCAGTCAAAGTGCCTACCGTTCCCTTAGGAGCGATAAAAGTTGGAATGGAATAGGCAACTGCCGATGTTACGACAAGACCGCCGAGTGCCATTGAAATCCAAAATACAGCAACGTTTGCACTATGGGTAAATGCTGCACCAATGATGGATAAACCGAAAAGCAAACCTATCACTAAAAATGTTTTGCTTACACGGGTACGATTATATCCCTTTTCAATGAGTCTATCTACTAGCCAGCCGCCGATCACAATTTCTGTAATAGTACCAACAATCCATGGAATCGCTGAATACCAGCCAGACTTTAAAATGGACATATGCATCTCAGTGGCAAGGTAACCCGGTAGCCAAGTTAAGAATAAAAACCATGAATATCCATATGCCGCAAACCCTATAAATACGGCCCACACTTTTCGTTTTGACAAAAGGTACCGTATATTTTGCATGGCACTGCCTGATGCGACTTCAGAACTTTGTGAACCGCCTTCAGTAATATATGTAAACTCTTCTTTCGTCAAGCGTTTATCTTCATGGGGTTCACGGTACCATACCCAATACACAACAGCATAGAGAAAACTGAGAACCGCCGTTGCTGTAAAACCGCCGCGCCATCCCCATTCGGTCACAATCAAGGCTATAATTGGTGCACCGATTGCATTGGATAATTTGGACTGAGCATCATAGGTAGCGATGGCCTTTGAACGTTCATTTCGTGGAACCCATTGGCTAACTGCTTTAGCAGCTGCTGGGAAAAATGGCGCCTCCCCAACACCCAATAAGACCCTGGATAATATAATCAACCCCCATCCATTAGCGACAGCAGTTAGAAGGCAAGCTACGGTCCATATCATTGTAGCTGCACGTGTTACCCATTTGACCCCAATCTTGTCCAATATAGGTCCTACGGGAAGTTGAAGAAGTGCGTATGACCAGGCAAATGCTGATAAAAATATCCCGACCTGACCTGGCGATAAATGAAATTCCTTTTGCATTAACGGCATTGCGATTGACATATTGATTCGGTCAAAGTAATTCACTACCACACCAACAGCAATTAAGAATACGATGGACCAACGATGTTTTTTCATCCTTTTCCTCCATTTACTAGGTTTTTATTATCCAAGATTATACGCTTTCATAGACAAAAAAATAAAAACGATCATATGATGCTTAATCTCTTTCGATACTTAACTCATATTAGGATAATAATTAACATTTTTCTTATTTTATATAAATATATAATTCAGATTAAGTCAAATTATAAGATAATTCTGTATAATAAATACTTTTGTAAATACCACCATCAACAATCAGGTGTCCAGCGGTCCACTTCGCTATTATCTGGGTAATGAATCCCACTTGAATACGAAATTAATTCGATTAAACTTCCCCATGGTGCTTGGCCATAGACCCAGTAATTCTTTTCTCCGCCTTCGATTTCTGAAGGCAGAGGGTGTGGATCTGAACAAAGCGTACCGCCGGCCTCAACAAATTTTTTAGCCGATAACTCAATATTATCCGTATAAAACGCAAGATGGGTTAAGCCGAAATTAACAATGGTATCTACAACAGATTGTTTATTTGATTTAATATGAAATAATTCAAGACAAGGAGTGTTTCCTATTCTTAAGAGTCTAATATGATCAATACTTGTACCTTCTGGTAGATTTACGTTCCTTTTAGCAGACCTTCCACGTTGTGGAGGCATATTCGGAGTATGTACATCGTAACAAACTTTTGCGTTAAAGACCTTTTTAAAAAATTCCGTTGCCTCTTCGATATCTGGTACGGTTAGTCCAATATGATCGATTCCTCGTATTTCATGAGTATTCGCTTCTAGTTTTTTTTCCATTTTAGTTTCATCTACCTTTTGCATTTACTTATTACCACCCTTAACCTTAAATTTTAATCTTCTGCCTTATTGAAAGCGTTTTAGTAAGTTCATTATAGTAATAATATTCAGAAAAATAAATCCAATAAATTTTACATTATCGATAGAAATATTCTATAGGTTCTCTTATAATTTGGTTAAAGTAGTAAATTGTGGTTTAGAAGGGAGAGTATGTGAAGGATAATGAACTTAAAACATCTTGAATATTTCCGTGTATTGGCGAAATTTGAGCATTATACATTGGCAGCAGAACAGCTGTCTATTGCCCAACCAAGCTTAACTTACGCCATTTCGGAATTAGAGAAGGAATTAGGTGTATATCTTTTTGAAAAGAGCGGAAGAAACATTCGATTAACGAAATATGGATCTATTTTTTTACAATATGTTAATAAATCTTTAAATTCGCTAGATGAGGGGCAGAGAATAATTAATGATTTAGTAAGCCCAAATAAAGGTACGATTGATTTGTCATTTATTTATACACTGGGCTCGAGATTTGTACCGACTATGGTCAAGAATTTCCTGAGTATTGAAAAGCACAAAGATATTTCATTTTCTTTTAGTCAGGGAACTACGCAGAACATTATCGAAGGTCTTAAATCCGATAAATATGATTTGGCATTTTGCTCATATATTGAAGATGAACCTAATATCGATTTTATACCATTGGTTAAGCAGAATCTGGTCCTTGTCGTCCCTTCCGGCCATCCGCTAGCAAGTTACACAAGCATTGACTTAAAGGATACGGAGCCTTTCCCGTTTGTATATTTTGATAAAGGGAGTGGTCTTAGACGATTGAGTGATCGTTTATTTAAAGAAGTTGATATTACTCCTAACATTGCATTTGAAGTGGAGGAAGACAGTGCTGCGATTGGCTTAGTTTCGATGAATTACGGAATTGCCTTGTTACCTGATATTTGGATGTTGAAACATTTCGATGTGAGGGTTTTACCAATAAGAAATCCACCTTATGAACGTTTTATTTATCTTGCGACCGTAAAAAACAAATATTTAAGCCCGGTCGTACATTTGTTTCGAGATTTTGCAAAGCATTATAACAAAAATTATTCTAGTCAAATCGAAATTTAGTATTAAAGCCTGTATTGATCTAATTTTATTTTTAGTGTGGTGTCAAAGATATTGATACCACACTATAGCGAGAATTCGTTAAAAGATTTCTTTTAATAAAGTAAAATTCTTAAGAAGTTCACTTTCATTGATCGATATCCTATTCGTTAAATCTTTCGTTCTCAATACATACTCTTTAACGCCTATAAATTCTGATTCACTAATCAAGTAAAACTGTGTTCCTCTTTTATATTCATTAAACTGCCTTTTAAGTCTATATACCTTCATTTAATACCTCAAAATAAGTTAATTGATTCGGACAATACAATCACAATAATAGCAATTGGCAAAAAAAATCGCCATCTGTTAAATCCTCAGATGGCGATTTTTTTTAAATTTAATTCATACCTGTTTATCTCACACTTATATCAACGTGTTCCAACCATCTTAACTCTTCTTTTGTTAAGACAATTTTGGAGCCCTCATAACATGAGATTAACTCTTCTTCATTTTGAGCACCGATAAGGGCACATGTCGGAAAAGGTTGATTGAGCACATAGGCAAGAGCGATTTGAATGGTGCTGACACCTTTTTCTTTCGCCAATTGTTCAGCGCGGCGTAAACGTTCCCAATTATCGTCACTGTAGAAAACACGAACAAGATCTTCGTTGCTTTGATCTTCAGGCGTGAAACGGCCAGTAAAGAAACCTCTTGCTTGGGAAGACCACGATAAAATGGGGAGCTGATATTTTTCATGCCACTCACTATCTGCGGCATCAACTGATACACAGCCTGCCCAAAATGGTTCTTTCGCTTTGGCTAAGCTTAAATTTGGACTACTAAAAGTAAATCCCACTAACCCATTTGCTGCCGCATATTCATTCGCCTCCTGCAACCGCCCGACCGTCCAATTCGACCCGCCAATTGCCTTAATTCTTCCCGCGGCAATATGTTCATTTAATGCATCCATAATGACACTAACTGGAACATTTGGGTCATCACGATGCAACGCATATAAATCGATATAATCAGTTCCAAGTCTTTCTAAGCTCTCAAACAGATCCTTTGATATGGCTTCTGGATTTACACGAGGGCCGTTCTGGTCGTGGTGAGCCCCTTTCGTCAAAATGACGACATCTTCACGATTATTCCGGTCTTTCATCCATTGACCAATTGCCAGTTCGCTCTCACCGCCACAGTAAATACGGGCAGTGTCAATCGTATTCCCGCCAATAGCAATAAAACGGTCCAGCACGTTGCAAACTTTTTCATAAACACTTGGCCTAAAATAATCAGAGCCTTGAATAAGAGTGGTTACTGGTTTTGATAATCCTGGAATTGTAATCGAATTCATGATTTTGACCTCCAATTAGTTAATCTCAACACGACGACGTTCTCTTGCCGATGTTAGACAAGCATCTAAAACTTTCATATTCAGGACGGCATCGGATGCTGGAAATGGAAGCGGTTCTCCGTTTCGAATGCTTCTTCCAATTGCATCTGCTTGCAAGGCATATTGGTTCAAGCGAGGAACTTCCACTTCTCGGCGCCCATCCTTTGTACAAACAAAAAAGTTATCTCCTTCATCCTGATTAACTACAAAAGCACTAGGAACTTCAATTCGTCCTTCTGTTCCCAAGACTTCGAGCGTATTTCTGAAAGCTGCCCACATTCCGCAATCAAAAGTTAAAGCTACACCTCTATTAAACTCCAAAATGCCAGAGGCCATCATATCTACATGATCGTGCTCTTCAGATAATAATGCATGAACAGCTGCAGCTTTTGGCTCTTCGTTTAACAACATGCGTGCAGCACTAATCGGATAAACGCCAACATCATATAACGAGCCGCCGCCCCACTCTTGTTTATATCGAATATTGTTCATATCCTTTGAATTGTTAAAGGTAAAGGTGCCATGGATTCCGCGAAGCTCCCCTATCTCACCCGATTTAATAATGTCACGAATGGTGGTATATCGCGGATGATACCGGTACATAAATGCTTCAGCAAATACAACGCCAGCTTTTTCGCAAGCCTCAAGCATTTCCTGTGCTTCTTCTGCATTGATCGCTAATGGCTTTTCGCATAAAACATGTTTGCCCGCTTCTGCAGCACGGATAACCCATTCTTTATGCAGGTGATTAGGCAATGGAATGTAAACGGCTTCAATAGTAGGATCAGCAAGTAATTCTTCATAACTTCCATAAGCTTTCGGTATAATCAATTGTTCAGCTGTTTGCATGGCCTTGTCCAATCCGCGGCTTGCGATTGCAGCGACTTCGCCCGTATCAGATTGCTGGATTCCAGGTATAACCGAGCGCTTCGCAATTCCGGCGCATCCGATAATACCCCAACGAATTTTATTCATTCAATTCCTCTCCTTTATGTAAAAATAATACTATATTGTCATTATATGAAACTCATAATAAAATAAAAATAGAATCTTTTTGCCCTACATATGAAACAATATTGCGATGAAAAGAGTGATGGAGATGCAAAGACAATATTTATTACCTACACTCAATGATCATGAATATATGGTCCTTCCCGAATCGATCGGATTGTATTGGGATGAGCCGCAACATCAGGTCGACCGAAAAGTGGGAACGCTTAATAATTTTAGTATCCACTTTGTTGTCTCTGGTTCTGGCTTTGTAGAAATGGATGGTAAACAATATTCCTTAAAGCGCGGGGATGCTTTTTTGTATTTTCCTATGCAGGAACAACGTTATTACAGCAGCCATAATGACCCTTGGAATATTCGATGGATTCATTTTTATGGTAGTGTCCTCCAACCATTTTTATCGGATAAAGGTTTTCATCGGCATTCACTTTGGAATGTTCAACATCTCCAACCATTAGAAGAAGCACATGAACAGCTGCTTCTTGAAGCAGAGAAAAATAGTTTTTTGCATTTGTCTCGATTGTCCACCCTTACCTATACTTTTTTAATAGAGTTTATTACACATGTGGTGCCTCGGACTTCTGACAGAAAGCAAGAATTAGACGATCGTATTCAATCTTTGTTACCGTTGATGCAAAGCAAAGCTTGTGAACCATTCGAATTGGATTACTGGGCAGAACAAGCATGTGTAAGCACCTATTATTTTTGCCGTCTCTTTAAACGGGCTACACAAATGACGCCAATGGCGTTTATTACATTATGCCGGCTTCAAATGAGCAAGCAATGGCTGTTGGACAATAAGGAAATGACAATTAAAGAAATTGCTCTAAAGGCAGGCTATCCGAGTATAAGTTATTTTAATAAACGTTTTTTACAACATGAAGGAATGACACCTACCGATTACCGCCAGCTGTATCCTTTTAAAACACAGAGATAGTATGACTCCATTTAACCTGTTTTGTTAGCAAATTTAAAAATGCGTTTCTACCTAAAGTAGAAACGCACACGTTATTTCATTCGGATGTATCACCTTTACTATTGTTGGTGGTCTTTGACTCCTCTGATTTTTTTACACCTTTGCTTACATAAGGTTTGGCACTCTTAGCTCTGTTGGCACTAGCTTGCCAACGATTCCATCCCTTCTTTCCTGTTCCTCTACCTGTACCGCTTTTACCCTTAGCTTTATTCATATAATCACTCCATTATTATTGTATACCTGAGCTCCTAAGGTTTGTTTTGTCCATTTTACTTCCCTACTTACCAAGTACGATGCATTATACCATATCATAAATATTAAATAGAGAGCAATCACATCTTTAAAAAACGTTTACATAGAATTCATCAGAACTTAAACAATGGCTTTTATAATGTAATTATTAAGACAGAGCTCTAGTTCTAAATGAAGGAATATCCGCTGATAACGTCTTTATCATCACTCTCTTTTTCTTTATTTTTTTCACAATTTTTTATTGGATTCTCATAATCAAAATAAAAGGAGAAATTTTTTTGCTGTGGTTAGATAGTATTTTATTTATGTGGGTAAACAGAATGTTACTTATTGGTACCGTTTTTTCGTTTGTTTTAGCGGTCGTTATCTTTAAAAAGTCATCTGACCGTGATTGGCCGTTTATTTCTTTTCTTATAGGTATTGGCTTTATCAGCACTTTTTTAATTGTTAATTACACAACAAGATGAATATAACTAACAAATATTTCGATTGCGTGGAAATAGAGGAAAACTCGTCAACTCCCAAGTGATTGGCGTTTTTTTTTTTTTGTTCACCATATTTTCTAGCAAATGTTTCAAGTGAAGAGTACTCGGGTAGACATTCTATACACTTCGATGTAATTTTTTTACTGCACTAGTACATTATAGGAGGCATGGTATTATGAGTATGGAAAAAAGAATCGTTGGAACATTCAATTCAGAGCAAGAAGTCTTGTATGCGATCGAAGGTTTGAAACGTCAGGGGCATCGTGAAACAGATATGATGGTTGTGGCAAAATATCGAAGTGACATTCCATCAATCACTTCCCAAACTGGTGTCATGGTAGAAGCAGATACACAAGTGAGTACCTTAGCTGGTGTCATGATGGAAAGCTTTTTTTCCTTGATGACGGTAGGAATGGGCGGAAGCCCGGCAAACGCCCTATCCAGCAGGCTTATTGGAAGGGGACTACCAGTATTTACGGCAAAACAGTGTGAAAAGGAAATAAATAATGGGAAAATGATTTTGCTGGTTGATACGAATGAAACTTACGATAGCCCTATTTATGAATCTCAATTTGAGACCGAAAAAACAACAGCTGTCCGACTTCGTGAAGAACAGCTTGATATTACAAAAGAGCGTGTCCAAGTCGGAGAATTACAGCTCCATAAAGAAGTAGTGGAAGAACAGCGAACTGTTTATGTTCCACTTATTCGAGAAGAAGTATATATTGAGCGCCGTCCTGTCATTGATGGAAAGTATGATAGCAGCGCATTTGCAGAAGATGAAATCATTCGTATTCCGATTACGGAAGAACGAATAGAAGTAACGAAAAGGCCTGTAGTCGTTGAAGAAGTAATTGTAGGCAAGCGAAAAATTCAAGAAACAAAGCAGGTACAAGATATCATCAGAAAAGAAGAAGCACGAATTGAGCATTCCGTCCCTTCCGTCACGGAAGTTGTTACACTACCCAAGACCGAAGTAGCGCACGAAGAAGTTATAATGGAAAACCCTGATATTTTGATAGTGGAAGGAAATCCCGATATTGAAAACATTATGAAAGAAGACAAAAAGGAAGAATCCCGAGAAAAACGCACAGGCTCCCTCGTTGTTAAAGGAGAGAAAAATAAACCAGAATTACCTTCAAGTAATAAGTTCGAAGCGAACGGAACGCTAACAGATTCTACTGTTAGTAAGGAACATGAAAGTGAAAGTGATTTACCGATTACAGTAGCTAATGTGAAAGAAGAAATCGACAGTAACGAAAATTCTTCGAAAGAGGAAAATAAAAATAATAAAAATCAAATAAAAAACAAGAAAAAATGATCATTGTCAGTGAATAAGATTGGATAGTCATACTATAAAAAAGCTGATTTCAAGGGCTAAATTGTCCCCTTTTGAAGTCAGCTTTTTTCTGGTGAATTAAAAAAAACTGTAAGATTACCTACATGCAAATCTAAATGATAAGTGAATTTCCTTATTGACCAGAATTTCCATTGTCACTTTGAGAACCGTCATCGGTTTGAGAACCATCATTGGTTTGCTGGGTGTTTGGGTCTTCCGTTTTTGAACTAGCATTTGAGCACGCTGTAGCAGCTCCAAGTAATAACAATGCTGACATCAAAGCAAATAACCAGTTTTTGAAAGTTTTCATTTTTATTCCTCCTTGAATGCTTGCATTTTGTAGTACAGTCTTATAATACAAGCATTCAAAGAAAAAAGAATGCGATTTTCCATCTCTTAACATAAATTAACCATTTCATAAATCACTTGAAATATTTATTATTCAAAATTTACAGACTATAAATGTAAGTTAACTCTTATTACATGAATACATTCAGAATTTTACTTAATCGAATCTCCCTATCCATACTTAATGGGGTTTCTTCGGGAAGTCATTTGCTTATATTAGGGTAAAGGAACATGAAAATAAATCACAAAAAAAGCTGTCGATATAAATGAAACTATCCAAGCAGGTATCGGCTTAAAGTAATGAAATCTCAACATAATAACCCAAATGAAATTAAAGACTATTGACCATCCAAAATTCCAACCGTTATGATATGTGATTTTTCCCAAAATATACATTATAGCCTCAATACCAACAAGAACGGAGCCTGATATAATTAAATAGACTATTTGATTCTTGAAATTTTTAGGCAAATACGACAAAAACAGTATGACAATACATGGAAGAATAACGAAAGTTTGAATTAAAACTGAAAAGGTTTGGTTTAATAAAAAATCGGGTTCCAACCTCCATAGATGATATTTTCCATTTACAAAGAAGCAATATAATAAATTATTTGTGCTCAAATATAAAATAGTGGGGTAATATTTTCTCCAATGTTTTATATCTCCGAATTTCCAGCAACTAATTAAAACGGTGAGCATCAGAACAACACGCAATAATAACACCCAATTTCAAGAGTTTGGTATTATTATTTGCCAAAAGATGAGAATATTTCGCTGAATTTGAATGGAAAAGAATAAAAATTGAAGCTTAAGTTTGGTTTTTGCCATTTCGTTAAAATAATGGAAAACGAAAAGCGGACTGCCTAAACAGTCCGTTTTTTTGAAACTAACACCCCTTTAGCTCTATAACTACAGGAAGTAAACTTTAATTATTTATTATTTATTTTAAGCTTGTTGGCTTAATTTATCACGTTAGAATTAATTAGCCAAATTAGTACTTAATTCTTTAATATCCCCTTCTCTAGATAAAAAAGCTGAGAGCAGATTCTAGTGGGAATTATAATAAATTAATTTTTAATTTATTAGCAATTTTGTTCATCAGGAATTAGTCCAGTGTTTTTTGAATATATGTAGGTAAAAAGTGTAAATGGAGGGATAATTATGGCTTTTGTTGCGATCTATACTGTTGGTAGGCTAAAACATCCATATGAACATCCTGCCTCTCGGGAGTTTTTTGAAGTGGGTTACGATGTAATTCGACAGGCCGTTAAATCAGGGAATCTAATAAAGGAGTTTTCACCTAATGGAGTGCCATTCCCTGAAGAAGCGATTCCAGGGGATGGTGATCCCATTCTTACATTAACGGTATGGAAGAACCTTCAATCTTTATATCGTTTTACCTATTCAGGTCAACATAAACAAGCATTACGAGACAGGAACAAGTGGATTGGACCTCATCAAGAAAAACAACCTACATATGTATTATGGTGGGCGGAGAAGGTGAAGGAAGTATCCTGGGAGGAGGCTTTCAAGAGATACAACTATTATATTCAGAACGGACCAACTCCTTTTGCGTTTGACTATAAGCACGCATTTGATGAGGTTGGGGAGACATTCGTGGTTAAATAGCAGGGAGCAGTTCTCTTGCCCCCTTATTGGAAGCGGAAAATATGCCCCATTACTTCTATTTAACAAATCTGTTGAATGAGGTTGGGTTAGTTTTCTCTCCATTCCGACTGCAGTAATGAATATTGATACTCGTCAACCCACTGTCCTTTTGACATATAATTTTCCAACAAATGTCCTTCTCTCCTCATGCCTACACGTTCAAGTAGACGGATCGACTTTTCGTTTCTAACATCTGTAAAGGCTATCACCTTGTGTTTTCCGAGATCATTAAAAGCATAACTCAATAATGCTCTCACCGCTTCACTGGCGTAGCTTTTTCCCTGATGCTCTTCGGCTAAAGTAAAACCTATTTCGACAATACGAGGCTCATTCAAGAGTGTGTGAAGAGCACAATCTCCAATTAAATGATTCGTCTCAACTAAGGCAATCGCAAACTGAAACCAAGTACCAGGTTGATCTGGCATACTCTTCGATTGCTTTCTAACAAAAACTTCCGCATCGTGATATTGATAATTCTCCCAAGACTGAAATTTAGCCACTTCAGGACTCGAACGGTACAAATAAAAGGATTCAACATCTTTTTGTGAAAATTGTCTCAAAATCAAGCGATTTGACCGCGCATAAATATGTTCTGATATCTCCACTTAGTTACACTCTCCATGTACAGATTTTCCGAAAAATATGAGTAGTTCCTTATAAACTAAATAGCTAGTTAGTAAGAGTAATTCTATAAATCAATACAAATTCCTTCTAAACCTAATTCTACCTTTCTCTTTTACCTTTTCAACATTAGTTGTCATATCTAATTTATCGATTAATATCTATAGAAATAATCCTATAGAAGGCTTTTATAGTAATTGTTAAAATAGAGATTATGATTTTACTAACTTTTCCAAATGAGGTATCTGTATGGATATAGAACCGATTGTTTTAGGTCCGTTTGAGCTTCGAGTATACATAGAAAACTTGAGGGAAGAACTAATTGAAATTGGTCAGAAAATGGGTTTTAGTCACCAATTAACTATTCAAGCTAGTGTGAAATTGGATTATTTTCTTAACGAATATACAAAGGTTCATGATAATTGTATTAACTTTCAATAAATCAATATCAAAACCCACCCAGATATTGGCAACAATTTTATGTTTTACGTTCCGTTTTAGGGTGTTATAATGGTGGTTATGAAATAATAAGGAGGATGCCGCAATGACCACTTTTGAGAAGTTAAGACCTATTATTGCTGACCAACTGGGTGTCAAAATGGAACTGATCAAACCAGAATCATCATTCAAAGATGACTTAGAAGCTGATTCGCTTGATATGGTTGACCTGACAATGGAAATTGAAGATGAATTCGCCATTGAAATTAGCGACAAAACCGCAGCGACGCTTCAAACAGTCGGGGATGTCGTAAACTATATTGAAAAGCGTTAACAAATAAGGATTAAGTTCTTCTTGATAGATGAAAAACTTTTTTTAAATCAATACATATGTATTAATTATTAGTCAAAAAAAGAGACTTTCTAGAAAGTCTCTTTTTTTGACGTAAAATACAATTAAATATAAAAACTTATTATAGTTCTTAAAGGAATATCCGTTTGTGGAGAAAAGATAGTTGTTATAATATCGGGGTTTAATAATCTGTTACGGTTGCCTATTAAAAATGCAAGGCCCGATTGGGCCCTGCTTGTTATTTAACTATTACTTTTCCAACCATTCCTTCCTGGAAATGGTACCGACATATCAGATCATATGTACCGGGCTTATTCGGTTTCACGGTAATGGTTTTTTCTTTTCCGAGTTGGACTTCCGCGTCAATACTAAGCTTTTCCACTGTGAAGGTGTGCTCTTTCCTACCTTCGTTTTTCAATATCAACGTTGTCGGTCTTCCATTGGGAATAGTGATGACTTTCGGATTAAAGTAATCATCGTTCAACTTGACCTCTATCGCATTCACCGTCTCCATAGGCTGTGTTACGATACCAGATTCAGCAAATACTGGAAGTGAGCCTGGAGTTGTCACACCCAAAATCATCGCAAGCAAAACGAACAATCCTGTTAACCATTTTTTTACAGACATTTTCAATCCCTCCTTTCCTAAGAACTATTTTTTTCCAATTCATAAAATATTATCACAATAAATTGGGTTCCAACCTCCTTTCTTTCTCTTAATAAACTAAATTTACAGAGAGTTTAGATTAAAAAGTTCAAAAAACTTGATACATAATAAAATGACGTGTGAATTCACACGTCATTTTTGATTAGCAAATTTAAGCTCCGAGTAATGGTTGATCAAACGCGAATAAGGCTTCATTTATTTCATGAATATTGTAGTTAGCTTGTTGAATAAAGAACTCAATAATGATATCAAATTTATTGCTATGTGATAAGGTGTAACCTGCAGTTGATAATAGATCTATTGTTTCTTTTAAATTCAACCTTAAGGCAATGGCAAAGGCGATTGCTGTTTTCTTTGCAGGAGTATATTCCACTCCATTTCGAATTTTTGAGAATAAGCGACGGTCTATATTTGCCCTTTTATAGGTCTCTACATCTGTCATTTCTTTTTCATCAATGAAACGAAGCAGCCGCTCGGAAAAAGATTCATCGAGTTGGTCCAATAGGTTTACTAAAGATACGTTCTTTACTTCAAATATATCCTCTGTCCTAAATTCCTCATCATGCAATGGTTCCATTGCATATCGGTCTTCTCTGCTATAACGTTGAATAGTGAGTTCTACCTCTTCGACATAATGCTCATCAATATATTCATGGATGGATGTAAATAATTTCTTACTTATACCAAATGATTTTTTATCAAAAACAACGAGATAAACGAGCATGTCGTTATACAATAAAAACGGACTAATGGTGGAGACTGCAATTTGTAAGGCTTCTTCTTTCGGATAACCATATATGCCAGTCGATATTAATGGAAAAGCAATCGACTCACAATGATGTTTTTTTGCTAGTTCCAAAGAGTTAAGATAAGAAGCCTTTAATAGTTCGGCTTCGTTATTACTCCCACCTTGCCAAATAGGACCAGGTGTATGGATGATAAATTTAGCATCTAAGTTATAACCTTCAGTTATAACCGCTTCTCCCACTTTGCACCCGCCGATTTGATCACAGGCGTCTTGCAACTCCCTGGCACCCGCCGCCTGGAATATTGCCCCACACACACCGCCACCCATCTTCAAGGCAGTATTCGCAGCATTCACAATCACATCTACGTTCATCTTTGTAAGATCATGACGAACAATTTCTAATGGCAACCTTTTTCCCCTCCTCCTAAAACCTCTTACCGAATCTAATAAGTTAATTATACCTCTAACCATTGACCAGAAAAATAGAGTAGTCCTATGAAAAGTCTACTCCTCAATTGAAACACTCTTTTACAAGATATATATCTACAATGGACGAACAGAGATGAAATTATAATCTTCTTGATAAACTCCCCTACATATAGTTCTATTTTGTGTTTTTTAAACTTACTTATTTATATATCATCAATGATTTTCAAAAGAGGATAACGGGTAGTATAAACGCATAACACATTTATTAATGAATGGAAACAAAGTACAATGCTTTTAATCATATGGAGGTAACCTTTATGCGTTATTCTATCTTTAAACGGGCCTTAATTGGGAAACCGCTTAAAACGAGTGAATTAGGTGAACAAAGATTAGGTAAGTTAAAAGCACTTGCCATTCTGTCATCAGATGCCCTTTCTTCCGTGGCATATGGTCCAGAACAAATTATCATTGTGTTATCCACTTTAGGTATGATTGCCTTTTGGTATTCGGTCCCCATTGGTTTTGGTGTTCTGATCCTTTTAGCTGCACTAATTTTGTCATATCGTCAAATTATTTATGCTTATCCTCATGGCGGTGGTGCCTATGTTGTATCGAAAAGTAACTTGGGGAAAAACGCTGGATTAGTAGCAGGCGGCTCATTATTAGTTGATTATATTTTAACAGTAGCCGTAAGTGTTTCAGCGGGAACCGATGCGATTACATCTGCATTCCCTCAATTACATCCTTTTAATGTCGGTATTGCCTCTTTATTAGTTATTTTGATCACCATTTTAAATCTCAGAGGTATTACGGAATCAGCTTCAGTCCTCGCTTATCCCGTCTATTTATTTGTATTGGCTTTAGTCCTTCTTATTGGAGTGGGAATATGGCAAATTGTAAGCGGACAGATTGCGTCTAATTTACATGCACCAATTGGAGCAGCCGTTCCTGGTATCAGTTTATTTTTATTATTGCGTGCATTTTCATCGGGCTGCTCAGCTCTTACAGGAGTAGAAGCTGTTTCGAATGCCGTCCCGAATTTTAAAGAACCTGAAGCTAAAAACGCAGTCCATACATTGATGATTATGGGCTTTATTTTAGCAATTCTCTTCACTGGAACGATGTTTTTAGCTTATTGGCTGGGAATCTCCCCTAAAGCGGAAGAAACGGTTGTTTCCCAAATGGCTGCAGAGATATTTGGAAGAAATTTATTGTATTACTTTGTTCAGGGAACTACTGCCCTTATTCTAGTACTTGCTGCAAACACTGGATTTTCTGCTTTTCCTCTGTTAGCAGTTAACTTCGCCACAGACAAGTATATACCGAGAATGTTTCTAAACCGAGGGGATAGACTTGGCTATTCAAATGGAATCATTACTCTTAGTGTGGCATCCATATTGTTGATTATCATCTTTAGAGGGCAAACGGAACAACTTATTCCATTGTACGCAGTGGGTGTATTCATCCCTTTTACACTGTCTCAAACAGGTATGATTGTGAAATGGATAAAGGATAGACCTTCTGGTTGGCTATTTAAAATGATGATTAATCTAATTGGTGCCTTGATCACCCTAACCGTTGTCGTCATTTTCTTTACCACAAAATTTTCTCAAGTCTGGTATGTGCTCATATTTTTACCGATTATCGTATTTGTTTGCCACCGGATTAAAAAACATTACGATGCCGTTGGTGAACAGCTAATGATTAAAGCGGGTGATGAGGCTCTTCCGTTAGAGGGTACTATCGTCATTGTCCCGGTAGCTGGCATTACAAAGGTAGTTGAAAATTCATTAAATTATGCTAAGTTAATCGGTGACTCTGTAATTGCTGTTTATGTGGCTTTTGACCGAGAGAGCGAAAAACAAATGGAGGAAAATTGGAAGGAATGGCAACCGGATATCCGCCTTGTGACGTTATATACATCTTACAGAAGTTTACTAAGACCGATTGCGCGCTTTATTGAAATTGTAGAAGACAAAGCAAATGAAGAAAAATACACACTAACCGTACTGATTCCTCAATTCATTACGAAGAAAAGATGGCATGATATTTTGCATAATCAATCAAGTTTATTATTACGACTTTACCTCATTTATCAGAAAAATGTTATTGTCTCAACCGTACCATTTAGATTCAAAAAATAATTCTGATTAGGACAACCGAGAAAGGTTTCATCTTAATTTAACCTGTCCGTTTGTTAAATCTTTAAATACTACCTTCCTTTGTAGGTAGTATTTTCTATGTACAGTGACTTACACAAAGAAAAAGGCGATGACTTTTAATCATCGCCGTTTATACTTACATAAATTAATCTTCTGTTCCTAAAACATCTGTATTTGGGGGTTCATAACCCATCTGACGAAGCATGGCTACTATTTGTCCCTTATGATGAAACTCGTGTGTAATGGTATGCATTAACAACTTATTCGGAGTAATAGATACCAGTTCAGGTGCTTCTCTCCAAGGAATTTCTCTCTCAATCAGAACGTTTAATTCATTTCCATGTAATTCAAGTAACTCATTGACTATTAAATCCACCTGTTCAAATCGTGCAATTATTTCTTCTAAACTGATATTATGTAGTTCTTCTCTGGGTGTAAGTGGTTTTTTTGTCTTCAATAAAACAAATGAGCTAAGCCATGCAACATAGCAATCTGCTATATGAACCAATGTGTCTCTTACACTTTGCCAAGCGAAACCATTTTTATGAGTAAAATGATTAGGATCTAATTTCCCACAAAAATCCAACAGAGTCCCTCTAGTCTGTCGAACCCATTTATATTCGTGTTGTATCATCAAAACACCCACCTTCAAGGAAATATAACTACTTATTAAAAATATATAAAGTAAAACTATTTCTTTACTAATTATTCCATTTCTATTAATAAAAGACCATTTCTTTTTGTCAAAGGATTCGAACCCCATTTGTGACGACTGCATTATAGGAAATAAATGAGCCTTTCCCCACACAGGAAATGTTATATTAAAAGTTGCTTAAAAATCACTATTTATACTGAAATAAGATATAATGGTAAAAAAATATTTGAGGTGAATACGAATTGTTTGTTAATTCAGAGTCAGACCAACAAGTAGAAAAAGATTATGATGAAGAATATAAAGAAAGAGATTCCTCTACTAGTCTAGAAGCAGAAAGGGAACAAGAAGAAAGCGGATTTAAACAATGGTTTTTGAGCAGAAAAAAGAAAAAAGCCGATGAAGAGAGCGAGGCGGAAATATACACGCCAACCAGATTCCGTTCGTCAAAAAAGAAAAAGAAAGTGGAAATGTTCTGGGTAAATCTAGTCTTTAAGATTTTCATAGTTGGAGCTGTTTGTTTCAACTTCAAATTCATTTTGAACTTTATGAAAGATCCTATTAGTAATTTTACGCATACATTATTTGTAGTTGGAATATGTGTAGGAATTAATTTTATTGCAGTTTGGATTCTGTTTTATAAAAGTTCATTTATAAGATTTTATCTTTCCATATTTGCCATTTTAGGCTCATTTGGGTATTACTTCTATGTAAATTATCCTAATCATTCCTTTTTCGGAAATAACATCATAACTTCAGTACTTGTTATGGTATCAGCTTTGATGGTCATTAATCCTAAAGTAAATTATTATCTGAAAAGCATCGTATTACTGTTGATCCCTGTTTTAGGAATATATTTTAGTGGTAATCAATTCGCACTTGTATGGACTCTACTGTTTAATGCGGGATTGATACTTTTCTTTAGAGTGTCTAAATCAAAGAGATCTAAATCAAAGAAAAAGGAAGCACGCTCAAACAGAAACGAAAAGCAGCCAGCTTAACTATTTTCTATTTGTATTAGCAATAAAGAAATTCTGGTAATAGGAAGTAATACCGAATTTGCTCATAAAAGAAAAAGAGCCTTAAGTGGCTCTTTCAATTTTATTGGGTTAATCTTTAGGTTATCTGGGGTAAGAGAATAATAAACTCTGTCCCCATATCCTTTTCACTGTTCACTTGTATTTTACCTTTGAAAGAACGGACAATTTGAAAACTTACCATCATTCCTAGTCCTGTTCCACTTTCCTTTAAAGAATAAAACGGAGATCCAAGCCTTTCAATTTGCTTTTTTGTCATACCAATTCCTTGGTCTTTAATGGTAATCTTTATATAACCATCATCTGTTGAAGTACAGGTCACCCAAACAATTCCACCATTCGGCATTGACTCTATCGCATTTTTCAATATATTAATCAAAAACTGATTCAATTTTTGAGGGTTCGCATAAATCCAACAGTTCTCAAGAAAATCCGTTTTAATTTCAACACTATGGTTCAGGGAGTAACCTTTAATAATATTAACTACACGATGCAATTGATAACCTACATTGATTCTTTCGTTACTATCTATGGTGGGTTTTCCAAAAGATAAAAAATCACTAATAATTTCATTGGCACGATCTAATTCTTCAATGGATATTTGGATATATTCTTTCTTTTCCTTAGACAAATCAGGTTCGTTCAAAAGCTGTAAAAAGCCACGAGTTACTTGCATCGGATTTCTAATTTCATGAGCAAAAACACTTGTTAACTCACTTATCACCCGTAATTTCTCCGATTTTTGCATCTCTAATCGCAGTTTATGGATCTCCCCGATTGTTTCATTTAACATAGTCAAGAACCAAGTTACTACCACTACAAAGAAAAGATGAATGATCTGCACTTTCAGATGATCGATGGAAAAACCTCTTAGAAAGCCAGAAAAAGTAAGGCCAATAGCACAGTAATAAAAGGCAAGACTAACGGCAATTTTAACCCTTTTATCTTTTTTCGAACTTGCAAACGTGCTTTGAAAAAGCAATATGACAGGCAGTGAGAACACTAAGACAAGAACAGTATTATAGAATCCTAAACTTATTCCAAAGTATAGTCTATAAAGGATGATAAGGGCTGATAGGATGATTCCAGGCCAAAATCCGCCGTACAGTGTCCCGAATAAGAGAGGAATAATTCTTAGTTCCAAACGAGCATTTTGGCCAAAATTCACCGGAAAGGACATGCAAAGTATAATAGATATTCCCCACAAAACGGACATTATTAGGGTTCTATTTTTACTACGCTTTACCCTCTCCGTAATAAAGGTAAAATAAATAAATATCGGTATTACCATTAACGTTAGTTGCAGCAAAAAATCCTTTAATAAACTCATCTTCGTAACCTTTCATATTCTGATCTTTATCTGAAAGCTGCAATATAAGGACAATCATAATAGTCTGTATGTTTATGATTGTTCCATATAAATACAATGCTTTAAGAAAGGACCTTATATTACTAATAATTCCATATTATACTTTAAAATGATGATCATTTGTCGACTTTTGTATTTTTTCTTTTTTTCTTCAAGAATTGGTAGTTTTTCAAGAATAACTAACCTGCATTGTGACTTGAATAAGACAAAAGCCCAAGCGCCTTGAACAGCCCCGACAAGCATAAGACGCTCAGGGAAAGAAGGCGTTCTTTGCCTTNNTGGACGTCGACAGTCCTTTTGTTAGCAGTTATCCACAAGCGAAAATTTATAATTGCCTAAATGACAAAAAGAGCCACTAAAAGTGGCCCCGAACTTTAACGCTTACTCTGGTTGGTGTAGACTGTAACATAAATTCCAGAAAATCTGATGGATACAATAATTAAATAACTCCCTGTGCGATCATAGCGTCTGCTACTTTTACGAATCCAGCAATGTTAGCACCGACAACAAGATTCCCAGGAACATCATAATCTTCTGATGCTTTCATACTCTTACTATAGATATCTTTCATAATATCTCGTAATTTCCTATCGACTTCTTCTTGTGTCCAAGCCAGCCGTGCACTATTTTGCGCCATTTCTAAAGCGGAGACAGCAACACCGCCTGCATTTGCTGCTTTGGCAGGAGCAAATAGAATGTGATGATCCATGAAAGTATCTATAGCTTCTTGAGTAGATGGCATATTTGCCCCTTCGCCCACTGCCTTTACCCCATTCGAAACTAACATTTCTGCCGCTTCCTTATTAATCTCATTTTGGGTTGCACATGGTAATGCAATATCACATGGGATCGCCCAGATGCCAGAACAGCCTTCTTGATAGATTGCATCCGGATGTTCTTTGACATATTCAAAAATTCTTTTATTCTCTACTTCTTTTAATCGTTTCACTGTATCTAGGTTAATTCCATTTGGATCATATACATAGCCGCTTGAATCGCTGCATGCTACCACTTTTGCACCAAACTGGATGGCCTTTTCCATCGCATAAATCGAAACATTACCCGAACCAGATACCACAACAGTGCTTCCATTCATGCTTAATCCCTGTGCTTTCAGCATTTCATCTACAAAGTATACTAATCCATATCCTGTCGCTTCTTTCCGGATTAAGCTTCCTCCATACCCAATCCCTTTTCCCGTTAGAACACCTGCTTCATAAGCTGCTTTTAATTTTTTATATTGCCCGAACATATAACCGATTTCTCTAGCACCTACTCCTATATCACCGGCGGGAACATCGATGTCTGGCCCGATATGTCTACTAAGTTCTGTCATAAAGCTCTGACAAAAACGCATAATTTCCATATCAGATTTACCCTTTGGATCAAAATCAGATCCGCCTTTTCCACCGCCAATTGGCTGACCTGTTAAGGAGTTTTTAAAAATTTGCTCAAACCCGAGAAATTTGATAATACTTGTGTTAACAGAAGGGTGAAATCGTAGTCCCCCCTTATAGGGTCCGATAGCACTATTAAACTGGACACGATATCCACGATTCACTTTTATATTCCCGTTATCATCCACCCATGGAACTCTGAAGGAAATCAATCGCTCTGGCTCGATGATTCTTTCTAGAACGGCTTGTTTTATATATAGTGGATTTTTCACAAGGACAGGTACTAGAGAATCAAGGACTTCTTTAACCGCCTGCTGGAATTCCCACTCATTTGGGTTACGCATTTGAACCTGTTCAAATAAACGATTTACGTGATTTTTCACGATTTGCATTTGATTCATTTCTACTTCTTCCAGCACTTTCATAACATTCAGCCCCTAATTATTTTAAAGTTGAGAAAATTTCTTTTCTTAAATGTGTTTTCATTTTATAATTTTATAATTGATAGTTTCAATATTCATTTTAGATGAAATCAATGCATTAAACGCATTAATTGGAGTGATAAAAAGATGGAGACGAGGCAAATTCAATATTTCCTAGAAGTCGCAAAGAGAGAACATGTAACAGAAGCAGCAGATGCCTTGCATGTTGCCCAATCTTCCGTGAGCAGACAAATTTTTAATTTAGAAGAAGAATTAGGGGTAGCGCTTTTTATTCGTGAGGGAAGAAGAGTCAAATTAACCCCTCTTGGCAGAATTTTTTATGAACGGATGAAACAAGTGTGGAATATGATGGAGGACGCCAAGAGAGAAGTAGAAGAATATTTAGATCCTGAAAAAGGGACTGTTCGTATTGCATTTCCTATTAGCATGGCGGCTCATACAATGCCCTCCATCATCTATGCATTTCGTCTTCGGTACCCAGAAGCTAAATTTCAGATGAACAATGGTCTTTATCATGATTTAATAGATGGTGTGGTAAATGGGGAATTTAATTTGGCCCTGGTTGCCCCCATGGTCAACCAGGATAAAGAGAAAAAAATTAAAGGATCGACCCTTTTCATAGAAACTATTGTGGCACTCATCCCTTTTCATCATCCATTAGCTGATCGGAAATCGATTAGATTACGGGACTTAAAGGATGACCCATTCTGTGTCCTGCCTGAAGGGTTTAAATTTCGCGAACAAGTTGTTCAAGCTTGTAAGGATGCAGGTTTTTCACCACAAGTCGCATTTGAAGGAAAAGATATTGATGCATTAAAAGGGTTAGTCTCTTCAGGATTAGGGGTTGCATTGATGCCAGAGACAACCTTGATCGATAATACACCGCGGTCTACCGTCGTGATTCCCCTAAATGATGCGAATCTCACACGAACTGTCGGTGTCATCTACCCGACACAACGCAAATTACTCCCAACCGAAGAATTGTTTTATAATTTCTTACTTGAAACGTATGAAAGATTAAATGAATTTAGAAATTAAATCATGACACTCAGGGACATACGTCTTTGTTTAATGATTAAATAACATTAAGGTCAGGAGTATCCACTCTTGACCTTGTATTTTTAACAAATGCTAGATTGATCAACCACCAACAGTTTTTCGAAAAAAAAGAAGCAGTATCAAGTTTAAAAATTTATTTATTCCTCAAACGCTGAGTGTAATCTCTCTCGATTCCTTTTTTCCAGTTTCGGTCAATCTTTTTGCCGCTTCGCAGACTGCTAACAGCTTCATTTACCGCTTCATAATTTAATTCCGTTCCGATTTCGTCGGCATGGTAATCAACAGCATGGTCTTCATCGATTCCAAAACGTGCAGCGGTTGAGATCGCATTGATATTGGCTCCAAGGAACAGAAATTGCCATTCATATTTCTTTTTTTGGTGTTGAACCATTTTTTTTATTTTGTCCGCAGTAAATTCCTTGCTGGCATTTTCCATCCCATCGGTTGTAATTACGAACAATACTTTTTCTGCCCGTTCTTCCTCACTCGTTCTTTTTTGTACATTTACGATTTTTTGAATGGTGAATCCAATCGCATCTAATAACGCAGTGGTACCTCCTACTTCATAATCTTTTTCAGTAAGAGGAGAAATGCCCTTTACATTAATTCGGTCATGTAACAATTCGTATCGATGATCGAACAATACCGTCGTTACAAGGGCTTCTCCTTCCGCTTTTTGCTGTTTCTTGAGCATAGCATTAAAACCTCCTATGGTATCTGCCTCAAGCCCTGCCATAGAGCCGCTTTTATCCAAAATAAATACTAATTCAGTTAGATTTCTTTTCATGAGATCATCCTCCGTCCTTTGATAAACAAAAGATAACACTCATCCGATAGGAAATGGTCGCTTTGAAAGCGACATTTCAGCGAAGCAGGGGGACGGTTCTTCTGCTTCGTCACCATTTCACGCATCTACCAGTAAATCATTCTACCTTATCCTATTAATTGTTTGAAAACGTTCACAAATAATGGTGGTAATCGCTTTCAAATTCGTATATAATTATATTAAAATTACAACTTGAGAGGTGAAACAGCATGAAAGAATATATTTTTCTACTAGAAGAACCCGTCGGTACTAGAGAAATTAAGATTTTAGCATAAGGAATGATGGATGCCTTCAAAAAGGCAAAAGAATTCCGAAAAAATATTGTCCTAGATACTAAATTAAAGGTCAATATGATCTTAAAAGGTGTTAGATATACGGATTAACCTTAGATAAAAATATATTGAAAGGAAAAATCCTAAACTATATGTTCTTATTAAGATTAATAGTAGATAAATAAAGGAGAACACATTCGGTAGTTATCGAAATGTGTTCTCCTTAAATTTATATTTTTAGATACTGGGTTTCTTTACAGAACACTGATCATTAGAAATTTGTATCCCAAGCGAAGATTTCCGAACCAATACAAAATAGGATAGGAAAGCAAGAAAACTTGAGCAAAAGATGATGACGCCCATAGGAACGCCTGTATACGCCCCTGCTATTCCCACAAGTGGAGCCGTTAATGAGCCTAGTACAAATGGCAATAACCCTAATAAGGCAGAGGCACTGCCTGCAATATGTCCTTGGGTTTCAATGGCTAAAGCAAAAGACGTGGTCCCAATAATACTGATGGAACCTACAAAAAAGAAGATCGGAATCGCGACGGCGAAAAGCGGAGCTTTTAATAACAAAGCAACGAGTAACCATGCACCCGCTATGGATGAGATGGCTAACCCGATCTTTAAGAAAGTCCGCTCCGATATGATGTCAGCCAAGCGGCCGACTAACTGACTTCCAATAATTAATGCTAATCCATTTGTTCCGAATAATAAACTAAATTGCTGCGGTGTAACTTGGTAAATATTCTGATAGACAAACGGAATCCCAGATACATAGGCAAAGATTCCTGCAGTAGTAAAACCTTGCGTTAGTGCGTACCCCATGAACGTCCGATCTTTGAATAAAGAACCAAAGTTGTTCATGATTTGTGGTAAATTGCTTGGAACACGCTTTTCTGTCGGCAGAGTTTCTTCTAATTTTAAAGCAACAGTAATGAGCAACACTGCACCTATTATAGCCAACGCAATAAAAACCCCATGCCAATTGGTAAAAGCAAGAATCCCTCCTCCAGCAATCGGTGCAACGATCGGTCCAAGGTTACCCACTAACACCATCATCGTAAAGAACTTGGTCAGTTCCCTTCCGCTAAAAAGATCTCGAACAATTGCTCTTGAAATGACAAGTCCGCCAGCAGCAGCAAAGCCCTGGACTAATCGAGCGATAATAAGGAAATAGATATTGGGCGCTAACGCGCATGTTATAGAAGCAAGTAAGTACAAGTTGATAAAGATTAGCAAGGGTTGTCGGCGTCCCTTCACATCACTCATAGGACCAATAAACAATTGCCCTAATCCAAGACCTAATAAACAGGAGGTTAAACTAATTTGTACGAGTGAAGCCGAAGTACCAAAATCATTTACAATCGTTGGAAAAGACGGTAAATACGTATCGATTGTAAAAGGCCCTAACAGTCCAAGTGATCCTAAGAGTATAGCAAGCTGTATTCGTTTTTTTCCACTAGGTTTAATCAATGTCCATCGCCTTTCTAAAAATATTTCGATATCCTAAATTAATAAGCTTCATTATAACCTGAACCTTGCTCAAAGGTAAACAAATAAAATTGGTGGTAACGTTTTCAATTTTCGGGCTTTTTAGAAGAAGAAGCAGGGGGACGGTTATTCGGCTCCGTCCCCCTGCTTTATTTATAATAAAATGCACTTTCTAACACTTATTGTGCCTTGTTATAAACAATCGAAAATCTTTTTTCTCTCAGCGATTTTTCTCCGTTGTAATCTATTTGAATGGTTGCAGTATAATCCCCTTCCATCTCAAGGTTAGCTTTCCCAGCATACACGCCATTCCCTGTTTCCTGCAACTTCAATGAAGTATCTCCATGACTCATCCCTTGCATGTCCAATTTTGCACTAACCTTAGCACCTTTTACGGGTTTACCCTCACGGTCTAAGATTTTTAATTGAATGGGAGTTAATTGGCCTGGTGTAAATGATTTGGGTGTAGTTAGCTTTAGATCAAAGTTATTTGAACTGCATCCTGCCATAAAAACCAATAATAGGCCAATGATTAGACTAGTTAATTTTTTCATTACACCTCATCCTTTCTAAAGTTTTTCTTGTTGAAATAAACTGAGACATTACAATTTAGACCTTTTTTTGTATACTCTTCACTAAACATCAAGAAGCAGACTTCATCTTCTTCCAGAAAGTTTCCATACGCAATGGCAAATTTAGGCCTATTTATAATTATCACTAAAATCATGATAGATACAAACATTTTAACTTAACATCTGAAGGTACTGATAATTTCCTCTCACAATTTAAAATAAAAATAATGGGAACAAGAAAAGCTAAGCCACTACAGACCCGAGCTGGTTAGTGGCTTAGCTTTTTACTTTTTCTATTCTTTTATTTTATCATTAGGCGTAAGTTTTTTTATTAATGTATATACCACTAGAGATAGTATAAAAAAGCCAATAAATGAGTAGGTATGTGTCCACTTATGTAAAGCAAACATCCCGATTTTTATAAATAGGAATTCAATGATATACCCGAAGATTGCAGATAGTATTAAGGAGAGCAACAAGTATGTTTTAAAAGTTTTTGCGTACTGATAAATAAACATAAAAGAAACTGGAATGACTGTAATATCAGCAGGAAGTAAAGGAGGCACCATTGGTAACAACTTGTCTGGATACCCCCATAAGATCAAGTCTCCCCCAATGACATCTGTAATGGATGCTAATATTGCCCAAATTAAGCCATAACACATGATTTCGAAAGTTCTATTCTTATCATGAAACTTGATCCAAATAAGCCACGGAATGATAGCTGCAACGAGCAACAACCACCACTTCCAAGTAAATAGGTCATCCTGGGACCAGTGCCTAATTGAAATGTCCCTCAGAGTTTCTCTGGCTTTCTTAATATCTTCAAATGTTGGATGTTTCATCGTATTCACTCCAAATTTTATAACCCGTACTTCCTTAAGTTATCCATTCCATCTATTTCAATTCTAAAAGTTATGAAGAATTGAACGCCAAATAGTCCCCACTCTGAATGAGAATGGGGGCTATTTGGCTCTTTTCGATGTTATAAGATGAATGTTTTAACCGTCTAGTTATTTAATCCCTCTAAAAACTCTATTTTGCTTTTAGCATTATCATGTGTAATAATATCGACGTCACTGTTAATACTTTTTTCTACTCTTTGCCCTTTTATCGCTTTTAAGGCATTTTCCACACTGATATAGCCCATGTCATATGGATTCTGCGCAACTGAGCCTTTTAACGTTCCTTTTTCAACATATTTCAGCATTTCGATAATTCCGTCTGCGCCTACGACTGGAAGGTTTAATTTTTTCTGGTTAAGATACTTAATGACTTCTAACGCCATCCCGTCATCAGAGGCAAAAACACCTTTGATATCAGCATTACTCTTCATTAATTCATCAATGACAGGCTTAACCTTGGCATTGTCATCATCTACGAGTATATACCCTTCGACCGTGTCAATTCCAACTGTATGCAAAGCATCTTTTGCCCCTTGAATCCGGTCCTCACTTACGTTATCTTTTGAAATCTTGCCAATAAGGGCGACCTTGTCTCCCGGCTGCAGCATCGAAGATAATACCTCTCCGGCTTTTTCACCTAATGAAGGGTTATCTGTTCCAATAAAGGATGTTTGACCAGACCAATCGACCCCCGTATCCACTAGCAGGACTGGGATATTTTTCTTTTTAAATTCCTCTAATATCGGTACAGATTCTGCAGGATTTCGCGGAGAGAATATAAGTGCGTCCGGTTTTTCCTTTAATACCCTGTACAAAAGAGCGAGTTGATCTTCATTATTTTGACTGGGAGCATAAATTTTTGCCTTTACTCCAAAATTGGTCATTCCCTTTTCAATTCCAGAGACAATGATCGACCAATACTCCGACTTTGTATCTTTCAACACCACAGCAACGGTCGGCTTTTCTGCCGCTAATGCTATGTAAAAATAACCCAATAAACCACAGATAAAAACTGCAGAAACAACTAGGATCAAACTCTTTTTCTTCACTGTTTCTCACCATTCAAGTATAGACTTTCATCTAAAAAACGATTAAAACAAATAGAAAAACTTGTTCCTTCATGCCCTGTCTGAACCTTGATTTTCGCCTGATGCCGGTCGGCGATACTATAACAAACAGCTAGCCCCATTCCCGTCCCCTGGTCTTTTGTCGTAAAAAATGGAGTGCCAATTTTGTCAAGATTGTCTGGATTTATTCCTTTTCCACAATCCTTCACCTCTAAAATAACCTCTTCTTCTTCACTGTAGGTTCTAACGATAAGAGTCCCGCCCATATCCATCGCCTCAAGTCCATTTAAGGCAAGATTCAAGAAAAGCTGCCGAATTTCTTTTTCATCTAAGAAAAGTTCAGGACATGGCTCCGATTGATACTGGACACTTTTCCCAGCAAGGGCTGCTTCTGCATTGATTAAGGGAAGGATCGCTTCTATGATTCTATTTAAAGATTGTTTTGTTTTATTACTTGCTTTATTTTTTGCCAGTGTTAAAAACTCTTTAATGATGCTATTTGCTCTGTTTAATTCATCCAGCATTATATCAATGAATTCAGGTGCCAGCGGTTGTTTGTTGCTTTTCCACATTTGCAAAAATCCATGCACAGTCGTCATGGGGTTTCGGATTTCATGCGCAATTCCAGCCGCCATTTCTCCAATGAGATTTAATCGATCTAAACGTAACATTTCTTTTTCTAAGTTCTCTCTTTCAGTAATATCATTTACCACGATGAGAACGCATGCTTCGTCTTGTATTTCAATGACTTCCGTGGATAACAATCCGGAACGCCTTTCCCCGTTTTTAGATTGGTATGTCACTTTTAGATTGCTCAAAGTCTTATTCCATTCAGGATCAACTAAATCGACTTTATTCCCATCCACACACGTAAAAAGGGCCCAGTCAAAAACTTGATTCTTTACTGTTGCATAATCAAAACCTGTATAATGGAGCCATGCTTTGTTAACATCAATAAATCTTCCATTCCTTATGGAACGAATCGCCATTAAGCATGGACTAGCTTCAAATATTTTCTTAAATCGTTCATGGGAAAAAGATAGGTCATCCGCTATCTTTTTTCGCACCTGAATTTCCGCTTTAAGCTTCTCATTCGTAGACAACAAATCTAACGTACGCTCTTCCACTACTTTTTTTAGAAGATTGAATTGGTGGTTTTTTATTTTCTCTATCTCTTTCCGTTCTGTCACATCACGAATCGTGCAAACAAAAAGAGGAGTGTTTTCGATGGTTGCTTTTCCAATTTGAATATCGACAGGAAATCGATTTTTATCTTTCCGTAAGGCAACACCTTCTATTATTTTCCCTACTGTAGAATTGGTAAGTGCATGCATGGATAATACAGCCATCCGATCTCCCTCTTGCTTTACCACAGGGAGAATAGTGGCTACATGCTTCCCGATTAATTCCTCACTGTTATAACCAAACATTTTCCCTACCATCGGATTGATGGATAAAATCACCCCAGATTCATCAAAGGTGACAATCGTGTCCATCAATGTTTCCCCCATCACCTTTGCTAGAGTCTCCGTTTTATATAAATCAACGGTTGTCCGATTCAATTTATGGTTAACTTCCTCAAGTTCAATCGAATTTTTCCACTCAGTATGTTTTAAACTTTCCGTATGACTTTTATAGATTTTAACAAACTGTTCTACTTTTTGTTTTAATGTCTCAGGATTAAACGGTTTAAATATGTAATCAATGGCCCCAACAGAATAACCATGGAGAACGTGTTCCATATCTTGACTGATGGCGGTAATAAAGATAATCGGAATATTTTTTGACTTTTTTCTGGCTTTAATAAGCTTTGCCGTTTCAAAGCCATTGAGTCCAGGCATTTGAACATCCAGCAAAATGACAGCGAAATCTTGTTTTAAAATGCATTTTAACGCCTCTTCCCCCGACCTAGCCGTAACCAAACGGTAACTGGGTGAAGAGAGAACAGCTTCCAATGCAATTAAGTTTTCCTTAAGATCGTCCACCATTAATATATTAATCATTTCTGTGTCTGGTTTATTTGTTTTTTCGGTAAAGTCTTTCTGCTGAATGGAGTACTTCATAGTATTTTGCATAATCGGTAAAACGAATCTCCTCTCTTTTTCCAAGCCCTAAAAAACCTGAATAAAATAGACTTTCGTAAAATAAGCGATGAACATGATTTTGTAATTCTTTATTAAAATAAATCATCACATTCCGACAAATAATGATATGAAACTCGTTAAATGATTGATCGGTAACCAAATTGTGCTGAAAAAAGTCAATATTCTTTTTCAAGAAGGAATGAAACGCAGCTTGTTCATTTTTTACCGAATAATACTCTGAAAAAGCCTTCTCTCCCCCAGATTGAATGTAGTTGGTGGTATAAAGTTTCATTTTTTCTAAGGGAAAAGAACCTTGTTTCGCTTTTTCTAAATTGACTTGATTGATATCAGTAGCATAAATCTTGGTTTTTTCCAATACGCCTTCTTCATGCAACAAAATAGCCATCGAATAAACTTCTTCTCCAGAACCACAGCCGACATGCCAGATTCGGATCGCAGGATATTCTCTTACAATCGGGATGACCTTTTCTCGAAGAACCTTGAAAAAAGAGGGATCCCGAAACATTTCTGTTACGTTAATAGAAAAATCATAAAACAACCTATCCATCACAAGGGGATCGTGTAAAACTTTTTCCTGTAATCCGGATATAGTCCTTAGCTTTTCCGCAGTCATTCGATTCAACGTTCTTCTTTGAATGAAGGGAGCGGCATAGTTCCGAAAATCATATCCATAATGACGATAAATCGCTTCTAGTAATAACTCAATCTCTATTTTCTGCAGTTGATCGATATTGGTCATGGTTATTCCCACCTATCTATATAGCCAAACCTGTATCAGGGAGTAAAGCTGATCTAAATCTATCGGTTTGCTAATGTAATCAGACGCACCAGCCTGGATACATTCTTCACGGTTATGTTTCATCGCTTTGGCCGTTAATGCAATAATTGGTAACTCCTGAAATTCCGGTTTTGTACGAATGTTGCGCATGGCCTCAAATCCATCCATTTCCGGCATCATAATATCCATCAATATGAGATCAATATCTGGATTTTCTTGTAACGCGTCGATCCCTTCTCTGCCGTTTTCTGCAAAAAGAACCTCGATTTCATATTCCTCAAGAGCAGAGGATAAGGCATAAATATTTCGCATATCATCATCTACAATCAAAATTTTCTTCCCATTCATTAACGAGTATTCCAGTGTTTCTTCGTCGACTACTCCATTCGATTGAAACTCTCTCCCGCCAAAGGAATGGCTTTCCTCTTCTTGAAGTGCAGCCGCCGTTTCCAAAAGGTATGGAATTTGAGTTTCATTTTCGTTCAATTGATGAATGGGCAAGTAAAGAGTGAAGGAACTTCCAGCCCCTTCTTCACTACTTAAATCTATAAAGCCTCCAAGCAAGTGGGCAAACTCACGGCTAATCGATAAACCTAAGCCTGTCCCCCCATATTTCCGGCTAGTCGTACCATCCGCTTGCATAAACGCATTAAAAATTAATTGCTGTTTATCCTTTGAAATACCAATTCCGGTATCAGCAATGGTAAAACTGAGCATTGGTTCATTCTGCCCAGTAAAATCGTGCTTGTCTAATTCATTTGGACCAACCTTCTTGATAAGGAAGGAAATACACCCTTTTTCGGTGAATTTAAATGCATTAGATAAAAGGTTTCTCAAAATTTGATTGAGTCGATGCTCATCAGTGTAGATGCTTTCCGGTAAATCATCATCTAAGAAAATACTAAACTCCAAATTTTTTTGACGAGCTAAAGGCGAAAAATATCTTTCTGCAAAGGTAGTAATTTTCTCCAAAGGTACTTCTCCGTGAATAACCTCCATTTTTCCAGCCTCAACTTTTGCTAAATCTAAAATTTCATTAATCAAATGAAGCAAATCATTTCCAGATGAATAAATGGTTTGGATGTATTCCAATTGTTTTTCGGTTAAATTTTCATTCTTTTTTTCTATTAGCATTTGAGCAAGAATTAATAAACTGTTCAAAGGAGTACGAAGCTCATGCGACATATTCGCAAGAAATTCGGATTTATATTGGGAGGTAAGAGCAAGTTCCTGTGCTTTCTCTTCAAGAGCATTACTGAATTTCTCCAATTCCTTTTTTTTATGCTCAGAATTTTGATACTGTACCTCGAGCTCCTCGTTCATGATTCTTAGTTCCTCTTGCTGCTGTTGAAGCTCTTCAGATTGGCTTTGCAGCTCTTCTGTCAATGCTTGAGAATCTTGTAATAATTTTTTGACCTGCATTCGATTGCCGACACTGTTGATGGTTATGCCGATATGGGCCATGACTTCTTTTAGAAGGGCTTGTTGAACGGCATTAAATGGTTTAAAAGAAGCCACCTCAAGAACAGCCAAGACCTCTCCTTCAAATTCAGCCGGTAGAATCATTAGATGTTTGGGCGCTGCTTCCCCAATTCCAGAAGCAATTTTTACATAATTATCGGGAATCTCCGAGAGCATCATCGGTTTCTTCTCTGCCGCAGCCTGTCCTACAAGTCCCTCACCGAGATGGAAACTTCTTGATGTAGCCGGATCATGTTTAAAGGCATATGAAGCCATATTTACCAGACGTTGTTCACCGTTGTTGCATTCTTTAATATAAAAAACACCAAAGTGTGCATCTACCATCGGTGTGATATTTTGGATAAATAAACGCGACAAAGTCTTAAAATCCTCGACAGCAGTATACATAGAAGTAATCTGAGCCACTTTTGATTTAAGCCAGCTGTGTTCCTCGGCTTTTTCGATTAATGCTTTTTCCTGCACCGCTTTTTCTTCTAATGTTTGTGCCATTCGATTATAGGCACTGGAGATCTTCCCGATTTCGTCTTTGGCCATTACACCAATTCGGGGAAACTGTGTACCATGATAAAGTGCAACATTGCTCATAACAGAAGAAACCCGCTGCAAATTTTTGGTTAAACCCCGAATGATCCAAATTGCGACAAATAAACCTATTAGGAAACCAATGGCAACAACGATATAAATCATACGTAATTCAAGGTTATAGGCTTGCTTTGTCCGCAGGAGTTGATCTTTCATTTCCTGTTCCTGCAGGGTATACAACAAATCAGTAATCTGATGGAGCCGGGCCCGATCGCGCTTGATATCTCCCCAAATGAGCTTGTCAAAATCAGCGTTTTGATCGGTTTTTTGTAAAATAATTATTTGGTTACCGACTTCTTCATATGTTTTGTAGAGCGTGTTAAATTTAGAAATTAAGGCTTGTGTTTCTTTACGGTTGTCCATCTTTCCGAGCATTTCAATCGAGGAGCGAATGTTGTTCCTTGATTGTTCCCATTCGTTTACTACTTGAGAAAGGACAGAATTAGGTGGAATGGAGGCAATCTCACTCAGTTCTCTGCCCATGTTACCTACCTCGAACTCTATCGTAGAAGCCATCAACTTCCTCTCGTCTAACTCTGAAACTAGCGAATTCATCGTAACCGTCTGTTGATTGATCATCTTAAATAAAGTGACTAGAAAAATAATGTTAAAAAGTAAGATAAGGACTAATCCACCATAAAGCTTTGTTCTAAATTTCATATAGACTTCATTCTCCTGGTTTCTACAAATGTATTTTTATTTGGATATAATTTACTTATAAAATGAATAATGAAAAAACTTTATAGTATTAATATACAAAAAAATGAAGATTAGAAAAATTAAAAATTCAAAAAATAAATGACCAATTAATTGATCTTTAATATATGTAAGCCAGATTGAGTTAATTTTTGTAAAATAAAATCTATTGAGAGAAATTTTAGTACCTACTTTGATGTTTTGGATTTACAAAAAATTATTATATCTATTACAAAAGTCATAATAGACTTAGTTAGTTTACCATAATCGCTATATCTAGAAAAGTTCTTTTAAAAAGAAGATGGAAGCATGGGTGAAGCATGGGGACGATTCTTCTGCTCCATTACCGTTCTTTTTGGAGACAAAATGCTATTTATTTAATAATAATTGACCAAATTTTACTAAGTTATCTAAGATAGAATTTTGATGAATATAGATAGAGAAAGAGAGAACACCTTCACTAGAAATCGAAAGGTGTTCTCCCTTTAGTTTATATATACTGGTTTTCTTTATTTCGGTTGGATGAAGGGCTATGCTAGGCCAGTCCCAGAATCCGGTCCTGATGGGTATAGACATTGAAGCCTCCTCCCCTAATAAAACCAATCGCCGTAATTCCAAGATCCTCTGCTAAATCTAAGGCGAGATTAGTAGGTGCAGATTTTGATAGGATAATGGCTACGCCTATCTTAGCTGCTTTGAGGAGGACTTCTGAGGAAATTCTTCCGCTAAAAGCAATAATTTTATCCTTCAATGGAATTCCATGGATTAAGCAGTAACCAAAAAGTTTATCCAGTGCATTATGCCGGCCAATATCTGTCCTTGTTATAACGATCCCGTCCGTTGTACATAAGGCGGCATTATGGACACCACCCGTTTTCTGAAAATGAGCTGAACTTTCCTGCAGCTGCTTCATTAAGACATGGCATTGGTGTGGTGTAATGGTCAACTTTGTCAGTATGGTCTTTGCTGTCTTTACATCATTATAGAAATAAAATTGACGCCCTTTCCCGCAACAGGAACCAATGAACCTCTTGGAATGGATCTCTTTTAAGTGAGTTTCTTTATTTACGAGGTCCACGTATGCGAATCCCATTTCTTCATCTACCTGAATCGATTGAATATCTTGAAAAACGCGAATGATCCCCTCGGAGGCTAAGAAGCCCACCACCAATTCTTGGATCTCAGATGGCGAACACACCATGGTGGCAAACTCTTCTCCATCAATAATAATGGTTAATGCTGATTCCACCGCGATGTCATCCTCTTGTTCGACAAAGGAATACCCATTATATTTAACAATGTGTTGGCAAGTGGTGATTTCGTTTAACACAGTCTCCCCCCTCTCCTCGCTTTTTTAACCTTCTCTACAAGGTCTAGATGGGTATCGACACCATCAAACATAAACGGGTCTCAGCTTAGCCTCGGCCAAGAACCGTATGAGAGATTTACAGATGGTGGTCGGGATTGGCATGTTGTGCCTGATGCTCCGGCAGCTGGGTTGTCCGTTCCAAATGGCTTGTTTCGCTACCCATTCCTTTCAAAAATTCAAAGAAAAAGGCAATCGATCGGTTAATTTCAGGATCCTTCAATGATCTGACGATATCGAAGTAACCGATCTCGCCATCATCATCCTTACTTTCTGACACTCTGGCTATTCCTGCATTTAACTTAAGGAGAATGGGTTCAAGCTGTTTAACATTTAATGTACCTAGAACACCAACCATCAACAGCAGATTTTTTAAAGTATTGGCTGTTTCTTTCGAGTCCGCCTTGTTAATAAGGATTTGCAGCACTTTGTCGCCCTCAGCAAATAATCCGCTCAATAAAGGAATAACCCCTCGATCGTGCATGTGACTCACCAAATCAAGTGTATCAAGTAACGCTTGCTTATTTTTTAATAGGGAATCCTCTATTTGCCGTAAATCTTTTTTACGTTTCTCCTCTTCGGATAGCTCGATTCGCTCGATTTGTCTGATTGCTTTAGCCATTCGACCGCTCCCTTTCCTTCACAAGATCACCCGGGAAGACATAATCCTTTCGGGCCCACTTCTTTTGGACTTGGACACCCATTTGCGGCTGTGGATTCCCGTATCGGAAATTTATTCTTGGCAGAGGATTAATCCCCTCTTCCTGTAAAATCTCCATTTTAACACGAGTATCCTTGTAAGCAGGGGTGTCAGTATCCTTATCGGCCGCACTGCTTGTCAGGTAGTTCACCGCTCCGTCTCCTGAATCATTCATGGGCAAATACACTTCATTCCCCTTAACCCGAGCAGTGATAATACATTTCACCTTCACGTTACCAAACGGTGACGTCAGGCGGACAACTGTTCCGTCATTTAGGCCGCGTTTTGCTGCTAGTTCTGGAGATACTTCAAGGAAAACCTCTGGAGTTTTTTCTGAAATTCCTTTTGATTTGTATGTGAGATTCCCTTCATGAAAATGCTCTAATAAACGTCCATTGTTCAAATGAAGATCATATTGCTCCTCAAAATCAAGCGGCTTTGTCCATTGCACAGGATAAGCCCGAGCTTTTCGATCCGCGAAAGGGAACCCATCTCTGTAAAGCAGCGGCGTATCTGTCCCATCCGGTTTTACCGGCCATTGCAAACTCTTGTAACCTTCTAATCTTTCATAAGTAACACCTGCATAAATCGGCATCAGCATCGCAGCTTCCTCCATAATTTCACTTGGATGCTTATAATTCCAGTTGGCACCAAGCCGGTTTGCCACTAACTGGATGATTTCCCAGTCAGGCTTTGAGTCACCAAGCGGTTCAAAGACTTGATACAGCCTTTGAATACGGCGTTCTGTGTTCGTAAACGTTCCTTCCTTTTCAAGACTGGGACTTGCCGGCAGAACGACATCCGCATACTGGGCAGTCCGGGAGAAAAAGATATCCTGAACGACAAAAAATTCAAGTTTTTCATAGGCCTTATGCACATGGTTGATGTTTGAATCAACTAATCCCATTTCCTCTCCTTTTACATACATTGCCTTGACCGTACCTTGATGGATGCCTTCAATCATATCGTGATTATTAATTCCTACTTCCGAGGAAAGCTTGACACCCCAGGCCTGTTCAAATTTTTCCAGCACTGTTGGGTTGTCCACTCGCTGATATCCTGGAAAGTTCTCCGGTGCGCTGCCCATGTCGCCTGCACCTTGAACGTTATTATGACCCCGGAGCGGATACGCTCCGGCACCTGGCCGTGCGTAGTTACCCGTTACCAGCAATAGGTTAGAAATGGCTGTACTAGTGTCACTGCCGCCTAGATGCTGGGTAACACCCATCGCCCAAAGAATAGCCGTGCCATCTGCATCACGAATCATTTCCGCAATCTGAATGAGTGTCTCTTTGGAAAGACCAGTGTTTTCTTCAGCATAACCTAACGTATAGGGAGCAAGGCTTTGTCTGTATTCCTCGAAACCATTTACATTCTTATTGATAAACTCTTCATCGGCCCAGCCCATATCAATCATGTATTTGGTCACAGCAGAGAGCCAAACCAAATCAGATCCCGCGTTTGGGTGAATGAATAGATCTGCACGGGCTGCCATCTCGTGTTCACGAAGGTCTGCCACAATTAATTTTTGCCCGTGTAGTTTATGGGCACGCTTCACCCTGGTAGCTAATACAGGGTGTGCTTCCGCTGTATTGGAACCAACAATGATTACCAGTCCTGCTTTGGCTATGTCCTTTATGGAACCAGCGTCACCGCCGTAACCAACCGTTCGGTGCAGTCCAACCGTTGCCGGTGTCTGACAATATCGGGAACAGTTATCAACATTGTTTGTGCCAATCACCTGTCGAGCCAATTTTTGCATTAAATAGGATTCTTCATTTGTACATTTTGAGGAAGTAATAAAGCCCATCGATTGCGGCCCATATTGGCTGCGTATCTCAAGGAACCGTTTCGCGATTAAATCAAGGGCCTCATCCCATTCCGCTTCACGGAAGCTGTCACCTTCCCGGATCAGTGGCTTCGTTAATCGTTCTTTACTGTTGACAAAATCCCAGCCGAATTTCCCCTTCACACAAGTCGAAATTCCATTCGCTGGTGCCTCTACGTTTGGTTCAACCTTTAGAATCTCGCGTCCTTTTGTCCAGACATCAAAACTGCAGCCAACACCACAGAACGTACAGACGGTTTTGGTTCGTTTCACTCTCGCCTCACGCATCGCTGATTCCATATCGGAAACAGTAAGGATCGACCCGTAACCGGTCTCCACTCCTTTGGTCAACTCAATCATCGAACGGAGTGTTCCTTTTTCAACGCCTGTCAGATAACCAGCCTCTCCGAGCATTCCTTTTTCCATCATCGCATTACACGGACATACGGTCGAACAATGGCCGCATGATACACAGGAGGATTCGTTAATCGGAACATCGTTATCCCAGATGACCCGTGGATGCTCTCTATCCCAATCGATTCTCAGCGTTTCCGTCACTTGGACATCCTGACAGGCCTCGACACAGCGCCCACACAAGATACACTGATCAGGATCATAGCGGTAGAAGGGATTCGACAAATCCTCTACATACGGTTTCTGCTCCCACGGAATACTCTGATGGTTGATACGCATCTCCTTAACGGTGTTATGTATTTCGCAGCCACCGTTGTTGTAATCACAAACGGTACAATATAATTCATGGTTGTTAAGAATCTTGTCCATCGCTGCTGTCTGTGATTTTTTCACATGTGGGCTCGTCGTTCTGATGACATCCCCATCCTTTAAAGGGGTTGAACAGGACCTGACAAGTTCCTCATTTACTTCAACGATACAAGTGTCACACGTTTCAATCGGCCCAAGGCTGGGATGATAGCACACTTGTGGAACTTCTATAGAGCTGTCGTTCAGAAATTGCAGGACCGTCTGGCCTTCCGTTGCCTCTATTTCTACTCCGTTGATCGTAACTCGTAGGTTTTTTACCAAAATGGCCTCATCCTTTCTATCTTATTTATTTGTTTAATACCCCATCTTTCGAAAAAAGAAAACCAAATCCTCTGAGTTTTATGATAAATAACGAGTTATGTGTGTTTGTAAGTTGAAAAACGGGTAAAGAAACAAAAAGGAAAGGAAGAAATCTTTATGAAATATATGATATTAAAGGGTAAGAGTCATATTGGGAAATATAGGTACAATGTGGTGGGGAAAATCGAAGCTTCTTCCTTGGAGATTGCGAGTGATCTCGTTTATAAGAAATTTAGAGAAGAGGTGAACAAAAAGAACGGAGAAACTTACATAATCATTCCTGACAGCCAGAATACGGATATAAATAGTATTTATATTCTTCCATTAGATGATGTTCCCTATAATATGATCAAGTATTGGGAACCAGGGGAAGGATTGCCCTAAATGGAATGTTTTAGCCTCCTTTACACAAAATCTACAAGACTTGTAAACTTGTAATTCATTCTAAGATCTGGGGGAACGAGCGAATCGTGTTCCCCAACACCAACTTTTTTTGATCTGGATTTTCGATATTTCAGATATTAATCTCATGCATGCCTCCATTGATTTTAAAAATGCTAGAATCTTTTCACGAGTGGGGATTGAACTTTATTGTGTCTTGTTGTAGACAATCGAAAATCTTTTTTCTCCCGTTCATATTTCGGCATAGTAATCTATATGAATGGAAATGCAAAAACTGCAACCTCATAACCATATCCTCAATCGGGATTGCCTTCCTGCATCCATACATTTTTTAAGTAAAAATTCAAAAGATCAGGAAATTCCTTTATTTCTTCTTGGCCCTTCTCAGTTAAACAATAGGTGCCTCTCTTGATTCTTTCAAACCAGCCATAATAGTTTTTAACTAGAATGGAGGAAGTTTTGTCTCCGGTTCCCAACTGAATTAATCTTTTCGGGGATGACGGCCCAAAATGGCTCATGTAACAAGCGATTTGAATACAATTTTCCTTATAAGCTGTCATGATTTTGGTCCGATTGCTTCCACCAACATTAAAATCCGCACTTCGACCATTGATTTCCTTCAAAACAGATTCTCTCTTTAACTTGCTTTGACCCCTACTTTTACGACGATCAAACGGTGATGGATGAAAGACTACTTCTGTCTTTGCTCGTTTCAATGGATTCGAAACCACAATTAACCCCAACTCCAGCCTTCTAATTAAATGGCATTTTTCAGCCCACCGTCTTGAATTTAAACGGTACTTAGGTTTTGGGATTGCAATATATACTTGATCCGTTATACGCTGTCGTTTGGCTGCCTGTATGAGCAAATCAACACTTAATGTAAGCTTCAATTCAATGACAACTAGCTCCTCATCTTTAACAGCAACAATATCACAATCTTTTACTTCACCGTATACCTCAAAACCTTCCTTTACAAAAAAAGTCTGAATTGGTTTATACAAATCCATTTCTTGCAGCTTTTTTGTTTCGTTCATATGCTTTCACCATCCAATTCAAACCTAAAAAAGTTAGTTTCATAAATTAAATGTAACCTATAATTAGTTCTTCGAAAAGGACTCTACACCTTTTTTCTATACCAATATCCCGCTTTTGAATAAACACGAAAGTCTAGATCATAAAAATGCATATACACGGCTAGGATTGTCATTGATATTGGTAATGTAATGTCCGCCAAAATCCTATACTGCAACGTATAAATGGTTAAATCGAGATACGGAAAAATTAAAAAGTGCCTTTTGTATTTTTTCTGCAAGAAGCACAATGAATCCAAGCAGCCTTAGTCTTCTACATAAAAATAGCCATCGGGTTGATGGCTATTACATATTATTATTTAGTCTTTTATTTAACGATGAATATTGGACATGGAGCCTTTTGTACAACATGGTGACTAACGCTCCCCAAAAACAATTCCTTAATTCCGCTTAATCCCCTGCTGCCCATTACGACAAGATCTGCATCGTTTTCCTTTATAACATCCACAATAACCTCTGCTGGATTTCCTTCCAATAAGATAGTCTTTGTTTTATTAGGAAGGTATTGCAGCTCTTGCTTAACCTCATCGAGTATGCGCTGGCCTGTTGCGAATTGGGATTTCCCTAATTCAAGCCTTTCTTCATAGCTAAAAGCATAGCCATATGGTAATCCATAGGGATATTGTGGCTGAATTACCATAACAACACTCAATTCAATTTCTTCATTCTGCCTTGCTAGATTCATTGCCATTTTTAAAGCCTTTTTGCTAGAATCTGAATGATCATAAGGAACCACTATTCGCGAACAAATAGTTAACATTTTAGTCAGCTCCTTTTAAATTATTTACCCCCAATTCCATTATATACCCTCTATTTACATAATTTGATTTATAAATATGTAGATTTTGTTGCATTTTTACCAATCTCGTTTTGGACTGTATACTTCGAACGGATTCAGTTTCCAATGAAGATTCTCTTAGTGAAGAAGTAATTCAATTACAAGTTGAAAACTTGCCCATGTGAGGCAAAACCGGACAAAAAGCCGTAATCAGTATCCTGAATTACGGCTTTTATTATTAGTATATATGTTCTTAGCTTCAATGAATTTCAATCAGTTTTTTATCTGTATTGGTAATCATGACTTTTGGACAATTTAAGGTAAGAATACCGTTTTTAAATGTGGCATCAATGGCATCCTCATTAATATCCGCCACATAAAAACGTCTGGCAAAGTTACCATAAGATATTTCCTGACGAATAAAGTTGTCCTTTTCTTCCTTCATAGCTGATTCCCTTTTTGCAGTTATGGTTAAATAGTTATTTTGATACTTAATAGTAATATCCTCTTTTTCAACCCCCGGTAATTCCGCCTCTATTAGATATTTGTCCCCAGTATCTTTAATATCTGTGCGGAAGTGATGGGTATCACTTTTGAACGGTGCAAAGAAACTTTCATTGTAGAAATCTGAAAAGACATCCCATAAATCACTTCCAATCCTTCCTCTTCTTTTGAATGGACTTAAAGTAGTCATGGTTCATTCCTCCCTTTCTTTGCTTAATTCTTTTACACTATTATTATATACCTATTTTGCTCAAAATGTAAAAAATTTACATTTATACTATAAACCTTAATGTTATTGTAATTACTATTTTGAAATGTTTTATGTCATACAAATCTTTTATTGAAACAAATAAATCATTCGCTAGTAGAGTGGTTATCTTCTCCAAGCTATATATTAAGTGGGAATTTTTAGTCTCAATCAAAACGGTGTCAATTGTCTGAATATTGACAATTTTAGCCCTAAAAAAAGACCCATAAAGTGCTATAATTTTAATAAGGAGATGATGCAAAATGAAACATTAATTGTTTATTGCTCGATGCATGGGACAACTGAAAAAGCGGCTGCAATATTAAGCGAATTGATTGAAGGAGAAGTTCTAATTGCAGATTTGAAGAAGGGGGGATTTGGTTCGACATCAACCATTTTGACTCTGTTATCATTGGGGGATCCATTCATAATGGGACGATACAAGGAAGTGTCAGAAATTTTATCGAGCAAAATCGTGAAATTCTCATGACAAAAAAACTTGGGCTGTATCTCTGTTGTTGGCATGGTGGCGTATCAGGAGTCCTGCAATTTAATAATGCTTTCACTTTAGCATTAAGAGAAAAGTCAATAGCTAGCGGAAATTTTGGTGGGGAAATGCTCATAAGTAAGATGGGCTTCATTGAGAAACAGATTGCAGGATACATCGCTGGAATTACAACAGATACATCAAATATGGATTTAACAGAAATTATAATTTTGCAAGTAAAATAAATGAGGAAGTATCTTTAGTTTAATAACTTAATTGAATACTTTAAAGTCAGCTTAGAGTCCGGATACTCATTAAATCTTCCTTCTAATCTATATTCAGAAGAAAATTCCCAGGATTAAATGATAAAGTGCTTAAAAAGACACCTATAAGGAATGTTTTCATTAATTGTGACCACAGGAAATAAAGCACGGTATCGTCTTTAAGTCATGGGTTTTATTTTCTTAACATTTAGTCCTGGTAAAAATGACTTCTCCTTTTAATGCAGTTCTCAACTCATTTAAGAACCTTAATGGTTTAGCTGTAACTGCTCCTCATTTATTCTTGACTCCAGATTTAATACCTCTACTAGTTTATCTCGAAGCCTCTCTTCCTCTCTACTCCCCGTTGTTTTCATTCGAATAATTGGAATCTTGTACTTTCTTAAAATTTCATCTTTTAATTGATCACGTTTTAACTGAGATGGATTATTTGCATGGTAGGCATGACCATCCACTTCAACTACCAATATCGGCATTTTATCTAGTTTGTTAAAAATAACAAAATCTGTATGAGTCAATATATTCATAGTATATTTTCTCTCATCCTCGGTAAGCTTGTCCGTATTTCGAATCAGCATTCTTAAAGGTGATGAAGTACCCAATCAAGAGCAACGGTCTTATTGTTTAAGATCGCATTTGCAATGATGTTTAGTATAGTTTGGGTCTTTCCGGTACCAGGAGGTCCTTCTATAACACTAAGCTGATTTGCTAAAGCTTTCTCTGTCGCCATCTTTTGGCTTGTATTAAAACCAAAGGGAAAGATGGCTTGAACTTGATTTTTATGTTTGATTAATGGTTTTCCTTCTAAATAGGCTGATAGGACACTGATAGGACTAATCATTTTCAGAAGATGGTATTGCTTACTTAAAAAGCTGCTATCATCCTCCAATCTTGTACTCACATTATTAGCGATCGTTTTTAAATATTCAAAGGTCTTATGTACGCAAGGGTTGGTTAGCCTTGTTTCTTCAATGATGATGCTTGACCGTTTATATACCTTCTTATAACCCGTCTTAAACCATATTTTTATATAGCCACCAAAATCAAGTATCTTAATTCCGCCCGTTACTGGGAGGTTATTTTCGAAAATAACACATGTTCTATGATCAATCTCTTTGGGTTCTTTAAACCAAGTTAAGTTTAAAGAATTGTATGTATAAACCTTACTATTGTTATGGAATGCCATTTTCGTATTTACATAAATCAATTTCTTCTGTTTTATCCTTTTCTTTAATTAGGATAAGAAATTTATTCTCATTCAAAGTAGCCTGCACCTCTTAACCCTTAACCTAATAAAATCTATAATTTTACGTGTATGATTTCGGTATCATACACGTCACCAAATTTTACATTTTTCTACATTATACAACAAATAGGTCTATTATCCCGAAATTCTTCTAGTGAAATTGTATCAAATGTGGTTAAACAAAAAAACTGATGTGGATAAATTCCACTATCAGTTTTTTTCTACATTTTGAAAGGGGAAAGTTTAGTATAATCCCATTTTTTATCTCTTAAATACTAATATCCCGCCTCTGGAAAAACACGAAAGTCAGGATCATAAAAATGGCATAATACACGGCCAAGATTGTCAGTGATATCGGCAGTGTAATGTCACCCAAAATCTTATCCTGCAACGCATAAATGGTTAAATCGAGATGCGGAAATATTAAATATTTTGCCCATTCGTATTTTTCTGCAAGAAGCACAATTAATCCGCCTAGGGTTGAAGAGATAAATAGGACAAAGATTCCGATTCCCACCGCCAATGCCTGACTTTTAAATAAAGTAGAGAGCATAAAGGCAATGGCCGTTAAAACCAACAAACTTGGAAGGTAGTAGGCAATCTTAAGGAAGAACTGTGGACCGACTTCTGCTTCCTTCTGCCCGTCTATCGCCATCTCAAAGATTTTCGCTGTAAAGTCCCCATTACCAAATGTAATCAAACCAACAAGATATCCAGCAGTAATAAGTGTCGCTAAAAGAATAAGCGAATAGATAATTAATGAAAGATATTTAGACAGGAGGATCGCCCATCTCTGATGCGGTCTGATTAACAGCTGCTTAATCGTTCCATCTGCAAATTCAGAGGACACACTGGCACTGCATACAATCACCGCCAATAAAGTAACCAAAGTCGTCATACCGAATACAACATTATTCATAAAATGCCAGTTACTAATAGCATTTGGGTTAATGTTTTCATCGAGATATTTCTGCTTTTGTTCAATTTCATTAGTAATAAATTGTTTTTCTTGATCTGGTGCTGTTTTTGCATTCTGCTGCAACTCAGCAATTTGAGCCTTCATACCAGCCTGCCAGTTCGGATCGGGTTCACCTGATACTTTATGGTAGATAATCCCCGCCACAATGACTGCGAGTACGAGGATGATTAGATAAATCCAGCTCGATTTTTTTTGAAACAATTTCATAAGTTCATTACGAATTAAGGCAATCATTGCATTACACCTCCATGCTCCTTTACCTCTTTGTTCGTTATTTCCAAAAAGCGGTCTTCGAGAGAAACGGTTACCCTGCTGATGCCATAGACATCTATATCCTTTGAGATTAATAGCTTATTAATGGTACTAATCGTAGCTTTTTCTACATTGACTGAGAATTGGTCCTCCGCAAGAACCTTGACATCGGTATTTGAAAATTGTCCTTTCAGCACATCTACTGCTTTTAGGCTGCTGCTCACCTCAAAAATGACTTCCGTCTTTTCGTCTTCCTCCATCGTTTCTTTCATGGAAGAAATATGTATGAGTTTACCTTTTTCAATTATGGCAAACCGATCACACATCAGCTGCATTTCAGCTAAAAGATGGGAGGATACCAGAACTGAAATGCCTTCCTGTGCAAGGGCATGTAAGTAATCTCTAAATTCTCTAATTCCTTGAGGGTCCAATCCATTTGTAGGCTCATCGAGAATAAGCAGTGACGGGTTATGTAATAACGCCTGGGCAACTCCCAGCCTTTGCCTCATTCCAAGCGAATAGGTCTTAACCTTTTGGTAAATGGCATCTTCTAATTTTACTAGTCTAGCAACTTCCATAATCCGCTCATCTGACACTTCTTTAATGGCCATATTCGCATAATGCTTCAAATTCTTGTACCCACTCATATACTTATAAAATTCCGGATTTTCAACAATCGCCCCAATTTCACTCATTGTCTCTTTAAATTGTCCATCGAGGTTATTTCCATTTACAGTAACCTCTCCAGCCGTCCGCTTGATCAAGCTGACAATCATACGGATAATGGTGGTTTTCCCTGCTCCATTAGGACCCAAAAGACCAAAGATTTCCCCTTTTTTTACACTGAAGCTTACATCATCTACTATCTTCTTCTTGCCAATGAGCTTCGTTAACGATCGTACTTCTAACGTATTTACTGCCATACGTTCCTCCTCTTTCTTTAAAAAATGATATCTTTATAGAACCTTTAAACACATACCTAACATTATATACGAATAATGAACCAAAAAGTTCCAAATTTACATTAATTTTATATTTTTAATCACTCTAACTTAAGGTTAAGAAAAAAAATGGTCAAATGACAAACTGCATCAAAAAAGCCACCGCTATATCCTTGATTCCATTTTAAAAAGGATGTCATGTGCCTATTTTTGTTTTTCCTAACAAAAATGGGCTTATTTATCAGAATCGAATTTGTAATTACTTCGTCAAAATATATGAGGTGATAATAAATGAATAGATTTAAACGGTTCCTGCAGGTTGTACTTTGCACTGTTTTAATGGGGTCGGTATTTTCTTTCGGCAATGGGAAGGCAGCTGCTGAGGATATTTATATTAAGATAAAGAAAGGAGATACATTATATAGCATTTCGAAAAAATACAATATTTCGGTTGAAGATTTAAAGGAATACAACCAGTTAACAAGTAATAAGATTATTGCCGGTCAAGAGTTGATGATTCCAGATTTTGAACAAACCAAACCATTGTATGTTGTCGTCGCTGGTTCTTTTAGCAAGAAAGCAAATGCAGATAAGCGAGTCACTTTTTTGAAAAAGAAAGGGATTGAAGCTGTCGTTGTGAAGAAAGTCATAAACGGGAAAAGCTTATACCGTGTTCAGGCCGGGGCTTATTCGAGTAAATCGAAAGCGGAGAAAATGAAAACGAAGCTAAAGAATAACGGGAAAAAGATGCTTTCCTTTTAACAGAGAAGCCTCTTCATATTAATGGAATCACTGTAGAATCTACCTACAAACAGCTTGTTCAAAAATTCGGGCAGCCATCGAAAACGGAGGACGATAAGAATACCAGGTCTCTTTATTATAGAAATGAAGGTGCTGGTGTTCGTGTAACATGCGATGCAGCAAATGATTCCATTCAGCAGTTGCAAGTGTACCCGGAGTTTTTGAAAACAGCTTCCGTTCCCACTGAGAAAAGCAAAATCCTCAAGCTTTATGGAAACCCAAATGAAGTGAAAATCGTTTCCTGCTATGAAAGTGCCAAATGTGAACAAATGATTTATAAATTTAACAAAAACCAATTAATTGTACAGATTGAACCTGATGGAAAGACAGTCCAATATTTAGATTTAAGAAAAGCCAAATAATATGAATGAATGGTAACTGTGTTCAAAGATGATGAAAGGATTCAGTAAAACATACTGAATCCTTTCTTGTTTTGTAAATTAAGATATTCTCTTATAAACGCATGTCACCCATTCGTTGCTTTGTTTCTTTTCCTTCAAAAGAAATCCTGCATCTTTAAATAAAGTCTCTACCCGATGGTAATTCCATTCAAGCATACCTGACAATATAAATGTAGTGTCTTTGCAATCTAAGAGTCTTTGGGCCTTTAGGATATCAATATTTTCCTGCGTTCCGATATTAATAAAAATCATATCATACTCTTTGTTGATTCGATTTTTATTCTTGATTAGATCACTTTGAAACACATTCACCGGCTTGACACTATTTAGTTCACATTGATACAGAATTTCTCGCTCGACCGGTTGGATGTCATATGTATCGATAAACTTTGCTCCCTTAAGGGCTGCAGCAACACTTAAGACTCCTGAACCGGCTCCGATATCCGCAACACTCAAGCCTGAAAAATCATGTTTTAATATGAAGTGCAAACAATCTTTTGTCGTTTCATGATAGCCTGTACCAAAATTCCCTTGGGAGTCAAGTACAATCCGCTTTTCTTTGTGGTAATGATTCCTTCTATCCGGTGTCGTGATGACCCAGCTATTCTCAAGGAAAATATCATTAAACGTTTGCTGGTAATTCCGTTCATTCACTTCCTTAACCACCAGACTAGACTCGTCAATGGCTAATAATTCTACTAACTTACGTCGTTCCTTTGCTTCGAAATAATTATTTATATAGATATTAAGTTCTGTTGTTTCATTTCTCTTCTCAACAAAGGCATAGCCGTTGGCATCGGTCACCACATCTAATGGAACCTCATAAAAGGTTTGGTAGTAGCCTTTTTGGTATAAATGAGTAATAATTCTGTCAATCTTTTTAGTTGGGAGTCTTACGGTTATTTCATACATAGTTTTTTCTCCTAGTTGTTGGCCTTTTACATCATGCGGCAGAGCCAACCTCGATCAAACTTTTTATCATTATGGCCAGTTAAACTGAAATGAAAACGGCTTATATGACAAAAATGTTGATCATCAAAATAAAACCAGATAGGTGAAGGTAGAAAAAACAATAAGGAGGAAATTTTACCAAGAGAAATTATAGCGTTTATTTCAAAAAAACATCGCTAAACCAAATCATTTTCACACATTTGTAAAGCTTTCAAGAAGAAGAAAAAAGCCGCAAAGAGAATCAATAATAGATTCTCCTTTTCTTCAATATTCGGAAATAACAGCAACTACATCGATTTCTACTAATATATTATTTAAACCGCTTTGAACCGTTGTCCTTACTGGGTAAGGAGTGGAAAAGAACTCCAAATAAACCTTATTGAATTCTTGAAAATCAGATAAGTCTTGAAGGTGTACCGTTACTTTTACAACCTCATCCATCGATGCTCCGACAGCTTCTAAAATGTTTTTAATATTCGTTAATACCTGGTTGGTTTGGCCGGCAACACCTTCTGGCTCAACACCTGATTGAACATCGAGCGGTCCTTGCCCTGCTACATATACAGTGTTCCCTACTTTAATACCTTGTGAATAGGAGCGACCGGAAGTGGTGCCAGGGATGTTTTTATTTCGTGTTTCATGCTAAATCTCTCCTTTTATTTATTTTTTCTTCGGGCACTGACTGGGAATGTGGTTATCACTTTTTCTCCTCGAAAAGCGATGAGCTCATCACACAAATTTGGAAGCATGCAAGTATGATTCGGAATGATGGTTAGTTTCTGGCCAATGGATAATTGTAACGATTCAGGGAGACGAAGTTAACCATGTTCCTTATTCAATTTATAAATTTCAATTTCGAGATGCTCCACGACATAGCCGTGACCTTCTGCAAAGGACACTGTGTCCGAAGTCAATGTTTTCGAACCAGCATCGATAATGGCCCGTCCTGGTGCAGGCGTGCTGACAACGGTGACAATCACGCGAAGTGCGCACTCATCAACCCCTGCTAAACCCGTTGCAAGCTGAGCCTGATCATGAAAAATGTAATTGCCTGCCCGAACTTTGGTTACTCCGTGGATGCTCTTAGCAAACTTTGCTGAAATCGAGGAACCGCCGCTTACTTCGCGGATATCAAAACCTGCCTCGAGAAGGGTATCGGCTGTCGCAGCTAATATTTCAGCCTCTTCTTTTGCCATCTCACGGATCTTTTCTTTGTCATTTAACCCATAAATCTGACCAGCGTAGGATAGAACGCCCATAATATCGATTCCCGGAAGATCCTGAATCGACTTCGCAAAACGAACAGTATCTTCACCAGGCTGACGTCCGCAGCGATGAATACCCCCTCCACTTCGATGTAGACAGGGATTTTTCGACCGACTTTGTCGCATACACATGATAAACCTTCTGCTGTTTCCATGCTGTCTACGACCGTTTTTATATTGATTTTTTCGGCCAGTGCTTGAAAGCGTGCCAGATTCTTTTCACCAATCACCGGAAAGGCGAGAAGAATATCGTCAAACCCTTCTGCGGCAAATATCTCTGCTACACCCAATTTGGCACAGGTAATTCCTTTTGCCCCAGCTTCCTGCTATATCTTCGCTAAAAAAACAGATTTGTGTGATTTAATATGCGGTCGGTGCTTTAATCCAGCTTTCTTCACAATTTCCGCCATATTGTAGATGTTTTTTTCTACAATATTTAGGTCAACAATGACATATGGGGTGAATCCAAGTCCATTACTGTTTTACCCGCAATACCCGCAAACGTTTCGGGATTATTCATTTTTCCACTCCCCTTCCATTAATTACTTCACAAATTCCGGTGTGTAAAAAGAACCCCTTCAAGGTGATAAACCACATTTTATCCTGTTATTCCAACTGAATCAGAATCTTTCTTTGCCTTAACTCGATGAATGAATACAAGTCCAACCATCAAAATAATGGACGCCGAAACCAATCCGCATGGAATGATGAAGATTCGAGGCTGGTAACCAGTAATGAAAAATGGCAGAAAATAACCAATCAAAGAAGCTGTTTGAGATAAAAATACATATAGACTGGATCCAAATCCAATGCGGGTATGAAACATACGCTGGACATACCCCATTGCTACCCCGTATAAAACAGAAACGAAGAAAGAGTATAGGGGCTGGACGAGAAAGAAAACCCATATCGGCGGTTGTACAGAGTACAATAAATATGTAGTTAATGCACATATGCTTCCAATCATGATGACGAGTTTACTACCGAACTTATTGGCCCAATATCCTGCAACTGTCATAAACAGTAATTCAAAAACTGCCTGAACACTCCATAAGTAAGACATGATCTGGGGTGCTTTAAACAATTGAACGACCACAAGCGGTAAATAAAGTCCTCTTAATGCGTCAGCACAGGCGAGCAAAAGAAGAGCAAAAAGCATGACGAGGGAGAAAGGTTCACCTTTTATATTTGATATGGAGCTTTGAGCCTCATACTCTTTGTAGATGATAAGTACCACGAACAAAGCTGCATATCCCAGAAAGTTCCCCCACAAAACACTTTTGAAATCGCCAATAATATATAAATTCGCTCCTACTAGCAATCCAGTAAAAAAACCGACACTAAGCGTTGCTCGAAGCCAAATTTGTGCCATTTCATGAATTTCGGGGGCTAGGGTCATAAAATGATTTCGTGCCATGGCAAAAAACTGCCCCATAATAAGCCCAGAAGGTGCGACAGCAAAAACCATACCAATCAGCGTTACCATATAGGTTGACGCATTCATATAAATTAGCAATCCGGCCATACAAACGATACAGGCAAAGATGGGCAGTCGCTTCTTTCGCTTGATTTTATCGCTGATTATACCGACCACCATGGTCGTTACCATATTTAGCAATAAAGAAATAGAAAAAATTGAAACGATTTCGATTTTAGATAAACCAATTCCATCACGCATATAGACCGCGTTCATGGGTGCCAAAATCCCCGTTCCAGTACCGTAAAAAAACATACCAATTAGTAGAATCCAAGCTCCTTTGATTTTTAAAAATAATTTAAAATCGGTGATTACTGTCACTTTTTTAGCACCTGCCCTGTAAAATGAAATTTCTACTATATTAATTGGATTTTCGACTTATAAACACCTGAATAATTATGTATTAAAAAACTCACCAACAATTAAATCACTTTGTTTGCTTTAAGACAGTGAAAAAATGACTATTGTAAAGGATATATATTAATTACGTCGAAATTGATTATTACAAGATGTTTTTTGAAGAAGAAAGGATGGGCAAATTTGTCAGCAAATTTCTGTTTAAAATGTGGTACTGGCCTGGAATTTCGTGATATTGACGGAACAAAGCGAAAGGCATGCCCCCGTTGTGATTTTATATTCTGGGGTGACTATAGTGTTGGCGTTGGAGCATTAGTCATTAAGGATGAAAAGTTCCTGCTAGTGAAACGAGCACATAATCCTGGAAAAGGATACTGGACTAACCCAGGCGGATATATCGAACAATTGGAATCGATTGAAGATACGATTATACGAGAGGTTGAGGAAGAATCAGGAATTAAGGCAAAAGTAAAAGGAATTGTTGCGATTCGAGATCTTCCACGTAACATTCATAATCTTTATGTTGCTTTTGCAATGGAATATATGGATGGAATTCCAAGACCAGATGGTGTAGAGTCTGATGAGGCAGGGTTTTACAGTTTAGAAGAAATCGAGTCGATGAATGTAGCTCCCTTCACGAGATGGCTCATACAAGTTGCTTATTATGGAGAAAGTAAAGGCTTAATGAAGGATAATGATCCAGTAGTACCTATCCATAATAGTATTCTCTTTAAAGTTTGATAAAAATCACTAAGCTCACGCAACACGACTCAACTATCTTTACCTCTTAAAAAGAGACCATGATAAAACTGTCATGGTCTCTTTTTCCTGAATCAATGTTAGTCAAACGAAATTTCCATTCCTTTTTCACTGGATTCATAAATGCCACATAAAATTTTCATCATCTCTAAGCCGTCATCCACTGGACTTAAGGTCTCGGTTTCACCTAGGCAGGTTAATACGAAGTGATCCATTTCATTTTGAAAGCCTTGTTCGAAGTCAAATGTTAACGAATCTACCTGAGGAGTAATGTTCAAAATCGTATTGTGCTTTTCAGTAATGATCGATAATTCTGGTTCAACTTCGAGTCCTCCCTTTTCTCCATACAGTTTGACTGAGATTTCATTCTGTTTTGCATGGAGAGTAAAACTGACATCTACCATTAAAGAAGCCCCGTTTTCAAATCGGATCAGTGCATTTGCCATGTCTTCAACGGTATTGATTTCCGGATTATAATCTGCAGCTTTATAGAATGATAGATTTTTAATATTAGATCTGTTCCCGAGCTTAGAGTAGGTATTCCCGCTAATCGACTTTACTCTCGGTTTCCCCATTAAATACCAGCAAATATCAATCATGTGTACGCCAAGATCAATTAAGGGTCCCCCACCTGATCTTTCGATATCTGAAAACCAACCGCCTGGATTTCCGAGTCTTCTTATGCAGGAAGCTTTGGCATAATAAATCTCACCGATTTCATCCGCATCAATAAAATCCTTTAATATCGCTGTATTGGACGCATATCTTCTGACAAAACCAACTTGAAGGATTTTTCCGGTTTGTTTTACGGTTTCTTCAATTTGCCTTGCCTCAGCTACAGTGGTACTTAATGGCTTTTCTACTAGAACGTGTTTCCCTGCTTTTAATGCGGCAATGGCGATTTCCGCATGGGAGTGATTCCATGTACAGATACTGACCGCATCAATATCTTGATCAGCTAGTAATGACCGATAATCTCCATAGACTCTGGCAGCACCATATTTATTTGCCTTCTCTTCTGCTCTTTCTGTATTCTTGTCACAAATGGCATATAACTCGGCTCTTTCATTTTTTTGATAGGACTGCAGATGCATATCCGAGATGGACCCAGCACCGATAACACCTATTTTAAGTTTCCCCATTACTCATTCTCCCCTTCTATTAAACTTGTTCCCAAATTCTCCGAACATTGTCTATGCTAATCTTTGAACCCTTCTTACAATCTTCCATACCTTCAAATTCTATGGAGATATAGCCGTCATAATTTGAGTGCTTAATCACTTTAATTATTTCATATATATCAATGTCCCCGTGGCCAATGATGGAGCCTCTTAAATAATTCCCAGAAGTTGTTTGAAACCATCCCTCTCCAGGGTTATACTTTTCAGGCCGGTAATAAAAATCTTTAATATGAATCATTGAAGCATGTTGAATATTTTTCTTCACTGCTTTGATAGGGTTTTCATCTACACAAAGAAAATTTCCGGTGTCTAATGTGGTTTTGAAATTAACCTTATTTACACGATGAAGCAGAGCTTGGACACGGTCACTAGCTTGAACAAAATATCCATGGTTTTCAACACTAGTTGTAATACCATATTCGGCTGCATAATCGGCAATTCTTTTACAAGCATCAGTGAGCCTTGGTAAATCTTGTTCAAATTGTTGAAAAGAAGTCTCTCCGATTGGTCTCCAAGCCACATCATGACGCATAAGCTTTACCCCTAGCCTGTTTGCAATATCCACTTGTTTAAATACTCTTTCTACTTCTTGTTCAAATTGCTCTTCATCCTCCGTAATAAAGTTAGCTCCAATGGCATAATTAGAAATCTCAATGCCGACATTTTCTGCTTTTTGGCGTATCGCATCTGTTAAATCAGAATTTTCGTCCAACGAAAATCCCATTGGGACGATTTCAATATGTTCACCACCTTGTTCCGCAATCCATTCGATTGCTTCAAGGATATTTAATTCCTTTGACTTAAGGGCTGAATATAAACTATAAGAACTTAAACCAAGTTTCATTTTCTACCTCCAATTATTTAAACATAAGTGCAATCCATATTATGATACCTTTGACCAACGGGAAAAAATTATCATATAAAGCAGAGGAGTTTTTGATACTCCCCTGCATCAACGATTGTACTATTGATTAGCAGACCACTTTTCAGCACGTTTTTGTAAGTCATTCAAATAGGATTTAATATCTGGAGCATTTCCGTTACGCGCCTTACTAATAAAGCCATTGATGGCAGGTACGATTTCACTTCCGAAAAACGGATCTGCTTCATCTAAGAGAGTCGATTTAGAAACTTGGGCGATTTCCATCGCAGTTTTCATATATTTATCTTCTTTTGATACGAAACTAGCATCTGTAAGGGTTGGAGTAAATTTGAAATTATCATAGGTATATTTTTGGGTAATAGGCCCTGTTAGGAATTTTAAAACCTCCCAGGATGCTTCCACGTTTTTAGCATCTTTTGCCATTACAAATGGGTCTACAGCAACCCATCCTTCACCATTAGGACCTAGATTTAAGGTTGATTCAAAACGATCAAGCAATTTGGTATTTTTATTGGCCATGACTTCGCCCATCGTGCTTGCACCATTTGCATCTAAATGAATAGCGATATCGTTATTCTCCAAGCCAAAGTTTTCATTTCCTTGGGTATTCAAAATACCTGGCGGTGCATATTTTGCAGCCTCTTTTAACCATTCAAAGGCTTTGGCCATTTCTGGTGAATTCAAATTCCATTTGATATTTTTTAGATCGTTTAATGTCCCTTCTCCTCCAGTTGCTCCATACGCATAACTTAAAGCTACAAAAGTGGATGCGTTTAAAGCTTTTCCATCAAACCAAATACCATAGTTCTTTTTACCGGTTTTAGGATTTTTCCCAGTCATTTTCTTTGCTGTTTCTAAAATTTCTTCAGGAGTTGGATTGTTCGATAAGTAATCTACTCCCCATTCATCAAAAAGCTTTTTATCATAGATAATAATACGTCTTCCGAGCACAGCTGGAATTCCAAAATGAACTTTTTTGTCAAAAGATTTTGTACTATAGGAATTTTCCCAAACACCTTTTAAATACATGTTAGGATCAAAGGACGAATCTTTTTCAATCAATGAATCTAATCCTTTTAACAGCCCTTGTTTCTGCCACTGGGAAGCAAATGCCCCACCCGTATAAAGAATGTCAACATCTCCAGATTTTAACATCGCAGTTTGTTTTGCTTGAGCATTTTCCCAAGGCACTTGATATAATTCTAATTTAATATTTGGGTATCGTGGTTCAAATTCTTTCTTAAGAAAATCTTTTAATCCCACATTCTCGATACCAGTGATAGGATCAATACCACTTTCTAACTGCCAGCCTGCCAGAGAAACACGAACGGTGCCCTTAACTTTCGAAACAACTTTAGCATCACTCACTTCTTCCTCTGTGCTGCTTGTAGTAGAACATGCAGCTGCGGTTAACATAAGTAATGCGATAAAGATAAGATAAAGCTTTTTAACCATGGTACCTTCCCCCTTAAAATAGATTGATAAGTTGTTCTCACTAAAATAATTAAGAGCTGTGTCCTTTTCTCTACATCTCTAATCTTAAAAAAGCAGATTATTGTTTGATTCCTGACAACGCAATGCTTTCAACGATATAGCGTTGCAGGAATAGATAAAGAACAATTACCGGCATGAGACTCGCTGTCGTTGCGGCCATTATGACGGAAGGTAATGGCAAATCTTTGTTGTACGAAAACATCGCTATTCCCAATTGAATGGTATATTTATCAGGTGTTTTCAAAGCTAATAAAGGCCAGAGTAAATCATTCCAAACAGCTAAAAATTGTAAAATGACCATGGTGGCTAAAACGGGAATACATAGAGGTAAATAAATCTTTAAAAATACAATAAATTCGTTAGCACCATCAATGATCGCTGCTTCTCGCAAGCTCCCTGGAAGTTGATCGATAAATGATTTTGCCAAAAAGGTTCCAAATGCATAATTTAATGCGGGTAAAAAGAAAGACCAATAAGTATCTAAAAGCTTAAACTTAGCAAACATTAAATATTGCGGAATCATCGTCATTTCAAAGGGGATCATCATGGTACTTAAAGCGAGTAAAAGGACAATATTGGATCCTTTAAATTTCAACTTTGATATAGCATACCCTGAAAATAACGCCGACATAAGACTTACTATGATGACTCCTAATGACACGATAAGAGAGTTAATCATATATTTTAGCATTGGGATATTCGTGAAAGCCATTTGATAGGTTTTAATCGAAAACTCTTCAGGCCAAAATCTTGGCGGGAATGGAATTTTAAGTCTTGCACCCCAATCAAAACTGGTTATAACCATCCAAATGAAAGGTATGATCATAATTAAGGATCCTATTAGTAAAACAGCTATTAGTACCCCATCAGCAACTGCTTTAGGACGAAACAAAGAATGTTTTCTGATAGGTTTGTTTCCATTAATCGTTGTGATCTTCATTGTTTCCCCCCCTAGTCGAGATTACTTTTTTTATTCGTGAACATTAGGACAATTGTCAGAACAAGAATAAAGAAAAATAAGATATAAGAAGCGGCAGTGGCTATTCCCATTTGTGATGATAGAAACCCATTACGATAGATATATAGAACTGCTGTCATTAATGAGCCTGCAGGGTTCCCAGCAGTTCCCCCGATTAACCAAACATCTGTAAATCGCTTCATGGCATTGATAGTTCCAATAATCACCATGAATATAATAATAGGTTTTAAATACGGAACCGTGATATAGAACCATTTTTTCAGCCAATTGGCGCCATCGACCTCAGCAGCTTCATATAAGTCTTTTGGTACACTTGTCAAAGCTGCAATAAATATAATCGTGTTATATCCCAGCATTCCCCAAAGTGTCATAAGAACAATACTGAATCTTGCATATTTTGGATCTGTAAACCAGCCGATTGGTTCAATTCCGACTAAGCCTAAAACATAATTTAATAATCCTTCCTCTCCTGGATTAAATAGAAACGTGAAGAGGATACTGGTTGCAACTAGCGACACGACATTAGGTAAAAAATAAACTCCTTTAAAGAAATTTCTCCATTTTGACTTACTGATATTGTGGATCAAGCTTGCTAAAATGAAAGAGAAGGTAACACCAAAGAAAACAGATAAAATCCCCATATAAAATGTGTTATAAATGGACTTCCAAAATAAAGAGTCTGTTAATACATATTTATAGTTACTTAAACCTGTCCAATTTCCCTCAAATGATTTGGATGATTTCTTAAAACTGAGAATTAAGGCACCAATCATAGGATAAATTGAAAATACGGCAATTCCAATTAATAAGGGAGCTGAAAATAAATAACCTGCCAAATCTCGGCGTGTAAAAAACTTCTTTCGACTCAGCGTGCTCGGATAAGTTTGGGGATTGATAGACGACTTTATTTCAACGGACATAACCTCACTCCTTCCGTATTGATTTGGAAATACGCATGAAAATAAGACGGAAAATTCTGAAAAATAGGATTAAAGGAATCTGAGGACAGCAGATTCATTTCCACATGACTGACTCTAGTAATAAAAAGGTTAGATTCTATTTAAGGTAACAACTTTTTTCTGTTTGTCTGATTCATAGGCTGCTTTTACAACTTCCAACGTTCTTAAGCCATCTTCTCCCGTAATGGATGGCAGCCTTTTTTCTTTGATACTTTGAAGGAAATCTTCTATCAGCCCCTTATCCATGTCATCAGCCGTGGATAAATGCTGGACTTTCCCTTCCACATCATTGTAGTAGGTGGAATGCTGTTTAAAGGTATCTACTGATAGCGTTCCTTTCGTACCAACAAACTCTAAAAGGACATCACCCCAGGTAGGAAATGTTTTGGGACGCGACCAGCTCGGATCGATGGATACAATAACACCTGATTCAAGTTCTAATGTCACCATTCCACAATCCTCTACATCAATCGAGTAGAATCTCGTGTCAAGCTCAGCATAAACATTTTTAACTTCATCATTTAGAATCCACCGAATAAGATCCATTACGTGAACGATGTGATCGGTTGCGGCCCCGCCTCCCGATAATTCTTTTTCGATAAACCAGCCTCCTGGCATTTGCCCATGGTTTGTCCCATTGATGGCAACAACTTCCCCAATTGTCCCTGAGCGAATGTATTCTCGTACCTTTTGAATCGCTGGTGCAAATCTTACCGGATAGGCAACCTGTAAAATCACTCCGAACTCTTCACAGGCATCGATCATTGCTTTCGCATCTACTACTTCAGTAGCAATTGGTTTTTCGCATAAAATATGTTTTCCTGCCCGTGCTGCTGCAATTACATGGTCTTTATGCTTTCCGTTTTCGGAACACACCACCACTGCATCAATATCTGAATCTAGTAATTGATCTAAATTGGAAAAATATAGACAGTTAAAGGTGTTTGCCATTTCTGTTCCTAATTCTTGATCCTCATCCCAAATGGCGGCAATTTCAACCTCAGGGAACTCTAATAGATGTCTGGCATAACTAAAGGCATGCATATGAGCAAAACTTATCATTCCAATCTTCATTTAAAACACCTCCTTCTTTGTTAGAAGCGAAACGGGCTGCCCCGACTTTATGGATTCAACGGCAGCAACGGCAATTTCTACTGCTTTCATCGCATCTTCAGCAGAAACTAGCGGTTGTTCGTCGTTTTCTAAACAATTCATAAAGTGTTCAAGTTGAAGCTGTAATGGTGTTTTCACTGCGATTGTTTCAGGTACTGCAACATCTACTCTGTTTTGTGCTCCGGCATTTACTAAGTTCAGTTTAATTGGCTTACTTTCCTGATGATTATAAACAATCATGCCCTTGCTTCCAGCAATCTCATAGGCCGATTCAAATTCTTTTTTTGCCCAAGATAATTCTAGATGAACAATGGTTCCACTTTGCATTCGTAAGGTTACTAACGCATACGCGATGGGATTTCCATCTTGCCCCTTTCTATGAACCTGTTTCGCAAAAACCCTTTCTACTTCACCAAATGTCCACCTTACCCAATCAAAGTCATGAATCCCGAGGTCTAAAAGGATTCCTCCACTCTTAACTTCATCGTGATACCAAGAATTTCTGCCTTGTGGATATGGACCGCCTCTGGATAATCGAACGACACCCGGTTCACTAATCAACCCTCTTGTTATTTGATCATGTGCTTGTTTATATTCTGGGAAAAAGCGAAGTGTATGCCCAACGAACAGTTGGACATTACACTTCTGACAGATTTCAAGAACTTCTTTGCACTCGACCTGGTCTAAAGCAAGAGGTTTCTCACAAATAATATGTTTTCCTTTTTGGGCAGCTTTTGCCACATACTCCTTGTGCAAATAGGTGGGTAAACAAATATCGATTACATCCACATCGGTATTCAGTAATTCATCAAAATCGGTAAATGAGCTGCACTTATAGGTTTCAGACAATTGATTTACGGCTTCCTTTTTACGGCCTAAGATCCCTACAATGATAACAGTATTCATTTTCGACCATGTCTCCAGATGTAACTTACCCATTGTTCCTGTACCAATTACCGCGATTTTCACTTTATTACACCTCTCACTTCATTCCGGTTCGATCGTGCGCTAGTTTTATAACGTAATTTTTTCTCCTGCTAAGGCTGACAGCTTGATTGGCAGACCCACTTCATTCGACTTGTTTGCCGCTAATGTAGCAGCAAGAGTTTTTACTCCGTCTTCATAACTTGATAAGAGAAGTTGAGCGTCGCCCTTCATGACCGCCTCAATAAATCGTCTATCCTGCTCCAGATAAAAATCTACCTTCGATTGATAGCTATTCGAAGAATCTTTTTCAGCAATGGTGAGATTTGTTCCATCAATCACCACACGGAAATCCTTACCTAAAATTTCAATGCCAGAACGATGGTCAAACTGAATAATTGAAGAATCAAGATGTCCTACAGCACCAGATTCAAATGTAACATTCACCGATGTGACATCTGGAATATCAATATTAGGTATGTCAGATAAAACCTGTAACCTCATATTGGCATAAACCTGATCAATATCACCCGCTAAATATCTCATTAAATCTAATGTATGGGTGGACTGTTCTACAAGTTGTCCGCCGGATTTATTGATTTCACGGTACCAAGGGGTTGGAACAAATGATGTTATGTAATGTCCCCTTACCATCGCGATCGTCTTATCCTTTAAATAGTCTTTTGCCTTCGCAACTGTATCCAGATAGCGTAAACAATAGCCTACACCACAGATAACCCCTGATTCTTTGATTGCTTTCGCCTTCTTTTGTACCGTTTCTAAATCGAGACCTAATGGTTTTTCTACTAATAGATGAATACCGCGCTTGACGATCTTTTCTTCAATCTCCACGTGCGCAAATGGAGGGACACAGACAAAGACCGCATCTAATGCTTCATTTTCAAGCATCGCATCTAGATCGGTGTAGGCATTGGCGTTAAATTCCAATCCTTTTTTCTTGGCGTTTTCTTCAACGATGTCACATACAGCCACAATTTCTGCATGATTGATTTTTGACACATTCTCCAAATGTACTCCGGCAATTCCACCTACACCTACAAATCCAACTTTTACTTTACTCATCCTGTTTCCTCCTAAAAGTTTCTCACTTTAGAACTACTAGCTAATATGACATCCATATGACGCGCTGTATCATTCGGCAGCTGTTTTGGATTGATGGCATAAGGGCTTAGCTCAGCTGTAATGGTATCGCTATAGCCAATTTCTTCTAGAGCATCGACAACACCAGGCCAATTGACATCACCAGCTAATAGAGGGACAAATCCAGTGATGTTCCCGACTGCTGTACTAAAATCCTTTACATGGACTTTACTGATTCGTTTTCCAAGAATCCGAATCCATTGTTCTGGAAATCCAAACTGGAGGACATTCCCTACATCAAAATATGCTGTTGCATAATCAGAATCTAACTCATCTATATATCGCGCCATTTCAAGCGGTGACAAAAGGAATTTATTCCAGACGTTCTCTATTCCAATGGCAACCTGGCGTTTTTCTGCTTCAACTAGTACTTTTTTAAGTTCTTCTTGACTTCGGTTGTAACAATCATCATAAGACACATCCTTTGAGACTGAACCAGGAACTACCAACACTGTATCAATCCCCATCACACTAGCTAATTCTATTTGCTTTAAGATGACTTTTCTGCCCTGTTCTCTTACATTTGAGTCAGGAGATGATAAGGGACTTTGCCATAATAACCCGGTGGAAATGCTTCTTAACTGTAATCCATAAGACGAGGCTAGGGTAACAATTGCTTCTGCTTCACCTGGTGTTGTGTCCATTGTTAAACCTATTCCGCCAGAATTGTACAGGTTCAATTCAACTGCTTCAAAGCCTGCTTCTTTACTGAATTCGAATACATCTTTCAAAGAAGTACCTTCTGGATAGCACCATTGATTAATACCTTTTAACATGCAATCATCTCCTTCTTTTTTTAACCAAGTCTTTTGTGATTCTAAGAGAGCTTATGCAGAGAAAAATTAAATTTATCCTGCAATAACACCGAGGCGGCTCCAATTATTTCTAACTCATCTCCTAGTGAAGGAGGATGAATCTGTAAGTCTTCTGACAAAGTTTCCATGACATTCTCTAAAACGGATGTTTTTAATTTCCCTGCATTAGACTCTCACTCTTTTCTCGATTGTTGTTGTTTGTGATATCGATCCTGGCAGAGTTCGCATTTGTCCCCACCTCTTTCCGATTTTCCCCACTAACTTTTACTTCAGCTTTACAGGCTGCCGTTTTTCGGCGGATTCATAGGCAGCTAAGGCAACCTCTAGTGCCTTCAATCCATCCATCCCTGTGATCGATGGTTCTTTCCCAGTTAAAGCACTATTCAAAAAGTCACTTACCAATCCAAAATCCATGTCATCGCCCCAATAATTCCAATGAGAACCACTCTTATCATAAACATCCAATTTTTGGGCAAACGCATCGACCTTAAGGGTTCCTTCACTTCCGATAATTTCTAACGTCACGTCCCCCCAGGTTGGATAGGTTTCGTTCCGTGACCAGCTGCAATCCAGAGTGGAAAATACATCATTATCGAACTCAATGGTGAGGACGCCACAATCGTCGATTGTATAAGGTGAGATGGAATTATCAATTTCTGCATACACTTCCCTTGGCTCGGAACCCATGAACCACCTCATGATGTCGACAACATGGACGGTATGGTCAATGACAGCTCCGCCCCCTGATAAGGCTGGATCGACAAACCATCCGCCGGGATTTGTGCCGCGATTTGTGCCTTTAATGGCGAGGATTTGCCCAAGATCCCCATTTTCGATCATCTTTTTGGCGCGAAGAATCGCTGAGTTAAAGCGCACCGGGAAGGCAGTTTGCAAAATGACCTGATTCTGCTTACATACTTCGATCATCTCTTTGGCATCTTCCAGCTTCGATGCGATTGGTTTTTCACACAAAATATGTTTTCCAGCCTTTGCTGCAGCCACGACATGTTCGCGGTGTTTGCTATTCTCAGACGTGATGATCACCGCATCTATATCCTGCTTGAGTAACTCTTGATAACTGCTAAAATATTGAGTATGATAGCTTTCGGCTGCCTTTGTTCCACGATTTTCATCGTCATCTGCAATTCCCACCAATTGAACCCCGTCGATCTTGGTTAATGCATCGGCGTAACTATTTGCATGACCATGAGCAAAACTGATAATCCCTACCTTCATCGGATTTGTGCCTCCTCTTTTTGATTTTCATTTATGACAACCTCTCTGCCGGTTTCAATCGATTTAAGTGCAGAAAGAGCAATTTCCATGGCTTTATATGCATCTTCTGCTGTGACAATCGGGTCCTTACCGGTTTCAATGCAATGAATAAAATGGTCTAATTCAACGAAATAAGGGTTGTGCTTTAACGGACTTTCCGGAACGGCTACGCCACCGCCAGCCGTATGTTTCTTTCTGCCTTCAAATACCACTGGAACAGACTTGGAGCTGTCATGATCAATAATTCCGCTTTGACCCGCAAATTCAAATCGGGTTGTGAACGCTTGATGGGCCCAGGATCCTTCTACATGGGCGATAACGCCGTTTTTAAAGCGAAGAGTCACCAACGAATAATCAATTCGCTTTAGATTTCCATCTTTGATGCTTTTAGCATAGACACGCTCCACTTCCCCAAAACACCATCTCAGGAAGTCAAAATCGTGGATAATCATATCTAACACCAATCCGCCACTTTTTTCATAATCTGCATACCAGTCATCTGATCCGTTCGGAAATCCTCCCCCTCTATAGGTACGGACAACGGCTGTGTTTCCGATTGTTCCTTCCTCAATAATCTTTTTGGCACGTACATACTCAGGAAAGAATCGCACGACATGACCAACAAATAGCTTTACGTCTTTTTCCTTGCAATACTCAATCATTTCTATGGCATCATCCAGGTTCCTGGCAAGGGGCTTTTCACAAATGACATCTACCCCTTGATCGGCAGCTTTTTTCAAAAAAGGCTTATGAAAAGGAGTAGGTAAACAGATCGAAACGACATCAACTTTTTCCAATTTTTCGGTTGCTTCTTCGAATGTTTGGAACGCTGTTGTTTGTAATTTTTCAGCCAGCTTCTTGGCTTTATCCAAATTTTTATCGACGATTCCAGCAAGAAAAGCATTTTCCATTTTGGCAAAGGCTTCACCATGCACATTTCCCATCGTGCCAGCCCCAATTAATAGAACATGTAACACTGTCATCTCTCCCTTAGTTTTATAAGATTGGAAACATCCACAAATCTAATTAGGCAGCGCCGCTAGTTCATCGACCTTGCAAAAAAACAAACCGGTTGCCCCCACTACACATGCGTAGCGGCCAAGACTTGCTTTCTCGATTTTTACCTGTTCAACCATACTTTGAATGCCATGCTTATGCACGGTACTTCGGATCGATGGGAGGATTAATTCTGATTCGTTCATCACACCCCCGCCCAAAATCACCGCTTCTGTATTAAAAAGATGGATCAGATTAATAATTCCTAACCCAAGATATTCCCCAACTTCCTCAAGTAATCCAATCGAAAAGGAATCGCCCATTTTGGCTGCCGTACAAATATCTACGGCGGTTAACTTATCAATTGTAGCGGAAAAGTAAGGATTGACTTCGCCAGTTTCAAGCCGTTCCCGGGCAATTGCGGCAATCGCAGTTCCTGATGCGTAGTTCTCTAAACATCCTTTATTGCCACAACGACAATGGGGGCCATTCAAATTAATAGAGATGTGCCCAAATTCTCCGGCGCTATCATGACTTCCTGTTAAAAGACTATCGTTGCTGATGATTCCTGCCCCAATCCCAGTACTGACAGTTATGTAGATGAGATTGTGTTTTCCTTTTCCACCACCCCACAGCCATTCACCTACTGCTGCCGCATTGGCATCGTTATAAAGCTGAACAGGAAGACCAAACTTCTTTTCTAGCACTCTCCCAATTGGAAAATTCTCCAAATTTAGATTGCTTGCATAAAGAATCTCTTTCTTTTTTGAATCGATCACCCCGGCTGTAGCGATGCCAATTCCTTTAATTCGATTCATCTTGATGTCTTCTTTTTCTAGGAGGGATTCAATCGCAAAGTTAATTTGATCAGTGAAATTTGCCCTTCCTCCCATTGTGTCGTACTGGATTTTTGAAACGACTTCTCCTTTCTCAGAAACTAGTGCGGAAAGGATTTTCGTCCCTCCAATATCTAAACCGATGGCAAATTCTTCCGTTTCTTTCACATATGCCCCTCCTTGCTATTATTCGAAACAATCATCTACTTCCGGACACCGCTTAACGAAATACCGGCAATCAGGTGTTTCTGTAAAAAGATAAACATAACAATCATCGGAATTGTAGATAACAGGGCTCCTGCCATAAGCAATGGATAATTCGTGGAATACTGGCCTTGGAAGGAAGCAATCCCAATAGACAGGACTCTCATATTCTCAGAGTTTGTCATAATTAACGGCCACAGAAAATCGTTCCATGATGCAAGGGCTGTAAAAATACCGAGAGCAATCAGGGCAGGTGTAGCATTCGGCAGCAGCACCCTCCAATAAATGCCCCACCAGGAACACCCATCGATAATCGCTGCCTCATCTAATTCTTTCGGGATCCCCATAAAGAATTGTCGAAGCAAGAAGACTCCAAATGCACTGAAGATTCCAGGAACGATTAAGGCATAAAACGTATCAATCCATCCCAGCTTCGTCATAATCGCGTAGTTCGGGATTAAAATGACTTGTGGTGGAACCATCAAAACAGACAGAATCACAATGAAAATGACATTTTTAAATGGAAATTTCATGCGTGCGAAGGCGAATGCCGCCATAGAACATAGAAATAACTGGGCAAGAGTCCGGCCAACGGTTACGATCATGGTGTTAATGTAGTAGTTTAGGAAATCAACGTCTTGGAAAACCTTTACGAAATTATCAAAATGCCATTCCTTCGGGATAATCGATGGCGGTACCTGCATGGACTCACCGTAGGATTTCAAGGATGTCGAAATCATCCACAAAAATGGCATGATCATAATCGCGGCACCAATGATCAGCAAAATATGACTAAAAAGCTTCTTTTCTTTCAATTCTTTGCACCCCCTTACTAGGAATCATAATGAACCCATTTCTTTTGGTAGATGAATTGGATGATCGTAATGGCTAAAATGGCTAAAAATAACAGAAAAGCCTGGGCCGAGGCAATTCCCATTTGTGAGTATTTGAATCCAGATTCATAGACTCCAAATACAATGGTTCGGAGTGGATCCAATAACGCATTGTTGTCGCCAATCATGACAAAGATCAAATCAAACATCTGCAGGGAACTAATCATAGAAGTGATAAATACAAAAAACAGGGTAGGCGTAATCAAAGGCAATGTAATGTTTAAGAATTGTCTGAACTTCGAAGCACCGTCAATCTGGGCTGCTTCATAGTAGGACTTTGAAACTCCCTGAAGTCCTGCAAGCAATAGAATGACATTATTGCCGATCGTCATCCATACATAGACAAGAATGACTGAAAACAAGGCAATTTTTGGGTCGAATAGCCATGATGGCTGAGGTAGATGGAATACACCTAAAAGATAATTAATTAGGCCGTAATCCGTGTTATAAAGCCATTTCCAAACCATACCCACTGCGACTGGCATGGTAACAACCGGTAAAAAGTACAAGGTCCTGTAAAGCACCATTCCCTTGATCTTTTGGTTCAGCATAAGGGACACAAGGGTGGCAATCACTACGGATAAAGGGACCGACACAAGGGTAAAGACGATCGTATTGATGATGGACCTCTGAAAGGTTGGATCCACAAATAAAGTCCGAATATTTTCAAATCCTACAAATACCGGTGCTGTAAAGCCATCCCAGCTTGCAAACGATAAGACAAAGGATGCAACGGCAGGCAGCATATAAAAGATAAGAAGTCCTAAAAAAGTAGGAGCAATGAACAACAGAGCGTAAATAGCTTCCTTATTTAACCTTTTCTTTTTTTGCTTTACAGCAACAATTTGGGTTTTGTTCTTTTCAATAGTCGAAGAAAAGTTGGTCAACATCATCTCTCCTTTCAATAGTCAAACAGACTACCACACAGTCTGTTTAACTATTCATTTAGGCAATCTGGTTTACTTCGAATTCTCTTTGGCAAGAATGTCATTCATCTTTTTCGCAATCGTATCCAATGCTTCATCGATCGGCTTTTGTCCCAAAAAGGCGCTTTGAATTTCTTTCGTCTCTACATCCTGCCACTCAGCAGTATTTTTGGAGACTGGATATGGAACCCCGTATTCCTGAGCATCAAGGAATACTTTTAAATTTAAGGAAGGAATGGACTTAAGCCAAATATCACTGATACTTTTATCAGCAGGAATCGAGAATCCTGTTTCAGCAATCACTTTTTCCCCTTCTTCACCAGATAAGGCTTTGATTAAATCCCAAGCAACTTTATCATTTTGGGTTTTTGCATTCATCGCCCAGCCAATTCCGTGAACAATGGAAGCCTTTTGTTTGCCTTTAGGAAGTGGAGCGACCCCTAATTTATCACCGAGTACACCTTGAAATTCGCCTGCACTGACTGAAATCGCAGGAATCATGGCCACTTTTCCGGATAGGAACAGCTGCTTTCCTTCTGTCTCCATAACCGTTTTCGCTGAAGGCGAGATTCCCTTGTCAATTAACTTCTTGATAAAATGAAAGGCCTCTTTCGATTCTGGAGAATCAAATCCTGACTTCTTTTTATCCTCGCTGATAACGTATCCTCCTGCCTGGTGCATAAGGTCGTAATAAACGGATTGGCTTTGCTTGATATCAGCGGAAAACCCATAAATACCCTTTTCTTTATTCGTTAGCTTCTGGCCAACCTTTTCAATATCATCCCAGGTCCAGTTTTCATCTGGGTATGGAACACCTGCATCATCGAAAAGCTTTTTGTTGTAATATAGTCCGACAGAGTCGATAAAATAAGGAGCAGCAAAAAGCTTGCCTTGATAAGTATATAAATCCACAACAGCTGGGAAATATTTATCCTTTTTATACTCACTATCATTTTTAATAAAAGGTTCCAAATCCTTGATAAATCCAGAGGAAGTATATTGATAGAAGTTCGGTCCATTCATCCAGAAAACATCCGGACCTTTTCCGCCTCCGATACTTGTTTTCAGTTTGGTCCAATAATCTTCCCAAGGTGTATAGGTGACATTGACCTTGATATCAGGATGTTGTTTCTTAAATGCCTCGATTGATTTATCTACTGCAGGACTAACATTTTTATCCCATAAAGCAACTTCAATCGTCTTCTTTTCTTTCCCGCTGCTCTGCTGTGTGGAGCAGGCAGACATAGCAACAACGGCAATGATTAACAATAGGTGAACCAGAAACCTCATCTTTTTCATTTTTCTCCCCCTCGTATCATTTGGTCCTTATGAAACTATTAAAGATTGTAAAACCTAGAAGTCTATAAAAATTGTTAGCGTTTTCATGTTGTCGTGTAGCTACATAAGGGACCTATGTAGCAAGTTTTTTTATATCTTGCATCACCTCCTAAAATGCAGCCTACATATAGGCGATTAAATGGTAAATTGATATTTTTCTTGTAATATGACAGCTGCTGCTCCGAGCATTTCAAAATCGGCCCCAAGGGAGGTTGGTTGAATATTGACCTCTTCTCTCAGAATCGGGATGACTTGCTTGGATACATAGTTTTTGAGCAAGTTCACAAATAAATCATTTTCCTGGACGATTTCACCGCTTAGAATAATGACTTCTGGGTTTAGCAAGTGAATGGTATTAATAATACCTGAAGATAGATGAGACACGATTTCGTCCATAATTTGAAGACATAAAGAGTCTCCCTCATTTAATGCTCGTACAAATATCTCTGGCGTAATCCGATTCAGATCCTCTCCGACCAGATCCTTAATGATGGTTTCCTTCCCCCGGCTCATCAGGGCTGTCACAATTTTGGAGTAAATGGCCGGCCAATTCACATAATTCTCTAAACATCCTTCATTTCCGCATTCGCATTTCAGGCCTCCCTTTACAATCGTGGTATGACCAAGCTCTCCTGAACTGCCTTTATATCCACGGATAATTTTTCCATTCACCATGATTCCCGATCCGACGCCATCACCAATCGTGATATAAACCAAATCTTTATACTGACCGAAGGAGCCAAAGTAATTTTCTGCCAATACAAAGGCATTGGTATCATTGTCTAAATAGGTCGGCAGACCAAATTGTTGTTCAACCATTTCCTTTAAAGGAACATCGTAGAGTTTTAGTTTGGTATTGTAGGAGACAATTCCCTTTCCCGCATCCACAATTCCTGGTGTGATGATGGAGACTCCTTCACACCCCTCGAGATTTTCCTTTGACTGGAGAAAGTGTTCAATAATTTGTAAGGTCAGGCTAATGATTTCTTCCCCTTGTTGATAATTGGTAGAATGGATTTCCTTTCGTAAAATGCTGCCTTCCAAATTCATCTCAGAAATTTTAATAAACGAATTCGAAATCGACACGCCAATGACATATCTGGTATTGGGATCGAACCGAAGTAATACCGGCTTCCTTCCTCCATTGGAAGTACCAATCCCATCTTCACGCACAACCCCTTCATGAATAAGTTCGTTCACTGCAGAAGTTACTGTGGTTGGACTTATGTTAATTAACTTTGCGATGTCACTTCTCGAAATAGGTCCATGTTTTCGAATCGTGTCCAGAATGATTGACCTATTCAGTTCTTGCATGAGTTTTAAATCGCCGGTTCTGCGCATCTTCTACACCTCTGACTCTCCCAGAATTTCTTTTTCCAGTGTCTTTATAAAGTTTTTAAAAATTTTTGTAAAATTTACGCTCATATTCGCTAAATTTATGAAAAGTTTGGTAAGGATTCTTTTTCCAGTGTCTTTATTAAGTATAATAAACGGCATTTCATAAATTGTAAACACTTACATTTCTGAAAATATTAAATATTTAAAAAAATAGGTAAAAAATCATATACTGCAAAATCATTCCATAGTCCTGCCTATAAAAGATATAGTGGATTCAGATAGAAAATCTTTTAAATAAATTACAGGTAAACCTTTTTTAGTTATTTAAGTTATTCAGCTCATACGCGCTAGAAAAAAGTATAAAGGAAAATAGTAGGATTTACTTTTCACTATCATTTCTGAAAAATAAAAAGGAGAAGATTTTGAAAGGCCGTGATCGATAAGATGCTTTATATAAGAGATATTGAAAAAATAATTGAAAATACATTGCAAGAACACAAATTAACTGTTGATTATGAATTTAACAATAACCTACCCGCACCTATGAGTTTTAACGTATCAAATACTACGATTAAGTTTAACTATTTACAGATTAATGGATACATAGCTAATATTAACTTTAAGATCAAAGAGACAGATGAAGACTGTGTAAAACTTATTCTCTATCATCAGCTCGGATATTATTTAGCTTTTAAGAACAACAAACATGATTTAAGGGTTTTAAAGTATTTCGGGGATGAAAAAAAAGCACAGCTTCTAGCCAAAATAGAATCCAATGCCTGGGATTTTGGCAGAACCTTGGTACCAGAAAAATTAGTAAATTCCTATGATAAAGTCCGTGAATTAGATAAAATGCTACAAAAAAACTATTAAATAAATGTAAAAAATGAAAAAAGTAATGGGGGTCAGACTCCCATTACTTTTAAATTTAAAACACTTATTGTTTAAGTTAATATCATATGGTTTTATTAAGGTGCCCTTATTAAGTAGCGTATCTGGGTAGGCGTCAGATACCAAACTACTCTGCCTCCTTGAAGCGCCAATATTTCATTATGATCTGAAACAGCTTGACTAAAATCACCCGCTTTCCCCTTCCTTTTAGTGAAAGTAGTAAAAAAACCCCTTCAGCTTGATGCTGAAGAGATTTTTTTATTCAATCCAGTCCCATAAACAGAGTTTCGGTTCCGTTCATTTTCTACTAATTCTTCTAGATAAGAGAGCAGGCTATCATTTAAGTCTTCTCGCTGTAGAGCTACTTCAATCATAGCTTTTATATACCCTGTCTTATCCCCTATATCGTAACGTTTTCCTAAAAGCTCTAAGGCAACCAGTCTTTCCTTTTGACATAAGAGACGCAGTGCATCTGTTAATTGCAGTTCATTTCCGACGCCAAATTCAATGGTTTTCAAATACGAGAAAATCGACGGATTCAGGATGTACCGTCCCATGACAGCCAGGTCCGATGGAGCATTAGGAATCTTGGGCTTTTCTATTAAATCTTTTACTGAATGAACCTGACCAAATTTGCTGCTCGGGTCAATAATTCCATATTTTGATACATCCTCCATGGCCACTTTTTTCACACCAATCACGGATTGTTTTGTCCGATGATACGTATCGATCATTTTTTTTAAAGCAGGTTTTTCTGAAATCATAATATCATCACCAAGCAGTACCGCAAATGGCTCATCTCCTATAAACTGTTCCGCACATAAAACGGCATGACCAAGTCCTAATGGTTCTTTTTGACGTATATAGTGGATATTGGCCATGGAAGAAATCTGCTGTACTTCTTTTAGTACATCATATTTCTGCTTTTCTTCTAACATAAGTTCTAACTCAACCGATTTATCAAAATGATCTTCAATCGATTTTTTATTGCGTCCGGTTATAAAAATAATGCTTTCAATCCCAGATTCCACTGCCTCTTCCACAATATACTGGACCGCCGGTTTATCGACAATCGGCAGCATTTCTTTTGGTTGTGCCTTTGTTGCCGGCAAAAAACGAGTGCCTAGTCCTCCGACTGGAATCACTGCTTTTTTAATATTCATAGAGTTGTCCTTCTTTCCTTTAATTTTGTAAATACGAATGTTTTGGCTCCCATATAATTGATTCCAACGCTGATCCCTGTGACTAATAACTTACTAATTATTAATGAAATACCCAGCCATTTATAAAACATAGTTAATAAAAATGTAGTAATCACCAACGTAAGCAGATTCACACCTATAAAAGTAAAGAATTCACGCTTACTTCCTTTTCCTTTTAGTTCAAAAGTCCATTTCCGATTCATCATATAGCTGTTTAGAACCCCTGCACTGTACGAAATACATTGAGCCGCGAGGTAGTTTAAGTTGAACTTCGTCAAGAGTGCATAGATGATAAAATCAATCAAGGTGTTGACTACCCCCACAAGGGCAAATTTGATCAATGACAGCCATTTCTTGATCATCTGTACATCAGTTTCTTTTCGGACTTTTTCTGATAGACTTCTTGAACGATATAGAGAGGACGATGTTTCGATTCGTCATAAATTCGCCCAATATATTCACCTACGATTCCAAGAATAAACAAAATAATCCCATTAAAAAGCAACTGAATCACAATAAGAGATGACCATCCTGTAATGGTTGCATTGGTAAATATCTTCAAGTATAGGACGATGAACAAATAGAAAAATCCGATTACCGATAACGTCACGCCAGCAACGCTTGCTAATTTTAATGGTTTATAGGAAAAGGACGTAATGCCATCCATCGACAATTTCAGCATCTTTTTGAGTGGGTATTTGGACTCGCCAGCTAAGCGCTCATCCCGTTCATACTCAACCGCAATTTGTTTAAACCCAACCCAGCTCACTAACCCCCGGACGAAACGATTTTTTTCTTGAAGGTTATTCATCTGATCACACACTCTGCGATCTAATAAGCGAAAATCTCCTGTATCAAGCGGAATATCAATATCCGTCATTGAACGTAAAAAGCGGTAAAACAGCTTAGCGGTATATTTTTTAAAGACCGTCTCCCCTTTCCGTTTCGTTCGCTTGGCATAGACCACATCGTAACCTTGCTTCCATTTTTCAATCATCTCCAAGATAAGCTCGGGCGGGTCCTGCAGGTCAGCGTCAATGACGACCACTGCCTTCCCTCTTGAATAATCCATACCTGCTGTGATCGCAATTTGATGACCGAAGTTCCGTGAAAAGTCTAGTAAAATAACGAATGGGTCTTTTTCGCTGAAGGTTTTGATTATTTCAGCTGTTTGATCGTGGCTGCCATCGTTCACAAAGAGAAGCTCGTAAGATTCTCCCGTTGAACTCATGACTTCGGTTAATCGACGGTAGGTTTCATGAATCACGGCTTCTTCGTTGTAAACCGGTACTACAATCGAGTATTGAATCGATTGACTCATTTGGTATCACTCCTTTTAATAAACATCTCATTGATTATGCATTCAGTATGAACCTGCAACCTGAAATCAGATTGAAGAAAAGCTGAATGTTTCCTGAAAATCATTAAGTTTAATTATGTTACGATATGGAACATGATGAGAGAACTGGACAAAAAAAGAAGGATTGAGCCCTGTTTTTACAAAGCTCAATCCTTGATTGCCTGTTTAGGGTGGTACACCAATCACCAAGGGGTGTTTCTAATCCTCTGTTGCAGAGAATTAGTTTAATATTAAGATTTTGGCTGGGTCAAATCATAGACAGTGACTCCATCCACTGTTTTTGACTTGAAATTGTTCTGAACCCAATTCGTGATCTCTGAATTAGAGCCTCCCATTGGACCGCCTGGGAAGTTACCAGCGGTAGTGCTTCCGTTTGTTTCTTCATTGGTGATGCCATTTGAAGAATTGGCATTATTCGTGTTGTTGCTGCCCATAGCCCCACGATTCATTCCACCACTAATATAATAATGGATTTTCCCGTCACTTACGTATTTCTTAAACTGGGCAAGGGTTGGAGATGGATCACTTCCAGTAAAGCCGCCGATGTCCATAATGGGTTCACCTGTCGCAAGTTGGTAAGGAGCAGAAGATTGTGAACCAACTGTCGCCGCAACCCAAGTGTATTTCGAGGCATTCTGTTTCAGCAATTTCACGATATTCTCGCCTGGTGTGGCGTTATCATCAAAACCTCCAACACCACCCTGTTTAGTTCCGCTGGAATCAATAGAACCTGCAGATTCCCCTGTGGACGAGTTGGATGAATTGGTCCCAGGAGGCATTTGACCACCAAAGCCAGGGTTTCCGGATTGTCCTGTGGACGAATTACTTGAATTGGCGCCAGGTGGCATTTGACCACCAAAGCCAGAATTTTCAGATTGTACTGTGGACGAATTACTTGAATTGGTACCAGGAGGCATTTGCCCGTCTCCAGGATTACCAGGAAAACCGTTACCACCTGTTGATGGACCTGCAGTAGGCATCGAACCGGTATGTGGTGTGGCAATGGTTTGGATTGTAAAGGCAAACGGACCAGTCAAACAGGCAATCAAGCCTGCTGCAGCTGCACCCATCATTATGCGTTTGCCAAGCTTAGGTAGAATCACCATGGCAATGGCTGCTAAAGCACCAAGGATCAGGATGGTCGTACGGAGCCACGGGTTCCATGTTGGTGTACGATTGAGTAATACAAAAGACCAAACGGCCGTCAATCCAATTGCCGCCGCTAAACCTAAACGGGCAGCCAATTGATCTTTTCTAGACCAAAGAACTTCCACAGAAATGCCGATGATGGCACCGATGGCTGGAGCTAGTGCAGCCGTATAGTACGGGTGAATCGTCCCTTGTCCAAAGCTAAAGACAACACCAGTGACGAAGAACGTACCACCCCACAATAGTAAAGCCGGAATCGTACGATCTTTTCTCCAGTTACGGCGTACAAGCCAAATGGCAAAAATCATTAGAATAAGTGCAGCAGGAATCAGCCATGAAATCTGGCCTCCCATTTCTGAGTTAAAAAGACGTCCCAAACCAGTGGTGCCGCCAAAATTCGCTCCCATGCCGCCACCAGTTGGTCCCATAGTTGCAGCTTGGCTAGCCGCGTCGCTGCTAGAGGTTCCAACAGCCGCATTTTGGCTGCTCATACCGAACTCATTTCCAGTAAGACGACCCAAACCGTTGTAACCGAAGATTAAATCTAAAATACTGTTATTCTGCGAACTGCCGATAAAGGGGCGTTTCGAGGCTGGAATAAGCTCTACAATCGCAACCCACCAGCCTGCCGATACCACAACGGTAATCGCACTAACCACGATTTGCAGCAAACGTCGGCGTACGGATACGGTTGCGAAAATTAGATAGACGAATACAAATACTGGAATTACAAAGAAGGCTGCCAACATCTTGGTCAAAAAGCCAAAGCCAATCAGAGCAGAGGCCAACACGAGCCACTTTGTCTTTCCTTCCTCCAGTGCCCTCGTAAATGCGTAGGCACTTGCCGTAAGCAACAAAATCAAGAGTGCATCAGGATTATTGAAACGAAACATAAGAACAGCGACCGGTGTCAGGGCAAGCACTGCCCCAGCAATCAGTGCTGCACCGGCGCTAAACCAGCGGCGAATGGTCAGGTAAAGGATCCATACGCAAGCTACACCCATCAGTGCCTCCGGAACAAGCATGCTCCATGAATTCAGGCCGAATATCCGAGCAGATAACTCCATGACCCACAAGGAGGCAGGCGGCTTATCCACTGTGATAAAGTTTGATGCATCAATGGAACCGAAGAAAAATGCCTTCCAACTCTTCGTCCCCGCCTGAACCGCGGCGCTGTAAAAGGAATTGGCCCAGCCTGATTGTCCGAGGCCCCATATATACGCTACTGCTGTCAACACCAATAAGATCCATAGAGCAGGCCTTTCCCATGGCGGATCTCCCGGCCGGCCTGTAAAAAAGTAAGCAAATTTACCTTTTCTTGTCTGTAATGTCTCTGAAGTTTGTGTTTTTAATTTTTCCATATTCATTTTCCTTTCGTCCTGCAGCCTTTCATCATCCGCAATGAATTTTTGGTTATTTCGTTCATGTCTGTATTGTGCACCTTCAAACTGAATTGTGCTTGAAGGAAAGCTGAATGTTTCCTGAAAATCAATCAAATTTAAAAATGTTTGGTCAAGGATCATAAAAAAACTATTAAGAGAAGCCTTAATAGTCTTTTTCGTTCCTTTATTTTGTTTGAATTAGAAGTTGCAGCAAAATAATTCCACCTATTGAAATCCACTTTGACTATTCTCTCTTTAATGAAGGAAAGATTTCAGCAGACTTGCTGAGCCGTAGTATAATAGGTATTTACTTAATAAGTGACAACATTTTATTTCCATTAAGCTGATACTCAGACTTTATTCAGGTAATTTTCAGCTAAATAGACGAAAATAGATTTATTAGTTTTTCTGGAGGTATAAACATGAATACAAAAGACGGGATAAAAATCTTACTAGTCGATGACGAACCACATATATTGCAATTTTTAGAGATGGGTCTAACAAGTGAAGGATATGAGGTGAAAACGGCTTTAGATGGATTAACCGCAATTAATGCAGCAAAGGAATTTGAACCGCACATCGCGATATTGGATGTGATGATGCCAGGGATGGATGGTTTTGAAGTATGCAGAATGATAAAGAAAAGCGGAGCGCAAACTTCAATCATTATGCTTACAGCAAAAGATGAAGTCCAAGACCGTGTCAAAGGGTTAACGATCGGAGCGGATGATTATGTCATCAAGCCATTTAGTTTTGAAGAATTACTGGCCCGAATTCAAGCCCGCTTGCGCAATCAATTCCCGAATCTTTTCAATGAAGTCACATATGGCCCTTTTAAACTAGACGACCGCAGAAAAGAGTTCATATATAATGGAAGAATATTGGAACTATCTCCAACTGAATACGAGCTACTCAAATTTTTGGTCATGAACCACGGAATTGTAATGAGCAAAGCCATGATACTAGATCGGGTTTGGGGGTATGATTTCCTAGGGGAAGAGAACATTGTCGAAGTGTACATCCGTTCACTAAGAGATAAGTTAGCCGATAAGGAGCATCACGTTATTCGTACCATAAGAGGTTCTGGTTACAGGGTGGATTTCTGATGAAGAATTGGAAAGTAAAAAATTTATTCTTCCCCCGCTCCTTACGCTATCAACTTCTCGCACGAACATTAGTCATTTTGGCCTTTATTTTACTGACGATTGGGTTAACTCAGTACTTTGTAATGAAAGATTTTCTGTATCAAAATGAGGCAGAAACACTAAGTGCAAGGCTGATGCCTTTGCCAAAAGACATTGGTTTTGGGGATTCACCCATTGACAATCAAAATCCTGATGAGATCAAAGGAGATACCCCAGCACAGCCGAATAATAGGTTTTTCTTTTTGCAAGATATATCGCTTGCGCTTTTCGATCAAAACGGCAATTATCAAGACCTTTTAGAAAATAGCAGCATCCAGGCTCCAAAACTTTCTACAAAAGAATATCAAACACTCGTGGAGAATTTTATCTATCATAAGGATATTCAATATCGAATCGAATCGAATTCAAAGGGAATTGAGCAATTAATTGTATTTAAGCCAGTGGGAGACTTTCCCGGTCAAATCTCCGGAATCCTGCAGCTCGGAACAAATACAGCTCCGCTCAAACACATCCTTCTTCAGCAATTATTGATTTTTTCCATCCTTTCTGCTTTGGCTTTAGCCGGAGGCCTCGGAATTTACCTGCGAGTACTTAAGAAAACGCTTGTCCCATTATCTAAAATGGTGAGGGCGGTGAAGAAAACCAATGCCGGCAACTTAGAAGATCGCCTTCCAGTTGACCAAGGACAGGAAGAAATCGACCATTTAGCCGTTTCGTTTAATGATATGTTAGGGCGATTAGAAATATCCTTCGAGCATGAAAGAGAAACAAAGGAACAAATGAGACGTTTTATTGCAGATGCTTCGCATGAACTGCGAACACCGCTGACATCGATTAACGGTTTTCTTGAAGTATTATTAAGGGGAGCTGCCAGTCGTCCTGAACAGCTGTACAAAGCATTAAACAGCATGCATAGTGAATCAAAGCGGATCATAAAATTGGTCGAGGACTTATTATTACTTACTAAGCTAGACCGTGCCCCTGAATTGCAGGCTTCAGAGACCAATCTTTCGAAGTTAATCGTAGAAATGGAACCTCAGCTAAAGGTTCTGGCCGGAGATCGCGCTATTCATTTTAACATTGCTGAAGACGTTATTGGCTTATATGAGCCCGATAAATTGAAACAAGTTATTCTAAATTTATTTAACAATGCTGTTCAACATACGGATCCGTTATCGGGATTCATAAAGCTTTCCCTTTCAGTATCTGATCGATTTGCCAAACTTTCCGTTCAGGACAATGGCTCTGGAATCTCCGAAGAGAATCTGCCTTTGATTTTCGACCGTTTTTATCGTACCGATGTTTCCCGTGCAAGACGGACTGGAGGAGCAGGACTAGGGTTATCGATCACCCAATCCATTGTAGAAGCACATGGAGGAAAAATTGAAGTCGAGAGTCAACTGGGAACCGGGACCGTCTTTCATGTCTATTTACCGTGCCTTGTGCTTTTAGACTAACCAGGTGAAAATTCAACAAATACAGGATTAATAGAAAGAAACTTAGCGATGCTTCTATAAGCATCGCTAAGTTTCTTTACTTACCTTCGTGTGAATGTTGATTAGGTTTTGTTCTTTGTTTTAATATTCATAAACTTGTGGATTTGTCTTCTACTTACTTATAAAAATGGGTAGATCGCATTAGC
>NZ_NUNF01000036.1 GCF_002585305.1 Bacillus sp. AFS037270 | reverse complement strand
TAGTTTTCAAAGAACAATTTCATGTCGTTCACAAGCGACTTTATTAATTTAACACATCATCACTTTAGTGTCAACACTTTTTTTGTTTTTTAACCGTCACTTACGAAAACTTTATAAGAATGTTTCGCAGCGACGGTTATTAATATACCAAGTATTTTTATAAAGGTCAATACCTTTTATTATTTTTTTAAAATAATTATGAAATGCGATAACATCTATGAAAGATACCATTACCTTTGGTTTCTAAATTGACTACTTCTATTAAATGTTTTTCAATTAAATATTCAATGAGCACTGCTAAATCTACAGAATAAGGGATTAATTCTTTCTCGTTCATAATTTCATTAAACAGCCAGTATTCCTTCCCGCGTAGTACATCCAATAAATGAGAAGTACCAATACTTGTTCTGGAATGAATCAGAAACTCGCTGGCCAAGAACAAAAGCTCCAGTCTTTTTTCTAATGTTTCTTCACTATTCACTAGCTCAACATATAATTTATAAATTTCTGGCTCTATTTGTTTTACCTGATGCCAAACCGTAAGTTCCGGATGGAGACCATTTTCAATTACAGCCAATCGCGCTAAATGATGTAAGGAATGCACAACATAGTTATAGGCATCTAAAAATTGACCGCTCTCAAATAACGCTTTACCATCTACATAGCGGCGTATTAATTTAGCAAACTCTAAGCCCATTTTAATCTTTCGTCCATTAAAAGGAAAATCCCGGAGCTCCGTTTTTAAATTCATGACGTACTCATTACGATCAAACAAAATTTTGGCTTCATGAATCCATTCAAATATCTTTCGGTTCGTGCCCAATAAGAGCCATTCCTGAAGCTGAGATTCTGACACGACATGCATAGCTGCCTTTTTGTCACCGTAGGTATAATGTTTAATAAATAATGACTGGTCAGCCTCTTTTACAATTATCAATAAAACAACATCAAATGAATCAGTAATATGACTTGATTTACGTTTTTTTTCGACCAACAAAACTCCTAGTGTATTGGATTGACTCGCCCTTTCTTGATAAATAGGCCGAAGGATGTCTTCCATTCATCATTCCTCCATTTTATTCAGGTAGCATTATATGTTCGACAGTGGAATCTAATTTCCTTCTTTCCTAAAAGACAAATTTCGACATTCTTTGTATTTTTTCTTACAAAATAATTATGGTATAGTTTGTCTAGGAGGGTGAAACATGGCAAAATATTCGAATAAGATAAATAAAATACGTACTTTTGCATTATCCTTAATCTTTATTGGTTTTATTGTAATGTATATCGGTATTTATTTTAGGACTTCACCAGTTATTATGACCATCTTTATGCTTTTAGGGCTACTTTTTATTATTGCGAGTACTGTCGTTTATTTTTGGATTGGAATGCTTTCAACCAAAACGATTCAAGTGAAGTGCCCTAGCTGCGGCAAACCAACTAAGATGCTTGGTCGGGTGGATATGTGTATGCACTGCCGCGAACCATTAACATTAGATCCTGGTCTTGAAGGAAAACAATTTGATGAATCCTATAATCATAAAAGAGAAAACAAATAAAAAGAGGATGACTAAAACNNGTTTTAGTCATCCTCTTTTTTTAGATAAAACAAACATTAAATTAATTATTAATGCACTTCTTTACTAGCACATTCAGGACAAGACCCGTAAATTTCCATACGATGATTATCAACTTTAAAGCCTGTTACATGTGAAGCTAAATGTTCAACCTCATCTAGACCTGGATAATGGAAATCAACAATTTTACCACAGTTTTGACAAATCACATGGTAATGATGGGAGGTTACAAAATCAAAGCGTGCGGATGCATCCCCATAGGTTAATTCCTTAACAAGTCCAACTTCACGAAATACCCGTAAATTATTGTAAACTGTTGCCACACTCATATTAGGAAATTTTCCTTCAAGGGCTTTATAAATTTCATCTGCTGTAGGATGTGACATCGAGTTTATTAAATATTCAAGTATCGCATGACGTTGCGGAGTAATTCTCACACCCGTATCCTTCAGGGTATCCAACGCTTCTTTTAACTGATTCATCGCCATGCACCTTCTTTCTAAAAAATATTATTAGATTATAATTGTTATAATTAATTTTACTAGGTCTTTTGTACTTTTGTCAATATTGTAATCTAATTAACACTATTTGTTACTAACTATTACCATGTAAGGTTTGTTCATTCTGCCCTAATTGATAATTGACATATCTGGCTGTTACAAACAAAAGGTCGGAAAGCCGGTTTAAATAGGCCAAGACTAGTGGATTGACTTCTTCCCCTAATGAAACCGCACAACGTTCAGCTCTCCGTACGATTGTTCGGGCCACATGGAAGGCAGCACCCGCCGGATGCCCTCCAGGCAGGATGAAATTCGTAAGTCCCGGCAGGGTAGTATCCCAGTCATCAATCTGTTTTTCTAATAGTTCGATATCTGAAGACGCAAGCTTCCACTTAACTTCCTTCCCTGTTGGTGTAGCCAATTCCGCTCCGACATGAAAAAGGTTTGTTTGTATTTTATGATATACATTTTCAATTATTTCTTTCCCTTGGAAATTTTCATTTTTTAAGTAACTTAAGGCAAGACCAATCATAGAGTTTGTTTCATCACAGGTTCCATACGCCTCGACCCGTAAATCATTTTTCGCTACCCTTTGGCCATAAATTAGGGACGTCATACCTTTATCACCTGTTTTGGTATAGATTTTCATTTACTTACCTCCATTAGCGATATTTTATTAACTAAATCCTTATGTAGGGTGGGGCTGTTTTCTTCATCTTAACACCTATACTCATATTTGGAAAAGTTGTAATCATGATATTCAATTTAATAAAAAAAGGGTCACTATGGACCCAAATGATTTTATCTGAGGAGGTATGCCCTAATAAAATGATATTCAATTTATGCTTTCTTGCATTGGACAAATGCCTTTTCTCGTGAAAATAGGCTTTAAAGTATGTAGATTTCTAACTCCAAAGTGCATTAATTCCTTGGTATCCAAAATATACCCCAAAAACAACAAGGGATGCACCTGAAATAATGAATATAGCAATAAAGCTTTTAGCACTTAGAAGTTTTCGGAACCCAGTTGTAAGGGCCGCCACAAATAGATCCCAAAACGTCAAGCCTAGAAAGATCATACCGCTATAAATTAAAAGTGACTCCTTACCATTTGTTTGGGCTATTTTTGCAAGAACAGATCCATAAATCCCGAGCAAAAAAAGGATTGATAACGGACTTGTGATCGACAACATAAAGCCGGTATCCCATCTGCCATCCTCGATCCAACTCTAACAATCCATGCATGCCAAAATCCATTTTTAATTCGCTTATCCAGGCGGGCCGAATTAACCGGACCGATTGGAGCCGCCAATGTAAATCCTAGAATGGGATAACTGATTAGAATATTAATGCTCAAATAACACCACCCACCCTCTTGTTGTCCCAACTTGTACATTTTATAAAAGACTCCATAACGCATGTCTCAAAAATGTGAAAACGTTAAGATTGTTGTACCCCTTCTTTTGCATCAAAGCGTTACAAGAAGGAATAATAAGAAATATTTAGTTAGATGGGAGGAAAAAGATGAAAAACACAGAAAACGCCTTATCGATATTCGCACTTGGCGGCATTAATGAAATCGGAAAAAACATGTATGTTGTTCAGTATGAAGACGATATTTTCATCATCGACTGTGGCGGGAAATTCCCTGATGAAAGCCTACTGGGAATTGATTTAATTATTCCTGACATTACTTATCTAGAGGAGAATCAGGACAAAATCAGGGCCTTAATTGTCACCCATGGTCATGAGGACCATATTGGTGGCATTCCCTATTTCTTAAGAAAATTAAACGTACCGATTTATGCCACCCGATTTACGCTTGGATTAATTGAATTAAAAATCGATGAACATAGGCTAAGAGGAGATTCCAAACTCATTACGATTGACTCCAATTCAAGATTGGAATTCGGATCGGTTGATATTTCCTTTTTTAAAGTAAGCCATAGCATACCAGACTGCCTTGGAATTGTCTTTCATACACCTGAAGGGAATGTGGTCCACACTGGTGATTTTAAATTCGATTTAACACCTGCCAATAATCAATATGCCGATATACATAAAATGGCAGAAATCGGCCAGCAAGGTGTCTTAGTTTTAATTTCAGAAAGTACCAATGCAGAGCGTAAAGGGCTTACACCTTCTGAGCAAATGGTAGGTTCCCATATGGACGAAGCCTTCATAAAAGCTAGAGGGAAAATTTTCATCTCAACATTCGCATCGAATGTCAATCGGGTTCAGCAAGTGGTTGAGTCCGCTTTAAGGACTAATCGGAAGCTAGCCTTGCTTGGCCGCAGTATGGTGAACGTTGTTAATGTCGCCATCGAACGCGGTTATTTAAATGTTCCAGAAGGTATGTTAATCGATGCCAGCGAGGTGGATAAACTGCCGGCTGAAAAGGTTGCAATCCTCTGTACAGGCAGTCAAGGGGAACCAATGGCAGCCTTATCCCGATTAGCTAGCGGAAACTTCCGTGATGTCGCGATTTACCCTGGAGATACGGTGATATTAGCTGCATCCCCAATCCCCGGAAACGAAAAAGATGTTTCTAAAATTATAGACAATTTATTTCAAATCGGGGCTAAAGTAATTTACGGTTCCGGCAGTACAACCGGCATGCATGTGTCCGGTCATGGCTATCAGGAAGACCTAAAGCTTATGCTGACTTTAATGAAACCTACCTATTTCATCCCCATCCATGGTGAATACCGCATGCTCCACCATCATCGGATGTTAGGTGAATCCGTTGGGGTGGAAAAAGGCAATACATTTATTATTAAAAATGGAGACGTCGTCGATATCAAAAATGGAGCTGCCCGTCAGACCCGTTCCGTTCCATCCGGAGATACATATGTAGATGGTATTGGTGTAGGCGATGTCGGCGACATTGTACTACGTGATAGAAAGCAGCTGTCTGAAGATGGAATGCTTGTTATTGTCATTACAATTAGCAAAGGCGACCGAAAGATCATTTCAGGGCCAGATACCATTACTCGCGGGTTTGTTTATGCACGAGACTCGGATGAAATGCTCAAAGAAGTTAACCGCCTCGTTAAAAAGACTGTCAATGACATGCACGCCGAAAATATTCGCCAATGGAATGTTATGAAACAAAACATTAAAAAGTCAGTTGGGCAATATTTATTTACTCAAACCAAGCGAAAACCAATGATTCTCCCGATTATTATAGAAATTTAATAAATAAAGGATGTGCACATAACCCGTGACACATCCTTTTTAAGTTAAAAAAGTATAAAAGTTTTTGACNNCAGCGCCTAGCCCCTCGAGGTCACAAGTCAATCCGTCCAAAAGGTTAAAAGGCAACCTTTCGGCCGGCTTGTCTTGTGCTTGTCGGGGCTGACCAATGCGCTTCCGCTTTTCCTAATTTAATTATTTAAATCATATAAACCCGGGCTATGTTCGTTCGGCATTTCTGAAAGCACCGGAACTGGATATCCATTTGGCGGCGGAACAACCTGCAGTGTACCATCATTCCTACTTGGTGACTGCCCTTGGAATATTTGTCCAATTAGCGTGTCATCCAATCTAAAATTGAATTGTGCATTGTGAAAGCCCATTTCTACATATTTTCGGCATTCTGGATACTTATTAATATCGTAATTTGGCACCGGGAAGATTTTTGCCCAATCGACTCCTAGTGTTTCTAAGGCCTTGGCAAACGCATTTTGATGGGCGTTATCTCTGACAATCAAGAAAGCTAATGTTTCTCTAAATGTCTTATTAGAACTCATTTCATAAATACGCTACTTTTGCAGAACCCCTGTAGACTCTAACACTAGATTGTCCAATAAATCACTAACTAGGTTTCCATGACTATAAACATAACTTCCATTCCAGGGAATACCTGCTGCATCTACTGGCAAAGAGCTTTGTGCTCCCATTATAAAGTGATGTGGATTCGCGTGCTTAATAGCCTCTTCAAGCGGAGCAACTGTACTTCCACCAGCCCCCACTGCTTCTTCTCCTGAGCCATTTAAGAGCTGATTAATCGTTGTTTGGACAAGCTCCACGTGGCTTATTTCCTCTAGAAAAACACCTCTAATTAAATCACGGTATTGCTTTTGATTCCCACGGAAGTTTGAACTTTGAAAAAAGAATTGCATCATAGTCCGCATCTCCCCAAATCTTCCGCCCAAAGTTTCTTGAAGAACCTTTGCTGCGGATGGATCTGGTTTATCTGGTACGATGATGTTAATTAAATCTTCTTTATAAAAATACAAAATAAAAAAACCCCATGGTAGATTAGAATGCTTACTTAGCATCTCCAAACCTTTGCCTACTAATCAGACATTTAATATTTGTGAAAGCAGCTGAAACTAATCTAACTTTTACCGGGGGTATCTAAATTTAGACTAAATTCTCTTTTACATACTGCAATGCTTCTTCGACATGCCCTTGTACTTTTACCTTACGCCACTCTTTTACTAGCTTACCTTCCTTATCAATCACAAACGTCGACCGTTCAATTCCCATGTACTCTTTTCCAAAGTTTTTCTTCAGCTTCCAAACCTCATACGTTTCTGACACTTTATGTTCGTCATCAACTAACAGTAAAAAAGGCAGATTGTACTTTTCGATAAATTTTTCGTGCTTCACTTGAGAGTCTGGGCTGACTCCTAAAATCACGCAATCTAATTCAGTAAAGCTTTGATGGTAATCACGAAAATCACATGCCTGTGTGGTGCACCCAGGAGTCATGTCCTTCGGATAGAAATATAACACAATATTTTTCCCTCTAAAATCTGCTAAGCTAACATTTTCTCCATTTGTTGCCCTTAATTCAAAATCAGGTGCCTGTACGCCAATTTCAATTGTCATTTTTAACCTCTTCCTTCGCTTAGTGATCATTGTTTAAGTGCCGTTGGGTACTCTTATTTATTCTAAGCGTAACCAAACTCACCTAATAACACAACTATATCACTATAAATGAGGTTATTTTTCACTATTTAGCACGACTCTAGCTACAAACGCCGCCGGCAATGTATAGCCAATCAATGCCTCAATAACAGCAACCATCCTCCCTAATCCTTGCGGGAGGACATCGCCGTTGCCCACTGAAAAAAGCGTCATCGCACTAAAATAAAAGCTTGATTCAAAAATATTATGATGGGGATGATTTACTTCACGCAGCAGCGGCATACCAATTAAATTAAACAGAATGTAGATCATGCCAAAACCTAGGATGATTGTTAAATAGACAGCCCCTAAATATAAAAAATTCTCAACCGAAGCAAATTTCCCTCTAAGCGTGTTAGGAATAAATAATGTTCGCAGACTCATAAAAATGCAAAATATGACAACCGGGAGTAAGAAATAGAACACCGAAACCACCCCTATTAGAATACGCGCTACTCTATTCCTATGCAGGCTTGGACGATTAAATAGCAAAAACCAGGCGTTAGCCCGGAATATTAAAGCGGAAGCGCATTGATCAGGGGCTTATGACCCCGAGCCCCTAGGCGCTGGAGCTGGACAATCATCAGAGTTTAATGCTTAATTTAATTCCCTGCACCTCGATATTTTTTAACACCTTGATTCCAAACAATCACTGATAAAATAAAGAAAATAACCCCAATAAACGGCGTTAAAAAGGAATACCAGTACCATTCTTGTTTTTCAAGGAAAAAGGCTGCAGGGTAAATACCCACAAAAGCAAATGGTAAGATCCATGTTAAAACAAAGCGAATCAATTGATTATAGATATTCACCGGGTATCTGCCGTAATTGCTGATATTATACATCATCGGCATCAGCGAGGTCCGTGCATCGGCCCAAAAGCTAATACAAGCAAGCAAAATAAAGATACCGCCATATACTAGTGCTCCACCTACGACAAAAACTATAAACAAAATCGGGTCATACCAATCTATGTCTAAATGAAGCCTGCTGCCGGCATAGAACATAACGGCAAGTCCTGTAATGGCACCTAACAATGATTCAAGTTCAAGTCTTTCTAAAATGATCTGAAATAAACTGTGGATGGGCCGTGTTAAAATTCGGTCCAATTCTCCTTTTACAATGTAACGCTCGTTAAAATCCCAAATATTAAAAAAGGCTGAAAAAACCGCAAATGGGACTAAGAAAAATCCATAGATAAAAATAATTTCATCCCTGTTCCATCCGTGCAGTAAATGAGTGTGCCCAAATACAACTAAAATAAAAATAAGGTTAATGGCTTGCGAGAGCAAGTCGGAGAAAAACTCAACAAACACGTCAGCCCGATATTGGAATCTCGTTTTTAAATACTGTGATAGATATTGAAAAAACATCGATAAATAGAACACACATTACCCCCCTTGAATAATCAACTGTTTTTTCGCTAGATGCCAAAGTAAATAAATTGGCAGCATTAAGATGATTACCCAAATAAATTGCTGGCCGATAGCAGCTATCGCTTGATCATGCGAAAACCCTTTGGTAAAAATCATACTTGGCGCATAACTAATTCCTTGGAATGGCAGAAAGCCCATTATAGATTGCGCCCATCCAGGGAAAAAACTAATTGGCAGAAGAAGACCTGAAAACAAGTCAATCACCACTCGCTTCGCACGAATTAATCCAGCATTATTATATAAGAAGAAAGTGGTAATACCCGTTAATAAATTCAGCTCAGTATTAATAAAAAAGCTCAACATAATAGAAATAGCAAATAACCCCCATACACTTAAATCCCAAGTGAATTGAATCGGAAAAATAAAATACACGATAATAAGTCCAGGAGCTGAAAAGAAGAACAGTCTAAAAATCCCTTCCCCTAAACCCTGCATCGTTTTCATTCCTAAATAATTGTAGGGTCTGATTAGTTCAATCGCGACTTTTCCTTCCATAATTTCTTGAGCCATCTCGCGGTCAAGATTATTAAAATAAAAGGCTCTTGCCATCCAGGAAACCGCTACATAGGTAGTCATTTGGACAACCGAAAGCCCTTGGATCTGTTCTTTTCCACCATAAATAGCCGTCCAAAGAAAATAATAAGCACCAATATTAATACTATAAATGAGAATGCCTGTATAATAATTAGTCCGGTATGCCAGCATCATTAAAAAACGGATTCTAATCATTTCTAAATATTTATCCAACTTCCACAGCACCCTTTTCATAGATATTTCGAATAATTTCTTCTGTCGAAGTTTCATTTATTTTTACATCTTTAATTTTGAATGCTGCAACGACTTGGGCGATAACCTGTGAAATTAATTCATCACGATCCTCCACTGTCGCAGTAAAAATCTGGTCCTTCTCATCTATCTCCCACACCACCGGAAGTCCGCTGGTTATTTTTTTTACTGCAGGAATATCGACTGCCTCAAGAAATTGGAATTGCAATTCTTTCTGGTCACCCCATTTTTCTTTTAACTCCCTTAATCCTCCGTCATAAATGATGTTTCCTTCATCAAGCATCACAACACGCTCACACAATGCCTCAATATCCGAGAGGTCATGAGTGGTCAGTAGAATCGTAGTGTTATATTTTTCATTAATTTCTTTCAAGAACTCCCGAATTTTCAACTTTACCAGGACATCTAATCCGATGGTTGGTTCATCTAAGAAAAGTAACGGAGGGTTGTGAATTAACGCGGCAGCAAGTTCACAGCGCATTCTTTGACCGAGTGATAACTTTCTTACTGGCTTGTCTAAAAGTGGTTCAATATCCAATGTCTTAATGACATGGTTCATATGCTGGTCGTAATGTTCGTCAGATACTTTATAAACTTTTTTCAACAAGCGGAATGACTCCTGCACAGCAATATCCCACCATAATTGCGAACGCTGCCCAAATACAACGCCAATTGTCTGCACAAATCGTTCCCGTTCCTTATGCGGATTCATCCCGTTAACAATGATTTCACCGGATGTCGGGGTTAATATCCCGGTCAGCATTTTAATAGTGGTGGATTTACCTGCCCCATTTTCACCAATGTAGCCCACCATCTCCCCTTTTTTGACTGAAAAATTAATATCATTCACAGCAGGTAAAACTTTATAATTACGGGTAAATAAATCCCGAAATGCGCCTTTTAAACCGGTACGGCTAGAATAGGCTTTAAACTCTTTTCGTAAATTTTTAACTTGAATTACATTTTCCATTTTGCGCCCTCCTGATACATTGCCCTAGAGAATTAGTTTAGCCAAATAATATTGATAAAACAACAATCCTGTATTTCAACAAATTTTCTAAAATATAAAACAGATAGAACTCAACATAAAAAGTGATAAAATAGAGAGATACGTAAATGAAGGAGGAAAGATTGTGCAATTTTCAAATTCAGAAAGATTACATAATGAAGCGTTAGAACACATTGTAGGCGGAGTTAACAGCCCTTCAAGGTCTTACAAGGCAGTTGGCGGGGGTTCCCCGGTGGTTATGGAACGAGGTCAAGGCGCTTATTTTTGGGACGTCGACGGCAACCAATATATCGATTTTCTTGCGGCTTATGGTCCAATTATTACAGGCCATGCCCACCCGCATATTACCGAAGCCATTAAACGTGCTGCAGAGACGGGAGTTCTCTATGGAACTCCAACTCCTCATGAGGTTAAATTTGCCAAAATGTTAAAAGAAGCCATACCATCCTTAGATAAAGTTCGATTTGTTAACTCGGGAACAGAGGCCGTCATGTCTACCATTCGTGTTGCCCGCGCCCACACCGGACGTGATAAAATTATTAAATTTGCCGGCTGTTATCATGGGCATTCAGACCTTGTGCTCGTTGCCGCTGGTTCAGGTCCATCTACTCTCGGGACACCGGATTCTGCTGGTGTGCCAAAGAGCATTGCCCAAGAAGTAATCACGGTTCCTTTCAATGATATTGAACCATTTAAACAAGCATTAGAAAAATGGGGCGATCAGGTTGCTGCTGTATTAGTTGAACCAATCGTCGGAAACTTCGGGATTGTTGAACCGAAGCCTGGCTTCCTGCAACAAGTCAATGACCTCACCCATGAATCAGGGGCACTGGTTATCTATGATGAAGTCATAACAGCCTTTCGTTTTATGTATGGAGGAGCACAGGATTTATTAGGGGTGCAGCCTGATCTAACCGCATTAGGGAAAATTATCGGCGGCGGTCTTCCAATTGGAGCATACGGCGGACGTAAAGAAATTATGGAGAAGGTGGCCCCGCTAGGAACTGCCTACCAAGCGGGCACGATGGCTGGAAACCCTGCATCAATGCTCTCAGGAATTGCCTGCCTTGAAGTCTTAAAGCAAGATGGAGTGTATGAGTATTTAGATCGATTAGGGGCTATGCTCGAAGAAGGTATTTTGGAAGCTGCCAAGGAGAATGGTATTGAAATAACCATTAACCGTTTAAAAGGCGCTTTAACTGTTTATTTTACGAATGAAAAAATAGAAAATTATGAGCAGGCAGAAAAAACTGATGGTCAAATGTTTGGAAAGTTTTTCAAACTTATGCTTCACCAAGGAATTAATCTTGCCCCGTCAAAATATGAAGCTTGGTTCTTAACCATTGCTCATACAGAAGAAGACATCGAAGCGACATTACACGCGGTAAGGAATGCATTTTCTTCACTTAAAGACGAATAATTATGCATTTTTTATGCAAGAGCGGGAGTGGAAAACACTCCCCTTTATATTTAAAACGCGAATGAAAACGTTTACACTGACCTATTTCTTCCTGAATTTGCATATTTTTTAGTATACTTTTTTATCCAAAATAATGTATATTTATTTGATTTCTGAAAATTCTTGTGATAATATTAGCTTATTATTTCTTTGTTTGAATCTTTTTCTTTTACCCTTAATAAAGAGTTAAAAATTCCGCTTTAAAAAAGTAGTTTTATAAACTAATAGTATCATAGGAGGTGAAACGGCTTTAACGGTGAACCGATAAAGCCATGAATAATGTCACAAAACTGGACCCCTTCCCTATTTAAAGATTTCCATAAGCAGGAACATGATGCCTGCGGAATTGTCGCTTGTCTTGAAAAAAGTAAAATTCCAACTAGAAAAAATATTTTTGACTGTATAGAAGCACTTGTTACAATGAACCATCGCGCTGGTTTTATTAACGGCGAAGGTGATGGTGTTGGGATCCATATGGACATTCCAACAAAGCTTTGGAAACACAAACTAACTGCTGCCGGCATTGATGCAAACCTTGCAGACCAAGAGGACTTTGCTGTCGGTCATGTGTTTATAAGCCAAAAGGTAAACTGGCAATCAACCAAACAAGAACTACAAAAAAAGCTAGAAAAATACGAACTTACCTTAGTTTTTGAGACAGATGAAGTGACAGACTCTGCTGCGCTAGGTCCAATTGCCATCCAAGAAAATCCTGTGTTCTGGCAATTTGCCTGTGTTTCTACTAAGAAAGGCAAGGAACTGACAAAGAATCTGTTTGACGCGCTTATTGACTTTGAGATAAACGAGCATGTACATGTAGCATCACTTAGCCAAAATCATGTAGTTTATAAAGTTATGGGTGCGGGAGATATTTTGCCTCGTTACTATCATGACTTAGCGAATCCACTTGTCGCTTCAACCATGACTTTAGGCCATAATCGTTATTCTACCAATACGCTATCAAGCTTTTTCCGTGTTCAGCCATTTAGTGTCCTTGGTCACAACGGTGAAATTAATACCATTGCCAAGCTTCGTGATGAAGCAAGAATGATTGGGGTTCCGCTTGTTAAAGACGGAAGTGACTCACAGGACTTAAGCCGTACTATGGAAACATTAATCTGTCGTGACGGATACTCTTTATTTGAAACAATGGATTTATTGTTCCCGCCAATCATAAATGAAATCAAAGCATACCCTGAACATCTTCAGGATTTATATACGTATCTTCGTGAAGCATGGGGACACTTTGCTCAAGGACCAGCAGGTATAATTTCCCGCTATGGTGATGAGGCAGTATTTAGTGTAGATGCTTTAGGATTACGTCCACTATGGATGCTTGAAACTGAAAGCTCTTATCTTTTCTCATCTGAACCAGGGATTATTCCTTCAAGTGAATATGTGAATGATCCGAAGCCATTAGCACCAGGAGAGAAAGTTGGTTTTAAATGGAACGGTGAGACATTAGCAGTTTTCGAGCATAGCCAATACCAAAACGAAGTATACAGCCGTTTCAATGACCGCTTAGCAATTAGTGAATCAAGAGTTAGACTTCAGCCTCCAACATTTAATAAAATTGTTACAATGAGTTATCCAGATAAAATTCACAACGGACAATATAAAGCATTTGGCTGGGAACGTGATCATATTCAATTAATTGAACAAATGGCCGAAAAAGGTGTCGAGCCGATTCGTTCACTTGGACATGACGCCCCACTTGCAGCCCTTAATCCAGAGCGAGTGAATATCGCTGACTATATTAAAGAAAGTGTTGCCGTTGTAACGAACCCTGCTATTGACCGTGACCGTGAAACAGAGCACTTCTCTACACGTGTCATTGTTGGTAAACGTCCAGTCTTATTTGCCGCTGAAAAAGCAAATGCAGTCATTGAGCTTACCACTCCTCTTTTACTGGAAGGAAAAGCTGGATTCTTGTGTGCAGAAGAGGTAGGACAGCCTAGTTTTGATCAGGTAGTCCAACATTTTCAAGAGCTGAAATTAGCTGCCTTCATTTCAACAACGTTTGCAAGCAGCGAAAAATTAGATGAGGCACTAGAAAGACTGGCAAATGAAGCGGTTCAAGCCGTTCAAGCTGGTAAAACACTGCTGATCCTTGATGATGCGAAAGCACACCAAGAAGATTCCTACTGGATTGATTCACATTTAGCGACTTCTGCGATTGATCAAGCATTAGTAAAAGCTGAGTTAAGAAGAGACTGTTCTTTACTACTACGTTCAGCATCAATTCGTTCGCTTCATGATGTAATTACAGTATTCGGTTTAGGAGCAGATTTGATTAGCCCATATTACATGTTCTTAACCGTTCAAGATGAAACAACTAAACCGTTAACAAACCTATATAGTGCTTTAACAAAAGGGTTAGAAAAGGTAATTTCTACGATTGGAATTCACGAGCTGCGCGGATACGGCAGACTGTACTCAAGCATTGGGTTACATGATGAAGTTGCCAAAGTATTAAACATCGTAAACTTCTTTGGTTCAAATGAAATCAAGATGGATTTCGAAGCAATGAAGCAGGATTCTATCAAAAGAGCAGCAGATTACCAGAATGATAAAGAAAGAGTCGGCAAAACGTTCCACCTCTTCCCACGTATTTGGAAAGCCATTGGCGAAGTTGCTTCTACCGGTGACTATAACGCATATCGCGATAAAATAACTGAGCAAGAAGAGCAAAATCCGACTACAATTCGTCATTTGGTATCACTTAAAAAGAGTGACAAACAAGTATCACCAGAAGAAGTGGATCTTCGTGTTGGCGAACATGATTTACCATTCTTAATTTCTTCCATGTCATTTGGTTCTCAGAACGAAATTGCGTTTAGAGCCTATGCCGAAGGTGCTGATCGTTTGAACATGGTAAGTTTAAATGGTGAGGGCGGAGAAATTAAGGATATGCTTGGAAAATATCCAAGAACAAGAGGACAGCAAATTGCATCAGGCCGTTTTGGTGTAAATGCTGAACTGTTAAACTCTTCAAACCTATTAGAAATTAAGATTGGTCAGGGTGCAAAGCCTGGTGAAGGCGGACACTTACCTGGATCAAAGGTTACAGCAAAGGTTGCTGCTGCTCGTAACGCAACACTTGGTTCAGATTTAATTTCACCATCTAATAACCATGATATCTATTCAATTGAAGATTTGGCCCAAATGATTTTAGAATTAAAAACAGCCAATGACCAAGCTAAAATTGCGGTTAAAGTACCAGTTGTACCAAATATCGGTACAATCGCAGTTGGTATTGCCAAAGCTGGTGCAGATATCATCACACTAAGCGGCTTTGATGGCGGTACAGGTGCAGCTAGAATCCATGCCCTTCAATATGTTGGCTTGCCTGTCGAAATTGGGGTTAAAGCAGCTCACAATGCCCTATTAGAAAGCGGTCTTCGCCATAAAGTAGAAATTTGGGCAGATGGCGGCATGAAGAGCGCCATGGACGTTATTAAAATTATGCTTTTAGGTGCTAACCGTGTTGGTTTCGGTACATTAGCAATGCTTTCAATTGGTTGTACAACATGCCGCGGCTGTCATTTGGATACTTGCCATGTTGGTATTGCAACCCAAATTGAATCAGAAGCACAAGCGAAAGAACACGGCCTTCGACGTTTTGTTCCTAGACAATTAGATTTAGCAGTTCAAGGAATTATGAATCTATTTACTGCATTTGGAACGGAATTAAAAGCTCTTGCTGCTTCATTAGGTATTAAAAATTTACAAGATGCAGTAGGTCATTCTGAACTACTTGAGCAGATTAAGGGTGAAAACCAACTTAGCCTATCTTACCTGTTAAAAACGCTTGAAATTAGCCAATTTGCAAAAGTTGAAGCTTCAAAATCAATGGATGAAGTTCAAATGCAGGTGGCTGCCGGTGCAGAATATCTTGATGCAAGTGTGGATCAGCTTCATTCTTCACGTGAGTTCTTAAGTGTAACATCTGAACAAAGGGTACTAGGAAGCCGGGTATCCTGCCACCGCGTCCGCGGCAGACTAGATGGTTCCTATAAGCAGCTGGCTCCTGTTCAGCTCAAATATAAGGAAGGCTCTATCCCTGGTAACGGTTTAGGTGCATATAACAGTGAGGGAATTGAAATTACTGTCAATGGCGGCGGACAAGACGGAGTCGGAAAAACTTCCTTCGGCGGTAATATTCATGTTCTTAAGTCTAAAGGTAAAAATGGCCGTTACCTCAATGGTTCTGTTGGTAAAGGTTTCGGTTACGGTGCTCAAAAAGGTCTTCTCGTTGCTCAAGGAAATGCTGATGCCCGTGCGGGAATCCGTCTCTCTGGCGCTGATTTAATTATTGGTGGTGCCGTGAAGAAGCCTATCCACGAAAAAGAAGCTGGAAATATCGGAGCAAACGCAAATATCAAAGGTTTTGCCTTTGAATATATGACAAATGGCCGCGGCCTTGTTTTAGGTGACCCAGGTCCATGGATTTGTGCAGGTATGACCGGTGGTGTTGTTTATGTCCGTCATCAGCCTGAATTGGGTCTAACCAAAGATGCCATTCAGCGTCGTGTTGCAAAAGGTGCCAAAGTATCTGTTGTCAATTTAGATGAAAAAGGCAAAAAAGATATTAATGAATTATTAGGTCAATATACTACTTTGCTGGCGCAAAATGGTCAAAGTGAAGAGGCAGAACAGCTTAGAAGCCTTTTAGAAAATCCAGAAAATCACTTTGTGCAAATTCTCCCTGTTAAAGAGCAGGCAGATCCATCTGTATCAACAGAGTGATGAAAGAAAAGCGAAAGCGTCCCGTTTAGCGGCGTACGGCCTGGAGTGCTTCGACTGAGATAAAGGAAAACCGAAATGCGGAAGCGCCTTGTTAAGGCGCTGAAGCTAGACAACACGAAGAGCGACAGTGATTCGATGTTGACTTATCGTAGGGAGAAGCGCGAAGGACACTAGCCGCTGGGTGCTGAAGCTAGACAATTTCCAAAGTCGATTTTTATATGAAACGTCCGCTGATTCTAGCGGACGTTTTTTTAACATTTTTTTCATATAAATTGAATATATAAATTGATATAATATCTCTTGATAAAATGGGGTAAACATTGTATAGTACATATTTGTTATTCATTGAACAGATAAACGAACATTCGAAAGGAAATTAATTAAATGAAGTTAGGTGCCCGCATTTTAAAAACGGGAATAGCCATTGCATTATCCCTCTTTATTGGCCAGCTGGTGCATTCCCCATCCCCTGTCTTTGCCGGGATTGCAGCAATTTTTGCGATTCAACCGACCATATACCGCTCTTATTTGACTATTATTGAACAGATTCAAGGAAATATTATTGGTGCCTTGTTTGCGGTAATTTTTGTTCTTCTTTTAGGAAATCACATCATTGTCATCGGACTGGCCGCCATTATTGTTATTCTTCTAAATCTTAAGTTTAAACTAGAAAATACAATCGGATTATCACTCGTAACCTTAATTTCTATCATGGAGATGCAAAGCGGTAATTTTATTCAGTTTGCTGGTATTCGTTTCTCGACCATTATGATTGGGGTATTCTCCGCTTTTTTAGTCAATCTCATCTTTATGCCGCCAAAGTATGAAAATAAACTTTACTTTAAAATAGTAAATACAACAGAAGAAATCATTAAATGGATTCGCTTAAGCACCAGACATGACTATGATCACCAATTACTTAAAGCAGATATTAAGACTTTTAAAGAGAGCATTCTTTCTATGGAGCAGTTGTATACGATGTATAAAGAAGAACGCAGTTATTTTAAAAAAGTTAAGCTGGAAAAATCAAGAAAGCTGGTTATTTATCGTCAATTAAATTTAACGGCTAAAAAAGCCTTGGATACACTTAAAAGGCTGCATCGTTTTGAAAACGAACTTTTACAGCTTTCCGATAGCTTTAAACAGTCGATCCAAGATCAATTAGATAGCTTAATCTATCATCATGAACAGGTTTTACTCCGCTTTATTGGAAAAGTCCCAACTCCGTCCTCAGGTGATAAAGAAATAAACTACATTAATAAAAAAGAGTTGTTCGATTTCTATTTAAAGCATGTAAGAGAAAACAACGATCATGATAATCCGCATTTATATCATTCCATGCAAATTATCGCTACAATTATCGATTACGGAGAACAAGTCGAACATCTTGATACTTTAATAACCAGCTTTCATTCCTACCATCATAACGAAGTATCGGTCGAAGAGGTACACGATTAAATGGAAAGAACCCCAGCATCTGAACTATAACCCGAATAAT
>NZ_NUNF01000035.1 GCF_002585305.1 Bacillus sp. AFS037270 | reverse complement strand
CTCGAGGTCATGAGCCAATCCGTCCAAAAGGTTAAAAAGCAACGTTTCGGCCAGCTGGTCTTATGCTTGTCGGGGCTGACCAAGGCGCTTGAGCTTTGGTTCCTAAAATAACACAAATTCTGCTGAATCTCGCGAAAATTTGCAAAATTTATGCGTACTCGATGTAAAACTAGTTTAAAATATAAGAAACTTAAGTATTTTTGATTGACGGGTCGTGAGTAAAAAGGTAAACTTTAGTTTATTAGCACATTAGCAGACTAAAGGATTTTTAAAATAATCGCAAATCAGAAGATAAAGGATGAGCAGAATGAGCCGCTTGTTTATGTTTGAAAAGCCGCTGGGGATGCGGGACACATTACCTGAACTATATGAAAAAAAGCATCAAGTCCGCACCGGGGTGGCAGATACCCTGAAACTGTGGGGTTACCAATTTATCGAAACCCCAACACTTGAATATTACGAAACCGTTGGAGCAGCCTCTGCAATCGCAGACCAGCAGTTATTTAAACTGCTCGACAAAGAAGGGCATACTGTCGTACTAAGACCTGATATGACCGCTCCGATTGCCCGGGTAGCTGCCTCTAAGCTTTTAAACGAAGATCTTCCCGTAAGATTAGCCTACTCTGCCAATGTCTTCCGTGCCCAGCAGCGCGAAGGCGGACGTCCGGCAGAATTTGAACAAATCGGCGTTGAATGCCTCAATGAGGAAACTGTTTCTTGTGATGGAGAGGTTATTGCCCTGCTGATTTCTTCATTAAAAAAAGCAGGACTTGAGCAATTTCAAGTCTCAATCGGACATGTAGGCTTTGCGAACGAACTGTTTGTTCAGATCCTTGGTACAAATGGCAGAGCCACCACATTACGAAAATATTTATTTGAAAAAAATTATGTAGGCTACCGCGAGCACGTAAACTCGCTTCCACTATCATCCATTGATAAAAAAAGACTCTTGCAGCTTCTCGAATTACGAGGAGGAGAAGAGATCATTAGTTTGGCTCTCGATATCATCGAGAATGACAAAGGTAAACAGGCCATCCTTGAACTCAAGGAATTGTGGGAGGTTATCAAAGATTATGGCGTGGCAGAATATGTGAAATTTGATTTTACGATTGTCAGCCATATGAGTTATTATTCCGGTATCCTTTTTGAAGCCTATGCCGGAAATGTGGGCTTCCCAATTGGAAATGGCGGCCGCTATAGTTTAATAGAGAAATTTGGCAAAACAGCGAGCGCGACTGGTTTTGCCGTCCGAATGGATATGCTCCTAGAAGCACTTCAAGGCGGGCAGCTGGAAAACACGACACACTGCATCTTCTTCAGTCAGGAAAGACGTAAGGAAGCATTCGAACTGGCTGCAAGCATGCATGAGCAAGGGCAAAAAGCTGTCCTACAGGATATCACCGGCGTTAGAAATCTTGATGCGTTTACGAAACGGTTTGCCGAGACAACCTATTTAATTGGAGGGCGCGCCAATGAGTAACCTATTAACAATTGCGATGCCAAAAGGGCGGATTTTTATAGAGGCCGTAGAACTTCTCCGAAAAGCAGGTTACAAGCTGCCGCCGGAATTTGATGATTCACGAAAGCTGATTATTGACGTTCCCGAAGAGGGCTTACGATTTATTTTAGCAAAGCCGATGGATGTCGCTACCTATGTAGAGCACGGTGTAGCTGATGTCGGAATTGCCGGGAAGGATGTACTACTAGAAGAAGAGCGCGATGTCTACGAACTTCTCGATTTAAAAATCAGCTACTGCTATTTGGCAGTTGCCGGCCTTCCAGATACAAAAATGAATGAAGTTGCTCCTCGAGTCGCAACCAAATATCCGAATGTGGCTGAGGCTTACTTCCGCGAGCAGGGAGAACAGGTTGAAATTATTAAATTAAACGGTTCGATTGAGCTAGCTCCGATCATCGGCCTATCTGACCGGATCGTTGATATTGTGTCAACCGGACGGACATTAAAGGAAAATGGGCTTGTAGAGTATGAAAGAATCAAGGATGTGACCTCACGAATTGTGGTCAATCCTGTCAGTTACCGCCTTAAAGATCAGCAGATCGATGATATGGTGAAACGACTTAGTGAAGTAGTGTAGGGGGCAATAGAGATGAAAATCTTAAAAGTAAATGAACTGGTTTCCATCAAACGGTCGATTGAAGCAGGCACCTCCGAGCAGCTCGCCGTTGTTAAAGGGATTATTACCGAAATCCGTAATCGCGGCGATGAGGCGTTAAAAGAGTTTACGGAAAAATTCGACCGTGTTCAATTACCTTCTTTTTCGGTGACCGAAAGTGAAATAGAAGCTGCTTATTCGCAAGTAGATCAAGAGTATATTGACATCGTACGAGAAGCAGCGGAGAATATTAAGTCTTTTCATGAAAAGCAGCTCCGCCCGTCCTGGATGACTACTGAAGAGAATGGAACAATTCTTGGTCAAAAAATCACCGCGCTTGATTCAGTGGGGGTGTATGTACCAGGCGGCACGGCGGCCTATCCATCTTCCGTTTTAATGAATGTGATTCCGGCGAAGGTAGCTGGGGTGAAGCGGATTGTGATGGTATCTCCTCCAGATGAATCAGGGAAACTTCCTGCAGCGGTGTTAGTTGCCGCAAAAGAAGCAGGTGTCAAAGAAATTTTTAAAGTGGGCGGGGCTCAAGCGGTTGCTGCTCTTGCTTATGGAACAGAATCGATTGCTCCTGTTGATAAAATCACCGGCCCTGGAAATATCTTTGTCGCGCTAGCCAAACGCGAAGTCTTTGGTGATGTGGATATTGATATGATTGCCGGTCCTAGTGAGATTGCCGTTTTAGCAGATGATTCAGCCCGTGCTGATGAAGTGGCGGCTGATTTGTTATCACAAGCCGAGCACGACCCGCGCGCCTGCAGTGTTCTTGTCACACCTTCGCTTGCGTTAGCAGAGGCGGTTTCTTCGGAAGTGGAAAAACAGCTTGCTGTACTGCCACGCAGGGATATCGCTTCTCGTGCCATTGCCGATTACGGTGCGATTTATGTAACAGCTGATCTCGACGAAGCGGTCGAAACGGTAAATCAATTAGCCCCGGAACATCTGGAAGTAATCACCGAAAATGCGATGGAGCTGCTGGGGAAAATTCGTCATGCCGGAGCCATTTTTATCGGACGATATAGCTCAGAGCCGGTCGGCGATTATTTCGCCGGACCGAACCATGTCTTGCCGACAAATGGAACAGCACGGTTCTCCAGCCCGCTGAATGTCGATGATTTTCAGAAGAAATCTAGTGTAATTATATATAGTGAAAAGGCTTTGAAGGAGAACGGAGCTAAAATCGCAGCCTTCGCCCGGATGGAAGGGCTCGAGGCCCACGCTCGTGCAGTTGAGACAAGGCTGAAGAATAAATAAGTTAAAGGAGCACCAGATATGGAAAGATCAGCAAGTATTGAACGATATACAGGCGAAACACAAATTAAACTAGCGTTTGATATTGATGGAGAAGGCCAGTCCAATTTGGAAACCGGCGTCCCGTTCATGAACCACATGCTAGATTTATTCACCAAGCACGGTCAATTTAATTTAACCGTCGATGCCAAAGGGGACATCGAAGTCGATGACCATCATACAACTGAAGATATCGGTATCTGTTTGGGCCAGGCCCTCCGAGAAGCCCTTGGTGACAAACGCGGCATCAAGCGTTACGGAAATGCATTTGTACCAATGGATGAGACGCTTGCACAGGTAGTCGTGGACCTTAGCAACCGCCCGCACCTCGAAATGCGCGCAGAATTCCCAAGCCAAAAGGTGGGAACATTTGATACTGAGCTTGTTCACGAATTCCTCTGGAAGCTTGCCCTAGAGGCCCGGATGAACCTTCATGTCATCGTCCATTATGGTCAGAACACCCACCATATGATTGAAGCCGTTTTTAAGGCATTAGCGAGAGCGTTAGACGAAGCAACGACCGTTGATCCACGCATCAAAGGCGTACCATCAACCAAAGGAATGCTTTAAAGCGAGCAAGGGCAAATACCGACTAAGGAAGGTGACAGAGATGATTGGAATCGTAGATTACGGGATGGGAAACCTGTTTAGCGTCAGCAAAGCCCTTGAGCGGCTAGGAGCAGATTATTTCATTTCCGCTGATAAAGACGAGTTACTCAATGCCGATGCACTCATTCTCCCGGGAGTTGGTTCCTTCCGTGATGCAATGGAACGCTTACAGGTAGATACGATAAAGGAATTCGCTGCAACCGGTAAGCCGCTATTAGGCATCTGCCTTGGCATGCAGCTGCTTTTTGAAGAAAGTGAAGAAAATGGTCCGACAAAAGGACTTGGATTGCTTCCGGGTAAGGTCCGCCGTTTTCCAGGTACTACACCGGCAGGCGAAACCTACAAGGTACCGCATATGGGCTGGAACAGGCTTGAATTTGTTCAAGATTCCCCTCTTTTAAACGACCTAACCGAAGATTACGTTTATTTCGTGCATTCCTATTTTGTTGATGCCGACCGTAATGAGGCACTGTTAGCCAAAGCTGACTACCATGAACAAGTATCCGCAGTAGTAGGACGGGATAATATTTATGGCATGCAATTTCACCCTGAAAAAAGCAGCAAACTGGGGATGGCTCTTTTAGATAACTTTTTAAAAATGGCTTCGGAAAGGGAGACGGTTCGATGAGTTTAACGATTTATCCGGCAATTGATATGCGCGGAGGAAAATGTGTCCGTCTCCTCCAAGGGGATTACGATCAAGAGACGGTTTATGGGGATTCCCCTTTTGAAATGGCGAAAAGCTTTGCCGCAACTGGTGCCGAATGGATCCATATGGTCGACTTGGATGGAGCCAAAGACGGCAAGCGCGTTAATGACCGATTTGTCATTGAGGCCGCACAAAACCTTGAGGCAAAGGTTCAAATTGGCGGCGGGATCCGCTCGGAAGAGGACATCCTGCATTATCTTGAAAACGGTGTGGATCGCGTCATTATTGGTAGTATTGCGGTATCTAACCCAGAGTTCGCCATCGAAATGATTCAAAAGTATGGCGCAAAAATCGCGGTAGGCATTGACGCGAAAAACGGATATGTCGCCACACATGGCTGGCTCGACACATCATCCGTTAAGGCGTTCGAGCTTGGGAAACGTTTTGCCGATGCAGGTGCGGAGACCTTTATTTTTACTGATATTGCAACAGATGGAACGCTGGCAGGTCCGAATATTGACGCTGTTTGCGAAATGGCTGAAGTGACTGGGAAAACGGTGATTGCCTCCGGCGGCGTCAGCAGTCTAGCTGATTTACAGGCCATTGCAAGCAAAGGAATCAGCGGCGCGATTGTGGGCAAGGCCCTTTACGAAAATCGCTTTACTTTAAAGGAAGCATTGGAAGAGGTGGGAGTAAAGTGACATTAACCAAGCGAATTATTCCCTGCCTTGATGTAAAAGACGGCCGGGTCGTGAAAGGCATTCAATTTGTCCAGCTCCGTGATGCTGGTGATCCGGTAGAATTAGCGCGTTTTTATGATGAACAAGGGGCGGACGAATTAGTATTTCTCGATATTTCCGCATCCGTTGAGGGCCGGAAAACAATGGTAGAGGTCGTTAAGGCGGTAGCATCAGAGCTTGCGATTCCGTTTACCGTTGGCGGTGGAATCAATGCCTTAGAGGATATGAAAAGAATTCTCCGCGCCGGTGCCGACAAAGTGTCGCTTAACACTGCAGCAGTCTTAAATCCTGATCTCATCAGAGAAGGAGCCAGTTACTTTGGCTCCCAATGCATTGTGGTCGCGATCGATGCGAAATTTGATCCTGAGATCGGGACATGGCGTGTCTATACCCATGGCGGCCGTACACCAACAGAGAAAAAAGTAGTCGAGTGGGCAGTCGAAGCTGCAGAGCTTGGTGCCGGAGAAATCCTGCTTACAAGTATGGACAGCGATGGTGAAAAAGATGGCTTTGACCTAGAACTAACAAAAGCGGTTAGTGAAGCTGTAACGATTCCTGTGATCGCTTCAGGCGGAGCAGGGAATGCCGACCATTTTGCTGAAGCCTTCATAGAAGGTAAGGCCGATGCGGGGCTTGCTGCCTCCATTTTTCATTACAAAGAAACATCGGTTGATGAGGTCAAGAGCTTTTTAAGGGAAAAAGGAGTGAGCATACGATGAACGTGAAATTTGATGAAAAGGGGCTCGTCCCCGCCATTATCCAAGATGCTGATACAAAAGAAGTGTTAACCCTCGCTTATATGAACGAGGAATCTTTGAAAAAAACAATCGAAAGTGGGGAAACATGGTTTTACAGCCGTTCCCGCCAGGAATTATGGCATAAAGGTGCAACAAGCGGCAATACCCAAACCGTTGCCAGCATCAATTATGACTGTGATCAAGATGCATTACTAGTTCAGGTGTATCCGAAAGGTCCTGCCTGCCATACAGGCGCCGTCAGCTGTTTCTCTGAACGGGTTGTCGAAGGGAAAGCAAATTTAGCAGACTATCAGATCCTTCAATCTTTAGAAAAAGTCATCTTAGAACGCGAGAAAGAGCGCCCAGAGGGTGCCTATACCACATACCTTTTTGAAAAAGGCGTCGATAAGATTTTGAAAAAGGTCGGCGAAGAGGCAGCTGAAGTGATTATTGCGGCAAAAAACCGTGATCATGAAGAACTTCGCTGGGAAGCCGCCGATTTGCTTTATCACCTCCAGGTTTTATTAGTAGAACAAGGGCTTCCGTTTAAAGAAGTACTGCGAACACTAGAAGAAAGACACAAAGACCGGTCCTAATGGGACTCGGTTTTTTTATTTTGCGTGAAGAAATCAATAAACCCTATCTATCGGACAAAATCGAGTGGCAGGAAATGGAATTTTTCCAATAGAGCCGATAAACACTTCATCTTGCATTTATTCCTTACCCTACGAAATAATATTTGATCAAAAATTACAATATTTATCCACTATAAATAATATTTTTTAAAAAATAATAGTGAAGTTTTGGGTAAATATTGATAATATATTTGTATAAATCGAAATTAAATGATTCATAGGGGGTGAAATGAATTGATTAAAGAAAAGCGCATAAAAAAGATCCAAGAATATGTTTTAGAATACCATTCAGCCTCATTAGACGAATTAGTTAATATATTTGATGTATCTAAAAATACCATCAGACGTGATGTGCAAGAGTTAGTCGATCGTGGAGAGTTAAAAAAGGTTTATGGCGGAGTATCGGTGATTCATAAAAAACTTGAATCCTTTCAAGATAGAAAAAGGCGTAACCAGGAACAAAAGGGATCCATTGTCAAAAAGGCCGCAAGTTATGTGGAGAATGGCGATATTATCTTCATAGATTCGGGGACCACCACCATTGAAATGTTTGAGTATTTAAAAGAAAAACACATCACCATTTTTACAAATAGTATCGACTTGATTATTCGTGCCTTTCCGTATGAGCATTTAAATATCATTTCGATTGGCGGGATGCTTGATCCTAAAACCAATTCGTTTGGCAACCCGCGAAATCTTGATTTACTAAGGGACTACAATATTAAGAAAGCCTTTATGGCCTCTACCGGTATCTCCCTATCAAACGGAGTAACCAATGCTTCCCCATTAGAAAGTGAGTTAAAAAAGACGATTGTGAGCAGGAGCAGAGAGGTGTATTTATTGGTCGACCACGATAAATTTGATAAATGCGGTTTAATGACCTACTGCAGTTTAAGTGAAATCGATTATATCATTACCGACACCACTCCGAACGAGTCTTATCAGAAATACGCTAGTGAAAACGGCATCCATCTTATCGTCGGCCATTAAAGGAATCCTGACATTCTTTTTTTAAAAAGAAGAGAAGTTTTGGTTATTTGTTGGTTATATATATGTTATACTATAATGTAAACGATAACAAAAAACTTATTGCAAGACTAGGGTGAAATAGATGATTAAGGAAAAGCGTATAAAAAAAATTCAAGAATATGTACTCGAACATCAATCCGCCTCATTAGACGAATTGGTTAAAGTTTTTGATGTATCTAAAAACACCATCAGACGTGATGTACAAGAGTTAGTCGATCGCGGGGAACTGAAAAAAGTGTACGGAGGGGTATCCTCCATTCATAAAAAGCTGGAATCTTTTCAAGAAAGAAGTGTACGGAATCAAGAACAAAAAGAATTAATTGCGAAAAAAGCCGCAAGTTTCATCGAAGATGGAGATTTTATTTTCATAGATTCAGGGACAACGACCATTGAAATGTTTGAATATTTAAAGGAAAAACATTTAACCATTTTCACCAATAATATTGATTTAATTGTTAGTGCGATTCCCCATGAAAAAATAAATGTCATTTCAATCGGTGGAATGCTTGAACGCAAAACCAGTTCATTTGTGAACCCACAGAATATGGATTTACTAAAAGATTACAATATTAAGAAAGCCTTTATGGCTTCTACCGGTATCTCCCTATCAAACGGTGTAACAAATGCATCTCCACTAGAAAGTGAATTAAAAAAGACGATTGTGAGCAGGAGCTCAGAGGTCTATTTATTGGTAGATCACGATAAATTTGATAAGTATGGCTTAATGACCTATTGCAGTTTAGATGATATTGATTATCTCGTTACCGATAAGGTGCCGAATGATACCTATCAAGAATACGCTAAAAATCATAACATCCAACTTGTCCTTGCTGACTAGATAGCTAGATCACTCCCCCTCTTTATCGGCTAACGCCACGTATGGATGGGGATCTTTTTTTGCACTTTTCTTAAAAAAATGAAAAAAGATATTGATTGTAGGAACGATTAGTATTAATATGAACTTATAGATAACCAAAAGTTAACCAACATATACTAAAAATATTGGTTTTCCGAAGGAAAAATGAAAGCGCTTTGGCCTACAAAGAAAGGGGAGCAAGAGAATGCGTTTAGCATACGATCCGTCACATTATCGTGACAATACTAATTTAAAAGAGACTATCGATGCAGTTGCTAGATTAGGGTACGAATGGGTAGAGCTATCTCCACGTAAAGATTTTATTTGGTTTTATGAATATCCAAAGGTTGATAAGCAGTTGATAAAAGATTTAAAAAGATATTGCTCAGATGCGGGTGTTCGAATCTCTTCCGTACTTCCAGTTCAACAATGGTCTTCACCAAATGAACAAGAACGCCAAGCGGCCGTAAGAAATTGGAAACGCTGTATTGAAATCACTTCTGATTTAGGAGTAGATTTAATGAACAGTGAATTCGCTGGTGACAAAAGCCGTCCAGTTGAAAGTGAAGCTGCTTTTGTAAAATCCATGGAAGAGCTAATGCCTATTTTTGAAAGAGAGGGTATTAAATTAAATCTACAATCCCATCCTAATGATTTTATTGAGTTGAATACAGAGGCCATCCGAATGATACGCGCATTCGATAAAGATTGGATTAAGTTAGTATATTCTGTAGCACATGCTTTCTTTTACGATGATGGGATCGGCGATGTGGCCCAACACTTAGATGAAGCAGGAGATTTACTTGCACATGTTCTAATTGCTGATACTCTTAATCATAAAGCTGCATTTGGCTTGCGGTATATTATTAATCCGCCAAATGCAAACGTAACCATCCACCAGCATTTGAATCCTGGTGAAGGGGAAATAAACTTTGAAGCCTTATATCGGAAATTAAGAGAAATGAAATTTGATGGAATTGTAACGAATTCAGTATTTGCTTATCCTGATAAACCAGAGTGGTCTAATGAACTAACGTTGAAATCTATTAAAGAGGGATTATATATTTAGAATAAAAAGCCTTTCTTCGATTATGAGGAAAGGCTTTTTTGACATCAGCCTTATTGTTAATTTTGAAAGCTAATTTCCGCTCCAGGCGGCTTCGCTCCAATCAACATGTTATAAATCTGTATTTGTTTGTATCCAAGTTCTTCTAACTTTTTAAAGTAAGATGAAATTATCGGTTGAATCCCAAAATAGTGTTATGATATAATCAAAATATAACCAACATATACTCAATAATTAATTAAAAAGTTGGTATTAGAAATAAAGCTAATTGGAGGGGATCGAATGCCGTTAATTAGATTTGACTTAATAGAAGGACGAAATGAAAACGAGTTGAAACAATTATTAGATGTTTCCCACCGTGCTGTTGTGAAGGCGTTTGGTGTCCCTGAAAGAGATCGTTACCAAATCGTAACCCAGCATCCAGCAAATGAGCTAATCATTGAAGACACTGGTTTAGGATTTGAGAGAAGCCGCAATGTAGTGATTGTTTCTGTCACAAGTACCCAACGAAGTGATAAGCAAAAAAAGGATTTTTATCATCTATTAGTGCAAGGGTTAGGAGAAGAGTGCGGAATCGAACCGAATGATATCATGATTTCAATGGTAACGAACGGGGCTGCTGACTGGAGCTTTGGATTTGGTGAAGCACAGTTCTTAACTGGTAAACTGTAAGCAAAATTCCCAAATAATAATAAAAAAACAGTTGACTGAAAGCGTTTTTAGTATTAAGATGTAATCAAAGATAACCAAAACATAACCAACATGTGATAAACACTTGAAAGTACTTTACTAGTTTTATCAGCCAACTAGATGATTTTGCAATCTAATATACTCAAAAACTACAATGGATATTTCTTAAGGAGGAAGAACATATGACTAATGTAATGGTGAAGGTAGAAAAACTAAAAAACTATATAAATGGTGAATGGGTAGAAAGTAAAACAGCACAATTTGAGAATGTCTACGATCCTGCTAAAAAAGAAATTATTGCCCAAGTTCCTCTTTCAACAAAAGAAGAAGTTGATTATGCTGTAGAAGTAGCAGCAAAGGCATTTGAAAAGTGGAAAAACGTACCGGTGCAAAAGCGGGCGAGAATTTTATTTGACTTCCACCAACTTTTACAAAAAAATAAAGAAGAATTAGCCCGTATTATTACGGTTGAAAATGGCAAAAACCTTTCTGAAGCATTAGGTGAAGTAGGACGCGGAATTGAGAATGTAGAATTTGCCGCTGGTGCTCCAACACTCATGATGGGAGATTCGCTTACTAACATTGCAACAGATGTAGAAATCACAAATTATCGTTATCCAATTGGTGTAGTTGGCGGGATTACCCCATTTAACTTCCCAATGATGGTGCCATGCTGGATGTTCCCAATGGCGATTGCGGTTGGTAACACCTTCGTTCTTAAACCATCTGAAAGAACACCGCTTTTAGCGCAAAAACTTGCACAACTATTAGAGGAAGCCGGTCTTCCTAAAGGTGTCTTCAATGTTGTTCACGGTGCACATGATGTGGTAAATGGACTGTTGGATCACCCAGAAGTAAAAGCCATTTCCTTCGTCGGTTCAAAACCTGTCGGAGAATATGTTTACAAACGTGGAAGTCAAAACCTTAAGCGTGTTCAAGCCTTAACAGGAGCTAAAAACCATTCAGTCGTTTTAAATGATGCGGATTTAGAACTTGCTACAACCAACGTTATTGCGTCTGCCTTTGGTTCAGCTGGTGAACGCTGCATGGCTTGTTCTGTTGTAACCGTAGAAGAAGGAATTGCCGATGCATTTCTTGATAGATTAGTAGAAAAGTCAAAAGAATTAAAAATCGGTCACGGCTTGGATGAAGGCGTATTCTTAGGCCCAGTGATCCGCGAAGAAAATCAGAAACGGACATTAGGGTATATCCATAAGGGTATTGAAGAAGGTGCGACATTAGTATGTGATGGCCGAGGAAACCTTCCTGAAGAAGGATATTTTGTAGGACCAACTATTTTTGATGATGTTACAACTGATATGGCGATTTGGAAAGATGAAATCTTTGCTCCAGTCCTATCAATCGTTCGTGTTAAAAACCTAAAAGAGGCTGTGGAAACAGCGAATCAATCAGAATTTGCAAATGGTGCATGTCTGTATACTTCAAACGCTTCAGCGATTCGTTACTTCCGTGAAAATATTGATGCAGGTATGCTTGGGATTAACTTGGGTGTTCCAGCGCCAATGGCATTCTTTGCATTCTCTGGCTGGAAATCTTCCTTCTATGGAACATTACCTGCAAACGGGAAAGACAGTGTAGACTTTTATACACGTAAAAAAGTAGTTACAGCTAATTATAAAGCTCCATCATTTGAATAAGTTTCGAGCAACTGTAACATTCGGCTATTATCCTGCTATGTTGCTAGGATAATAGCCATTACTAGAATTCACATAAAATAGGAGGAAACTACAAAGTGAGTAAATTACTCCGAAAACCAAATCTTAAAGAAACGTCACCAGGTGTAACCATCGTTCATGAAGTAACAAGTGAAAATTCTTCATTAGAATATGTGGGGTTTAAAGTAATTGACCTTACTCCAGGTAGTACATATACAGAAGAACTAGCTAAAGTAGAATGCTGCATTGTCGCACTAACAGGGAAAATCAATGTTTCCGACCATGAACAAGCATTTAAAAATATAGGTACTAGAGAAAGCGTATTTGAAAAGAAACCAACAGATAGTGTTTACGTATCGAATGATCGTTCTTTTGAGGTGGAGGCTGTGAGTCAAGCTCGGGTTGCTCTTTGCTACTCCCCATCCTTTAAACAATTGCCTACAATGTTAATTAAAGCGGAAGACAATGGAATTGAAAATAGAGGGAAATATAGCAATAAGCGTTTAGTTCATAATATCTTACCAGATTCAAACCCTTCCGCAAATAACTTACTAGTGGTAGAAGTATTCACAGAAAGCGGAAACTGGTCAAGCTATCCGCCACATAAGCATGATCAAGATAACTTGCCGAATGAGTCATTTTTAGAAGAAAGCTACTATCATGAAATGAACCCACGTCAAGGATTTGTCTTCCAACGTGTATATACAGATGACCGTTCTCTTGATGAAACCATGGCAGTAGAGAATGGCGACGTCGTGTTAGTACCTGCCGGATACCATCCAGTTGGGGTTCCTGATGGTTATGAATCTTATTACCTGAATGTAATGGCAGGGCCTACACGCATTTGGAAATTTCACAATGAGCCAGCACACGAATGGATCCTAAACCGTAAATAAAGGAGATGTTATAAAAAAATGAACCTTCAATTTCATTCTGATAGAGAATTTGACCTAATCGCCATCGGCCGTGCATGCATGGACCTAAACGCGGTGGAATACAACTGTCCAATGGAAGAAACGATGACATTTAAAAAATATGTCGGCGGTTCACCTGCCAATATTGCGATTGGATCCTCGAAGCTTGGATTAAAAGCAGGATTTATCGGCAAAATTGCCAATGACCAGCACGGACGATTTATTGAGCAGTATATGCGCGGTGTTGGCGTGGATACATCCAACATGGTGATTGATCAAGAAGGACATAAAACGGGATTAGCGTTTACAGAGATTAAAAGTCCGGAAGAATGCAGTATTTTAATGTACCGTGATGAAGTGGCTGACCTTTATTTACAGCCATCTGAGGTAGATGAAGACTATATTAAAAAAGCAAAAGTTCTTCTTGTCTCAGGTACAGCTTTAGCTAAAAGCCCTTCCCGTGAAGCAGTCTTAAAAGCCATTCATTTAGCCAAAAAAAATGATGTGAAGATTGTTTTTGAATTGGACTATCGTGGATATACATGGGCATCACCTGAAGAAACATCTGTTTATTATTCATTAGTAGCGGAGCAGGCAGATGTTGTGGTGGGTACACGTGATGAATTTGATGTGATGGAAAACGTTGCAGAGGGCAGCAACTCTGAGACTATTAACCATTTGTTTAAATACTCTCCAGAATTAGTAGTGATTAAGCACGGTGTAGAAGGATCATATGCTTATTCCAAATCAGGCGAAACATTCAGAGGCCATGCCTATCTAACCAAAGTATTAAAAACGTTTGGCGCAGGCGACTCTTACGCATCTGCATTTCTTTACGCTTTAATCACAGGCAAGGATATTGAAACCGCTCTTAAATTCGGCAGTGCCTCTGCAGCTATTGTGGTAAGTAAACACAGTTCTTCAGAAGCGATGCCAACCGTTGCTGAAATTGAACAATTGATTGCTGAAAGATCAGAAAAAGCTGAACAAACAGTTTGAGGTGAGAATAGCCATGGGGAAAATTAGATTAACGACCGCGCAGGCACTTATTAAATTTTTAAATCAACAATATATCTATGTCGATGGTAAAGAATCTTTATTCGTTGAAGGTATCTTTAATGTATTTGGACATGGAAATGTTTTGGGGATTGGGCAGGCACTTGAGCAATACTCAGGACATTTAAAAGTAATTCAAGGGAAAAACGAACAAGGCATGGCACATGCAGCGATTGCCTACAGTAAACAAATGCTTCGTCAAAAGATCTATGCCGTCACAACGTCTGTTGGACCAGGTTCAGCCAACTTGGCCGCAGCGGCTGGAACGGCATTGGCAAATAATATTCCTGTATTGTTTATCCCTGGTGATACTTTTGCAACCAGACAGCCTGATCCCGTTTTGCAACAGGTAGAACAAGAATATAGCTTAGCTGTCACGACAAATGATGCCTTAAAGCCAGTCTCTAGATATTGGGATCGGATTACACGCCCAGAACAGTTAATGCCAAGCTTGCTTCGTGCCTTTGAAGTGATGACCGACCCAGGAAAAGCCGGTCCGGCAACGATTTGTATTGCGCAGGATGTAGAAGGGGAAGCGTTTGACTATGACGAAAAGTTTTTTGAAAAACGCGTCCATTATGTGGATCGTAAAGCACCGGTAGAGCGAGAGCTTAAGGGAGCGGCAGAACTGATTCGTGCAAGTAAAAAACCAGTCATTTTAGTGGGCGGAGGAGCAAAATACTCTGAAGCACGTGATATTTTGATCTCACTTTCAGAGAAACATAATATTCCGTTAGTAGAAACACAAGCCGGTAAAGCAACAGTAGAGTCCAATTTTAAAAATAATCTGGGTGGAATGGGAATTACCGGTACACTTGCAGCCAATAAAGCAGCACGTCAAGCCGATCTATTTATTGGAATTGGAACAAGATATACCGATTTCGCCACTTCATCAAAAACTGCTTTTGACTTTGATCAAACCAAGTTTTTAAACATCAATGTCAGCCGTCTGCAAGCATATAAAATGGATGCCTTCCAAGTTGTTGCAGATGCAAAAACAACATTAGAGCAATTGGGTGCGTTATTAGAAGGATATGAAAGTGATTTTGGCGGTGAAATTGCTGAACTGAAAGCGGAATGGAATGCGGAACGTGACCGTTTGAGTCAAGTAAAATTCCAACGTGAAAATTTCCTTCCGGAAGTACAAAATCATTTTTCACAAGAAGTACTAAATGAATATGCGGATGCGCTAAACACAGAGCTGGCTCAGACGACTGCTTTACTAGCCGTAAATGAGACCATTGCACCTGATAGCGTCATCATCACTGCAGCCGGCTCCCTTCCAGGAGACGTACAGCGGATATGGAATACATCTGAACCCAATACGTACAATGTTGAGTACGGATACTCGTGCATGGGGTATGAGGTGTCCGGTGCATTAGGGGTAAAATTAGCGGAGCCAACGAAAGAGGTCTATTCCCTTGTAGGGGATGGCAGCTTCCTATTGCTGCATTCTGAATTCATTACTTCGATTCAATATGGACAAAAAATCAATGTTGTCCTCTTTGATAATTCAGGATTTGGATGTATTAACAATTTACAAATGGATCATGGCGGCGGAAGTTACTTCTGTGAATTTAGAACCCATGATAATAAAATCTTAAATATTGATTATGCAAAAGTGGCGGAAGGATATGGTGCAAAAACCTACCGCGTCAATACAGTCGAAGAATTGAAAGCGGCTTTAGAAGATGCTAAGAAACAGGAAGGCTCAACTCTAATCGATATTAAAGTTCTTCCTAAAACCATGACGGACGGCTATGATAGCTGGTGGAATGTCGGTGTGGCAGAAGTATCTGATAAAGAAAGCATTCAAAAGGCATTTGAGTTAAGAAAGCAAATGTTAGAAACCGCAAAACAATACTAATAAGCTAAAGCAACGTGAGGTTGGATCAAATTCCCATGAATTTGATCCGCCTTGATTAGTTTGAAAATTCAGATAAGAGGGGTGGGATGGAAATGATCGCAACAACAAGATTAGTTCCGATGAAAGAAATGCTTGAGAAAGCAAAAAAGGAAAAGTATGCAGTCGGACAATTTAATATCAATAGCTTTCAATGGGCAGAAGCCATGCTAGAAGCGGCTGAAGAGGAGCGGTCTCCTATCATTGTGGCCTCATCCGATAGACTAGTAGATTATTTGGGCGGATTTAAGACGATCGCTATGATGGTAAATCGAATCGTAGAGGAAAAGAAGATTACGGTACCAGTCGCCCTGCATCTTGATCATGGGAATAGTGTAGAAAGATGTAAAGAAGCGATTGACGCTGGATATACCTCCGTGATGATTGACGGTTCGCACTATTCCATTGAAGAAAACATTGCCATGACAAAGCAAGTGACTGACTATGCCCGGCATCATGGTGTGACAGTCGAAGCAGAGGTCGGCACCGTGGGCGGTAACGAGGATGGTCTGATCGGCGGCATTAATTACGCGGATCCACAGGAATGTTTACGTCTTGTCCAGGAAACAAACATCGATGCACTGGCAGCAGCCCTTGGCTCTGTACATGGCCCATACCAAGGAGAACCAAAGTTAGGGTTCGCTGAAATGAAGGAGATTTCAGAATTAACCAATGTACCGCTTGTATTACATGGCGGTTCAGGAATCCCATTACACCAAATTCATCAAGCAATTGAATTGGGGCATGCCAAAATTAATGTGAATACAGAATGCTTGCAAGCATGGGCAAAAGCTGTTCGTAATGTACTCGAAAATGACAAAGAAGTGTACGATGCCCGGGCGATCCTTACACCAGGTAAGGAAGCTGTGAAAGAAACAGTCAAAGCGAAGATAAGAGATTTTAAATCAAGCTATAAAGCATAATTCAACCGGGCGATCTTTGCCCGGTTTTTTCTTAAATATTATTTAATTGGAAGTGGTAGGTTGAATACATTACGATCGAATAGAAACAAATATCTATTTATTGCCGTTTCCTTTCTGTTGTGGTTTCCGCAATTTCTCTATGTTCCTATTTTTGCACCCTATATGGAATCATTGGGCGGAAAGTATACATTTATTGGAATCGTATTAAGCAGCTACGGGATTATGCAGCTATTATGCAGACTTCCGATTGGGATCTTTTCTGATGTAAAAAAAGTTAGGAAACCATTTATCATTTTTGGCATGCTGGCCAGCCTGTTAAGTTGTGTAATTTTTTTACTAACAGATAGTTTAGGATGGATTCTCTCAGCCCGCGCACTTGCAGGAATTTCAGCGGCTACGTGGGTGGCATTTACCGTCCTATATCCAAGGTATTTTGCTGATCATGAAGTACATCGGGCGATGGGGAGTATTTCATTTATTGTCGTTCTTGCCCAGTTTTTAGGGATGAGTTTTAGTGGTTCAATCCTAGGTGAATGGGGATGGAAGGCCCCATTTTGGATAGCCGGATCTTTCAGTTTCCTCGGTGTAATTCTATCCCTTTTTATTTTTGAACCAAGTGAAGGAATAGAGAGGGAACCGCTAAAGGTGAAGGAATTAGTGACTGTAATTAAAGAACCATCATTGATGAAGGTGGCCCTCTTATCGATTTTGGCACATAGTATTATTTTTTCAACAATGTTTGGATTTACATCCAACTATGCACTACATATTGGCTTTCATGCAAGTGAGCTTTCTTACATCGTGTTTGCATTTATGATCCCTCATGCCATTGCGACTCTTTTTATAGGAAAGGTACTTGTTCCCCTTTTGGGTGAATGGAATGCCCTAAAAACGGCCTTTTTCTTTGCCTCCGTGTTTACGTTACTGATTCCGTTCGTTCAGAGTAAAGAGTTATTTTTGGCCGTTCAGATTTTTAGCGGATTTTCACTGGGCTTAATTTTTCCGTTGCTGTTAGGATTGGCCATTGAAAAAATTGTACCCGAAAAAAGAGCGACGGCGATGGGTGCCTACCAGGCGATTTATGCTATTGGCATCTTTGCGGGGCCGTTTTTTGCAGGAATCTTTAATTCACTTATGGGAATTAAAGCAGGGTTTTATTTTGTCGGTGTACTGGGATTAGTGGCTACGCTCCTCATCATCATTTGGGGGAAGGATCATGCAAAATTGGCAGTAGAAAAATCCGTCAAAAAAAGTAAGGCTGGTGCCTAGGAATTGTCGATGTGTCCTTGTATTTTAGAAATTAGGATGGAGAGTTTATGAAATATATTGATGTAATTTATGGAGGAAGAGAATATTGATTGTTATTCGAGTACGCTTCCGGTTATTGTGAAATACAAGAAAAAAACAATCAATACAATATTAAATTAGTACATGTTTCCGAATTAGAAGAACGTATCCTGCTAGATTTTTAATAATTTGAACAACATAATTTAGTATTAATAAGTTCCGTTTTTTTGGAAAAAAAGCTTCCCCTTTTTATTTGAAGAGGGGAATTTTTTACTTTTAAAGTGGATCTCTCTTTCAAAACATTTCAAAGTTTTGAATACTCTTACATAGAGCAAGATGTTTAAGTAAATGAGCAATATCACTTAATGTAATTGTGTATTTATTGTAATAAAATTAAAAATGTAGAAAGCAATAAATAATAGTAATTTGAGAGGGAGAGAAACATATGAAGGAAATCAGAATAGGACTTGTTGGTGCAGGATGGATGGGGAAGGCCCACACTAATTCATTTTTAAATGCTTTAATGTTATTTGGACCGGACTCCGGAAAACCGGTTTTTGAAGTGGTAGCAGATGTAAGTATTGAGGCAGCTAAGATAGCGTGCGAGAAACTTGGATATTCAAGATGGGTTGAAAGCTGGCAAGATGTTGTTACGGATCAAAATGTGGATGTTGTTGATATTGCTACGCCAAATGCATTCCACTATGAGGTGGCAAAAGCAGCTTTAGAAAACGGAAAACACGTTTACTGTGAAAAACCATTAACTCTTACAGCAGAGCAATCGTTAGAACTAGCCGAACTTGCTAAGCAAAAGGGAGTCGTTAATTATGTTGGTTACAACAATGTGATGAATCCTGCAAACGCTTATATTAAGGAACTTGTTTCTTCTGGTAAACTAGGAAAAATCATGAGGTTCTCAGGAACTTACGACCAGGATGGACTATTGGATCCAACATTGCCGATTACATGGCGTCACATCAACAAACATTCTGGCAGCGGTGCCCTTGGTGATCTTGGCTCACACCTGCTTAGTGTTTCTCAGTTTATCCTAGGAGATATCAAAAGTGTAAATGCCTTATCGAAAATCGTTATTCCAAAAAGACCAAAACAAGCCGGTTCATCGGAACTTGCAGATGTAGAAAATGATGACTTGATTAATATTCTTGCAGAATATGAAAACGGAGCAATTGGCACAATTGGGGCAAGTCGTGTTGCAACTGGGCGCAAAAACTATCTTTCATTTGAAATTCAAGGAACCGAGGGTTCGGTCTACTATTCACTAGAAAGAATGAACGAAGTGAATGTCTACTTCACGTCCGATAGTAGTGCTGATAGAGGTTTCAGGAATGTATTCCTCGGTCCTGATCATAAAGGATACAATGCCTTCTATCCTGCATCCGGGATTGCGATTGGGTACAATGATATGAAAGTATTAGAGGCACATGAACTGCTTTCTGCCATTACAGAAGGCAAGCCATACGCGTGTGATTTTGAGTTTGGTTATAAAATTGATAGAACAGTAAGCGCTATTTTAGAATCTGCCGCAGAAAGAAAGTGGGTAGAAGTAGAAAAGCAAGTGGCAGCAGTCATTTAAAGGAGGAGAGAACATGAACGTCAAAATTGGAACAGCACCAGATTCTTGGGGAGTATGGTTTCCTGAAAATGAAAAACAGACACCATGGGAAAGATGTATGAATGAAATGGCTGAATCTGGATATGCAGGGATTGAACTGGGACCCTGGGGATACCTTCCGAATGAACATGATCGATTAAAAGAAGAACTTGAAAAAAGAAATCTTGAATTAACCGCAACAACCCTAGTGGGAGATCTTACATCCGATAGTAAAACAGAGGAACTGATTGCTTTGCTGGATGAGATGGCCAAGCTTCAACTGAAATTTGAGAGTGCCAAATATGTGGTATTGATTGATGATTGTTATACCGATCTTTTTACCGGTGAATTGGTAAGACCGCGAGTTTTAAACGGTGCAGACTGGGATAAGTTTATTACCAACATCTTAAAAATCCGTGACCATGCGAAAGTAAATTACGGTTTGGAAGTGGTTTTTCATCCTCATGCCCAAAGCCATGTTGAAACGGAAGAGCAAATTGAAAGACTCTTGAATGACACCGATATTAATCTCTGTTTGGACACAGGTCATCATGCATACGCTGATGGGGATCCAGTTACTTTTATGCGGAAGTATCACGCTCGTATTCCTTATCTTCACATAAAAAGCTGTGATCTAAGCGTTAGAGAAAAAATGCAAGTACAGGGCTGGTCCTTCGCAAAAGCGGTGAGTGAGGATATCATGTGTGAGCCGGAACTTGGTGTTGTCGATATGCAAGCTTTCGTGCAAGTATTAGAAGATATTGACTTTACTGGTTGGGCAATCGTTGAACAGGATATGTACCCTGCCCCCTTTGAGAAACCATTCCCTATAGCAAAAAGAACCAGAAAATACTTAACAACAATTGGTATGAGCTGAAGCATGAGAGCCTGGTTGACAGGCTCTCATGCTTCTAAAATGATAATGGTAATGCCATTTTCAGATCATGACAATACTAATATAATACTCTTAAATTATATGTTTTTTATCATAAATGGTAAGCGATTACAATGGTGTTTTAATGTGATTGGACTACTCAAGCTGAGAACCGGATGGATCTATATATTGCTAAAATACATAAAGTAACCAGACTAACATGTAAACTAATGCAAAGGGGAATATTAACATGGAAAGTATCAGAGTTACGGATAATTCAGTTCAACTGGAACATGCAAAGAAAAAGGACCCAGAAAAATTTTTGAAGTTAGTCACCATTGTATCAACCTTTGGGGGACTATTATTTGGCTATGATACAGGAGTTATTAATGGTGCCCTTCCATTTATGTCTAAACCCGATCAATTAAACTTAACTCCTTTCACTGAGGGCCTAGTAGCAAGTTCTTTAGTATTAGGTGCTGCTTTCGGTTCATTATTTGGTGGGCGTTTATCGGATAATAAGGGGCGTCGGAAGGCCATAATGTATCTTGCAATTTTATTTTTGTTTTCTGCATTAGGCTGCGTCATTGCACCAAATACAAGTGTAATGGTTATTTTCCGTTTTATATTAGGACTAGCGGTAGGTGGCGCTTCAGTAGTAGTTCCGTCTTATCTTGCCGAAATGTCACCTTCAGAACGCCGTGGCAGGTTAGTAACTCAAAATGAATTAATGATTGTTACTGGACAGTTTCTTGCGTACGTATTTAATGCAGTTATTGGAAATGTTTTTGGAGATACAGGGCATGTATGGCGTTACATGTTAGTGGTTGCTACATTACCAGCTGTGGCGCTTTGGATTGGAGTAATTATTTTACCGGAAAGTCCTCGATGGTTAGCTTCCAAAGGAAGAGTTGGGGACGCACTAAGAATACTTAAACAGATTCGTAACGAGAATGTGGCTGAAAAAGAATTAGATGAAATTAAAGCACATATCTTAGAACAGAAAAAAGTAAAAATAGTGACATTCAAAGATTTGGGGATACCTTGGATTAGACGTATTGTAATTCTTGGTATGGGGATTGGAGCTATATCACAATTAGTAGGTATAAACTCTATCATGTACTACGGAACACAAATTCTACAAGATTCTGGTTTTGGAACAAAAACAGCATTGATCGGAAACGTAGCAAACGGATTAATTTCTGTTATTGCAGTTATTTTTGGTATGTCCATCATGCACAAAGTGAATAGACGGACTATGTTTCTTACAGGTTTAATCGGTGTAACCATTGCACTTATTTTTATTGGGATTGCAACTCTAACGCTTGCTGGTTCGCCAATGTTGCCATACGTAGTATTATCAATGACAATACTATATTTAGCTTTCTTTCAAGGAGCTATTGGTCCTATGACATGGCTTACATTATCAGAAATTTTTCCTGCCCGTTTACGTGGTATGGGTATGGGAATAGCAGTTTTGTTTTTATGGATTTGCAATTTTTTAGTAGGTATGTTCTTTCCTGTTCTTTTAAATGGAATTGGACTATCAGGAACATTTTTCATATTCGCTGTATTTGGTATTTTGGGTGTCATTTTTATAGCAAAATACTTACCTGAAACAAGAGGGCTATCATTAGAACAAATAGAAGATAATTTTAAGGCTTTATAGGAAAGCAATATCGGCTCACGATAAAAATCACTTCAAAATTTGAAGTGATTTTTTAAATTGGGCGTCCAGTCCCGATAGGCTCCTAGAATTGTATTTCTCTAAACTGTTTTGGTGTTAGGTTCGTATGCTTTTTAAACGTTGTGATAAAGTGGGTATCACTATTGAATCCTGATGTAATAGAAATCTTCTTAATTGAAAGATTAGTGTTCTGAAGCAATTGTTTCGCATGGTTTATGCGATAGTTAAGTACGTATTCATATGGGGAGTATCCAGTATATTTTTTAAATACACGAGAAAAATGAAAGGGAGTTAAATTGACGTATTGAGCCAGCTCCTTTAGATTGATATCCGTATTAAAGTGGTTTTCAATAAATGCAATCGCCTGCAAAATAATTTTTTCTTGAATATCGGTTGATTCATTTGAAATCTCATTCAATTCATACATAATTTTATGAATGTTCATCGAAACAAAATGCTCATTGATATTCCCCTTTTCAGCCATATTAAGAATTTGATCCATGCATTCAGGAATGACAAAATTATTCTCGATTGAAAAAATGCATCCACTTTTCTCAAAAAGAAAATCAAAATAATGTTGACTAGCAATGCCTGAAAAATGAAACCATTCAAAGAAGACATTTTCATTTGCCAGGTATGTATGCGGTTCATGGCAATTGAGAAATACGAGAGTGTTCTTTCTAGCTTCAAATTCCTGACCTCTATATCTAATGGTCATGGATCCTTTCCTAATCAACATAATGAGATAGTTGTTGTAATTTTTTCTTTCCACGATATATTTATCATCACAGTGAAATAGTCCAGAATCATGCAAACAGTAAAGTGTCTTCTTGGCAAATTCACTTGGAATATGAAAAAAAATTTCAGATTTTTGCAATACACCTTTTTCAATGATCTTCATATATTTCTCCTATAATTCGAAATGAATTCAATATTTAATCTTGAAACACTTAGCCGTGTTAATTTAAAAGCAATATTATTAAGTAAATGAGCAATATCATTAAAAGTATTTATATTTGTATTATAATAAAACAAAATTAAAGATAGCAATAAATAATAGTTTTGATTACATAACAACTAAGGTAAGAAAGAAGAGTAGTGCAAATAAAGGAAAGAACTTTCCTAGTTTATTTTTTTAAGGATATTTCTTTAAAATCACCTTAAAGCCAGTTTGGTTTAATTAAAGAAACAGGATTTTAAAAATGGAAGACCAGTATTGCATAGGAATTACCTAATTACCAACCTTTCTTTAATATTTTTAGTAAGTGTCTACCATAATTTAAATTTATAAAATTTTCTTAAAAATAAAATAAAAGTGATTGACGATTTTAATGTAAGTGATTACAATGAAAATAAGTTAGGAAAGAACTTTCCTAAATTATTTCTTAGGATGATGAGGTGTGATTGAAATGAGTCAATTAAAGGTTGGGTTATTGGGTGCTGGCAGAATGGGGGCTTTTCACGGAGAAAGTATAGCAAAACGAATACCAGATGCTATTTTATATGCTGTAGCCGATCCATTTCCCGGGGCAGCAGAAAAAATTGCAAATGAATTAGGATTAAATATAAAAACGTATACTGATCCACTTCAAATGATGCAGGACCCTAATGTAGATGCAGTTATTATCGCTTCACCAGCACGAACACATGCAAGTAATGTTATTGCTGCTGCAAAAAACGGAAAGGCTGTTTTTTGTGAAAAACCAATGGCTATAACACTAGAAGAAGCTGATGAAGTTCTTCAAGTTGTTAAGGAGATGAAAGTGCCATTACAAGTTGGATTTAACCGTCGCTTTTCAAAAGGTTTCAAAGGCGCGCATGAAGAAATTGTTGCTGGAAAAATTGGTACACCACAATTATTACGCTCTTTAACAAGAGATCCAGCATTAGGTAATCCAAATAAACCTGAGTGGACTATTTTTTTGGAAACACTTATTCATGATTTTGATACACTTTTATACTTAAATCCAAATGCTAAACCAGTTGAAGTATTTGTCATGGCAGATGCTTTGGTAGCGCCAGAATATAAAGATAAAGGTTTACTCGATACAGCTGTTGTAAGCATTCGATTTGATAATGGCGCTATTGCTGTTGCAGAAGCAAGCTTCCAAGCAGTGTATGGGTATGATGTCCGTGGGGAAGTCTTTGGTTCTGAAGGGATGTTACAGATGGGAAGCATTCGCGAATCAAGTATGACTAGGTATACAAAAGAGGGAGCGAGTTATAATACTTTGCGCTACGATCAGGACTTGCTTTTTGATGCTTATGTAGATGAATTAAAAGATTTTGTTGATGCAGTAAAGAACAATAAACCGACTTCTGTTACTGGAGAAGATGCTCGTTCTGCATTGTTAATCGCTCTTGCATGTATAGAGTCGTATAAGGAGAAAAAGCCAGTTAAAGTAGAAAATGATGTTTTAATGACTGTTTAAACGGATAAAAATTGCCCTTTTTCCTAATAACTTTGTTTATAATGAAAAATAGAAATTGGGGAAAGGGAGATTAGCATTGAAGCCAACCATTTATGATGTTGCAAAAAAAGCAGATGTTTCTATATCGACTGTATCAAAAGTATTAAACGGAACGGGAAGTATCAGTGAAAAGACTAGGAAACGAATTTGGGAAGTAATTGATGAATTACAGTTTCAGCCAAGTATTGCTTCTTCCGTTAAAAAGGCAATGAAAACAATCGGTTTGTTGATTCCTGATATTTCTAATCCATTTATGGCTGAAGTTACAAGAGCAATTGAGGACAACGGTCGTAAAAAAGGGTTTAATGTCATTATATGCAGCACTGATAATGACAGTACCAAAGAAGATGAATATATTTCCATGTTGAAACAAAAATATGTAGATGGAATGATTATTGCAACTGGTTTAAAAAATAGGCGCGCTTTTCAACAATTAATAGAGGGTGATATTCCAGTTGTCATGCTTTCGCGTGATGTTCCTAATTTACCCATTCATATAGTAATGGTAGACGATTTTCAGGGTGGGTATGAAGCTGGTACATATTTAGCACAGTTAGGCCATCGAAAAATAGCCATGATCGTAGAAAATATCAATATTCCTTCCATAAAAAATAGGGTAAAGGGATTTAAAGAAGGATTAATAGATTCTGGGCTATCTTCTGAGGATTTAACCATCCTATATAGTTCCTTAGATTTGGATGAAAGTGGACGAGTGTGCTTGAATTTATTGGAAAATCAAGAAAACAGGCCTACAGCCATTTTTGTTTCGACAGAGTTACTTGCTTTTGGTGTTTTCCGTGCAGCAAGAACTCTAAAGATACAAATCCCTAATGAGTTATCTATCGTTGGATTTGATAATAGTATTTTGGCAAAACTTAGTAACCCTCCATTAACGACTATCGCTCAACCTATAGAAGAAATGGGGGCTAAAGCAGTAGAGTTGCTTGTTGATGAAATTACCAATAAGAAAGAACGATCTAATAAAGTGATGCAACGGGTAGTTATGTCTCCGCTCTTAATTGTTCGTGATTCAACGGCTCCAATTTCTAAGAATGAAAGATAAGACCTTCCAGGAATGATGTCAGTTTCACATCATAACAGGATTTCACTCCATTTTAGATAGAAAAGGGAGATGCCTTAAAAGAAACTTGTAAGCGCTATATAGTTTGAAAACCAATGGAAGTTTACTATTAGAATTTTTGTGATCTTAAATAGATTTTACAGTTGTTTTGCCCAAGAGTTAATCACTTATAAATATAAGGGGAATTTCTATATGGAGAATATTTCAAATAAGGGTGCGCAATTGGATCATTTTACTAAAAAGAACCCAAAAAAGTTTTTGAAATTAATTACCACTGTATCAACATTTGGGGGGCTATTATTCGGATACGATACAGGAGTTATGAATGGTTCACTCCCATTTATGGCAAAGCCCGAACAATTAAATCTTACCCCTCTTACAGAAGGGCTTGTAGCAAGTTCTCTAACGTTAGGAGCTGCTTTTGGTTCAATAGTGGGAGGACAGTTATCAGATCGAAAAGGGCGCAGAAGCCTAATACTGTATCTCGCTATTATATTTTTATTGGCAACAATGGGCTGCGTTACTGCACCAAATGCAACAGTAATGATTATTTTTCGCTTCATTCTAGGACTTGCTGTCGGAGGTTCTTCGGTAATCATACCATCCTATCTTTCGGAAATGTCTCCGTCGGAACTTCGGGGCAGGATGGTTACGCGAAATGAATTAATGATTGTTACTGGGCAATTTCTAGCATATGTTTTTAACGCCATTATTGGAAATGCCTTTGGAGATACAGGACATGTTTGGCGTTATATGTTAGTTGTTGCAACTTTACCGGCAGTGGCATTATGGTTTGGAGTAGCTGTTTTACCTGAAAGTCCTCGATGGTTAGCCTCAAAAGGAAAAATGGCTGAAGCATTAAAGGTACTGCAAATGATTCGTAATGAGAGTATTGCACAACAAGAATTAAATGAAATAAAAGCACATATTCAAGAATCGCAAAAAGTAGAAAAAGGATCACTAAAAGATTTAAGGGTACCTTGGGTTCGATATATGGTAGGAATAGGGGTTGTAGTTGGGTCAGTAGCTCAGTTAGTGGGGATAAATTCCATTATGTATTATGGAACTCAAATTCTGGAAAATGCTGGTTTTGGAACCAAGACAGCTTTGATTGCAAACGTAGCAAATGGATTAATTGCCGTTATTGCTGTTATCGTTGGTATGTATCTTCTTAACAAAGTGAATAGACGGACGATGCTGCTTATTGGTTTTATTGGTGTTACATTGGTTCTAATAGCGATTGGGATTACTAATATTGCGCTAACTAGCTCACCGATTTTACCATTTATCGTATTAACATTGACAGTAACATACTTAGCTTTTTTTCAAGGGTTTATTGGACCTTTAGGCTGGCTCGTAATAGCTGAAATTGCCCCTGTTCGCCTACGTGGTCTTAGTATGGGGATTGCTACATGCTCCCAATGGATTTGCAATTTTCTAGTAGGACTATTTTTCCCTACTCTTTTAAGTACACTCGGACTGTCAGGAACATTTTTCTTATTTGCTGCGTTTGGATTCATTGGGGTAATATTTGTTGCGAAAAACTTACCAGAGACAAGAGGGCTTACATTGGAACAAATAGAGGATAACTTTAGAGATAAATATGATGTAAATCAGAGTAAGGTTAGTAAAATAGGTTAAAGACCGTTTATAAATTTGGATATCCAGGCGTTTTGTATTTTCAAGTACTAGAATAATATATAAATAACAGACTGAAAATTCCATTTATTTTGAAATATGGTAGAGTACTAGATTCTATAAAAGAAATATTAAATAAAATTAGTAACTAGGAGGAAGTAGTATGAGTAGAGAATATGGTTTATGTTTATGGACTTTTGGTGATATTTCTGTTGAAGAAAAGTGTAAATTAGCTAAGGATATTGGTGTAGATGGTGTAGAAGTTCAAGGAGATCTTACGCAAGATCCGAAGGAGCTTGCAAATATCTTGTCTATATACGGGTTAAAGGTCTTATCGGTTACACCTGATAATGTGGATATCTCCAGTGAAAATGAAGATATAAGACTAGAGGCAGTGGGTTACTTTTTAAATCTATTGGATTGGGCAAGCGATTTAGGTGCAAAACGAATTTGTTTACATGGCGATGTGGGAAAAATAACTGGAAGTGGAGATCTCGAGAAGGATTGGGAGCTCCTAGTAGAAAGTTCTAGGATAGTGATGAAGAAAGCCGAAGCTTTAAAAATTGAAGTAGTGTTCGAAGTGTTAAATCGCTATGAAAACCATCAAATTATTACAAATCAAGAGGCTCTGAAACTACTTGATTCTGTAAATAGTCCGAGTTTAGCTATTCTTTTAGATGCCTATCATATGAATATTGAGGAAGCAGACCCTATTGATGCATTAAGAAAAGCAGGAAGTAAGTTGGGAGTTTATCATGTAGCTGATTCTAATCGTCAAGCTGTTGGAAATGGCCATTCCAATATAAAAAACCAAGTTGAAGCATTACATGAAATTAATTATACTGGGCCAATCATTATGGAGATGACTGCAGAAGGTCCAAATCCTTTTACAGCTGTTAAAGGACCAGATTATCTTCAGGTTCTGACCGATTACTATAAATCTTCATTAGAAAAACTAAAGGCATGGGATACCTTAAAAGTAGAAATATAAACATTAAATCAATATAAGATAACTACTATATAATAAGGAAAGATATCCATTTTTAAGCAAAATAACACTAACTTTATCACCATATACCAAAAACATAATAATTTTTTGTTAATTTAGAAAAAAAGGAATTGAAATTTCCAATAGGAGTAGGTTACAATATAACCATAAGGAAAGCGCTTACCCTAATTAAATCAAATGATTACTTGATTTAAAAATCATAATGTTCTTCTATTATTTGGGTAAGCGCTTTACTAGAAACCAATTAAAGCCAAAATGGATAATTGCAGAAAGGAGACCATATATGGTTAGCCTCCTTGAAATTAAAGGAATTAAAAAAAGTTTTGCTCAAAACCATGTATTAAAGGGAATCGATCTTGACGTAAAACCGGGTGAAGTACATGTTCTGCTGGGGGAAAACGGTGCAGGAAAGTCTACTTTAATCAAGATTCTAACAGGCGTGCATCAAAAGGACGCAGGAGAAATCTATTGGGAAGGGAACTCGGTTATACTAAATACCCCAGTTGATTCCATGAAGCTAGGCATTGCTACCATTTATCAAGAACTAAATGTCATTCCTGAACTAAAAGTCTATGAAAATATCTTTCTTGGCAGAGAATTAAAACACGGTGGAAAAATGTCCTTGCTTAACCATAAAGCAATGCGCAAAGAAGCCGAGCGCTGCTTGGAAATGCTTGGCCAAAGCCCGAAACTTGCAGATAAACAACTGGGAACACTTGGTATTGGACAACAGCAGCTAGTTGAAATTGCAAAAGCCATTACGTTAGATGCGAAATTAATTATTATGGATGAGCCTACCTCCAGTTTAAGCGCCCAGGAAGTAGAACAGCTCTATAAAGTGGTCGAAGAGCTTAAGAAAAAAGGCATCGCCATTATCTTTATTTCCCATCGACTTGAGGAGATTAAACAGCTTGGTGATCGGATAACTATTCTCCGAGATGGATTTAAAATTGAAACTTTGCCAGTTAAAACAACAGATAGTGATTACTGGATTGAACTGATGGTGGGACGATCGTTAGATGAAAAGTTTCCAAAGCAGTCCTTTACCCTTGGAAAAGAAGGCTTTCGAGTTGAAGATTTAATCGTAGCAGGCACGACCGAACCGGTTAATTTTTCAGTCCATTATGGAGAAATTGTTGGAATCTCTGGACTTGTAGGTGCGGGCCGTACAGAATTGGCCAGATCCATTTTCGGTGTTGATCACCATAAAGGTGGGAAAGTCTTTATTGACGGTCAGGAAATGAAGATCAAATCTCCACGCGACGCCATAAACGCAGGGATCGCTTTTATTACAGAGGATCGCAAAAGTGAAGGTCTACTGCTTGATATGACGCTTGACTTTAATATTGCTATAGCGAATATGGACAAATTTAAGGGCAGTACAGGTTTGCTGGATGTAAAGGAAATGCGCAAGGAAGCACAAAAGTATGTAAAAGAGTTAAAAATTCGTCCTGGTAACATTGAACTTCACTCCAGGAACTTGAGTGGCGGAAATCAGCAAAAGGTTGTTATTGCCAAGTGGTTATGCACACATGCGAAGGTATTTATCTTTGATGAACCGACAAGAGGGATAGACGTAGGGGCAAAAGTTGAGGTTTATCGCTTGATGAATCAGTTGGTTGAAAACGGTTCCATTGTATTGATGATTTCTTCGGACCTTCCTGAAATTCTCGGGATGTGTGATCGAGTGCTTGTAATGAGTGAAGGAAAATTAACTGCAAATTTGCCGATTGAAGAGGCTTCGCAGGATCGAATAATGAAAGCGGCTACAGGGGGATGAGAAAATGAGTCAAGTTCAATTAGTGACAGAATCAGAAAAGAATCTTTCAGTGAACACGGATCCAAAAGAAAAGATCACTTTAAAGAAAGTAATTGGTAAGCTGGGACCTTTATTAGCTCTTGTCATCTTGATTGTCATCCTGACCTGCCTATCAGATAAGTTTTTAACCGTAAATAACCTTATGAATATTGCCAGTCAATCATCCATTAATGCGTTAATGGGGCTTGGGATGCTTTTAGCCATCTTAACAGCAGGGATTGACTTGTCAGTTGGTGCAATTCTTGCCGTATCGATCATGTTAATGGGGATTATTACTGTTAACCTGCATATGAACCCATTTATTGGTATGATCGTTTGTCTTGGTGTAGGGACTTTATTAGGCTGGGTAAACGGAGTGTTATTAACGAAGCTGCATTTACCGCACCCGTTTATCTCTACGCTCGGTACACAATTCATCGGACGAGGAATTGCTCTTATAGTAACCGCTGCCGCACCGATTGCTGGTTTCCCGGCTGCCATTCAATTTGCCGGAAATCAATTTGTTGGTCCAATTCCGGTGAGCTTTCTTCTTGTCATTGCTGTTTATGTACTGTTTCACATTTTCCTTACAAGGTCAAAGACAGGCCGCTATATTTATGCAATCGGGGGCAATAAGGAAGCCGCCCGTCTGTCTGGAATAAACGTCGACCGGGTGCTGATGATTGTTTATTCACTTAGTGGTTTAATGGCGGGACTTGCGGGATTAGTAATGGTAGGGCAAGTTAACTCGGCGTTCCCACTTGCAGGACTAAACTATGAAACGAATGCCATTGCAGCTGTTATTATTGGCGGCGCCAGCTTTTTCGGCGGAGTAGGTACAGTTTCCGGCACATTAATCGGGGCGTTAGTCATTGCTGTGCTTCAAAATGGCCTTAACCTTCTTAACGTTTCCGCAGATGCTCAACTTGCGGTAATCGGATTGGTTATCATTGCGGCAGTGTATGTTGATGTTCTTCGTCAACGCAAAAGTAAGAAAAACTAATTCTGTGTGAAAAAGTTGATTGAATAAAATATCATCAAAGAATAATGCTCGAGAGAATGCGATTTCTTAAACTTAAATTTTAAGGGGGCAGAAATGATGAAAAAACTTAGCGGAATTTTAATGATGAGTGTATTAGGGGCCGGATTAGTAATGGGGGGATGCAGCAATTCAAATTCTTCGGGGGCAAGCAAGACTGCTTCTGGTTCTAATAAGTCTGCTTCAAATGAAGAAGTAAAGGTCTCTGTTGTTCTTAAAGCTTTAAATAGTGAATATTGGAAGCTGGTCCAGCGTGGTGCAATGGATGCGGGTAAAAAAGATGGAGTTACTGTAGAAGTAATGGGGCCTAGTGCTGAAACGGATGTACAAAAACAAGTTACACTCATTCAAGATCAAATTACCAATAATGTGAATGCTTTGGTAGTCGCACCGAGTCAACCCGCTACCGTACTAAATGTTCTTCAACAGGCCAATAGAAATAAGATTCCTGTCATTTTGGCAGATACAGATGCAAACTATTCCGAAAAAGTTAGTTTCGTAGGAACAGGAAACTTAGTGGCTGGTCAAGAAGGTGGAAAATACATGGCCAATAAACTTCATAAAGGAGACAAGGTAGCCATCATTCGTGGAGCTTTAGGTGATAAAACCCACGATGACCGGAGCAATGGAGCAGAAAAAGCCCTGAAAGCAGCTGGTATTAATGTCGTGACGATTCAACCTGCTGATAGTGACAGAGCGAAAGCGATGAATGTAATGCAAAATATTCTTCAATCAAATCCAAAAATTAAAGCAGTATTCGTAACAAGTGAGGATATGGCATTAGGTGCATTACGTGCTGTTCAATCAAAAAACAGCAAAGTAATGGTTGTTGGGTTCGATGGAACATCAGAGGGACTAAATTCAATCAAAGCAGGCGGGCTGGATGCTGAGGTAGCCCAGGATCCGTATAAGATTGGTTATATGGCGGTAGATGCAGCGGTTAAAGCGATTCATGGAAAGTCAGTTGACAAACGGATTGATTCCGGTGCTAACGTGATTACTAAAGAAAATGTGGATGAGTCACTTTCTAAGATTAAACAATATGTAGGTAATTAATGGCTAATGTGATTTCAAAAATGTTTGTGAAAGCTTAAAGATAAGACAGGAAATTTGTTTTATAAAAGAGATTCCAACATAGCATCGCATCCCCTGTTAATCCTTTGTGGTAAAATAATATCAACATAAGGATTTTGGAAAGGGAGTTTGGAGCAAAATGAAGCCTACGATCTATGATGTAGCTGAAAAGGCAGGAGTCTCGATCGCAACCGTTTCCAAGGTGATTAACGATACAGGCCGTATTAGTGAGGAAACGCGAAATAAAGTTCTGAAAATAATGGGTGAGCTTGAATATCAGCCAAGCAGTGTTGCTACGGCATTAACAGGTAAAAAAACTTTTACAATCGGTGTACTTGTTCCTGATATTTCAAATGCCTTTTTTGCCGAAGTTGCCCGAGCGTTGGAAAACAACGCCAGGGAAATGGGCTATTCCATTATTTTGTGCAGTACAGATTACCAGATTGAACGCGAACATGATTATTTAGAATTACTACAAAAAAAACAGGTTGACGGGATTATTATTGCGACAGAGCCTGAAGATTGGAAAGCTTATAAAAGTCTTCAAAAAAGGGCTATACCACATTTAATGTTTTCTGTTGACAGCCTCCGTTTTTCATCACATATCGTAACAACGGATGATGTACGAGGGGGATATATGGCAGGAAGGTACCTCCTTGATATGGGGCATAGAGAAGTTGCTATAATCGCAGAGCAAAACCGGGCCAGCGGCAGAATGCGTCTTGAAGGCTTTAAAAAATCCCTCACTGATAAAGGGGTTGCCTTAAAGGATGAATGGACTTTGAATGCCATGTCTAAATTAGACGATGCAAAAGCTGCAGCAAGGAAGATATTGCAAATGGAGAATAGGCCGACAGCAGTGTTTGCTTCAACCGATTTAATTGCGGCAATTTTCATAAAGGAAGCCCGAAAAGCACATATTCGCATACCAAATGAAATATCAATAGTAGGCTTTGATGATACGATTTACGCGGAATTAACGGAGCCTGGCTTAACGACGATTGCCCAGCCAAAGCAGGAGTTGGCAAAATTTGCGATGGATCAGCTTTTAAAGCTAATAAAAGACCCAAGGATTCCGCAGCAGCGAATTATGCTTTCACCTAGGTTGGTCGAACGTAAATCTGTAAGAAACTTAAATAATCTCTAATGACGCTGATTGACATTTCGGCGTGCGGATGGGGTAAGCGCTTAACCAAAACCATTATGTTAAATAAATAGGAGGAATCACAATGACATCATTAACAGTAGGAATAATTGGCGCAGGCCGAATTGGAAAATTACATGTAGATAATTTAAGAAAGATACCACAAATTCGTATTAAAAGTGTTTCAGATGTTTTTATAGATCACCTTGAATCATGGGCAAAAGAAAAACAAATTGAGGTTTTAACATCTGATTATCACGAGTTGTTAAATGATCCGGAGATTCAAGCCGTTTTCATTTGTTCGCCAACCAATACTCACGCAACAATCATTAAAGAAGCAGCACTTGCCGGTAAAGATATCTTTTGTGAAAAACCAGTAAGTTTTTCCGTAGAAGAAACAGAAGAAGCATTAGCTGTGGTTGAAAAAGCGGGGGTAAGGCTGCAAATTGGTTTTAACCGCCGTTATGATCCGAATTTTCGAAGAATTCAAACACTTGTAAAAGATGGGCAAATTGGTCAGCCGCATATTTTACGAATTACTTCGCGTGATCCAGAGCCTCCAGGGGTTGACTATGTGAAAGCTTCCGGCGGATTGTTTATGGATATGATGATCCACGATTTTGATATGGCACGCTATGTAATGGGCAGTGAAGTTGTCGAGGTTTCTGCTGCCGGAGCAGTGCTGGTGGATCCGGCAATTGGTGAAGCTGGCGATATTGATACCGCTATCGTAACATTGAAATTTGCCAATGGTGCACTGGGAGTAATTGATAATAGCCGTCAGGCAGTGTACGGATATGATCAGCGTCTTGAAGTTTTCGGTGAAAAAGGAGCAGCACAAGCTGATAACAATCGTCCTACTACTGTTGAAGTATCAAGCGCTGAGGCTGTTACGTTAGATAAGCCGCTTTACTTTTTCCTTGAGCGTTACAACCAAGCATATATTGATGAAGTAGTAGAATTTACTCGCTCTATTCTTGAAAAGAAAGAAATTGCCTGCACAGGCTTTGATGGCTTACAAGCGCAAAAAATCGCGAAAGCAGCAAAAGAATCGCTTGAAAAGGGTATCCCTGTTCAATTAAATATTACCGCTTCAGTAATTTAATAAAAATAAAGAATTGATACTATGAACCTCCTAATAGTAGAAAAAATCCGTTTGGTCTGATGCAGTTAGGAGGTTTTTTATTAACTTACAAGCCAATGAGACGAATAGGTCATAATGGGAAAACACAGGAGAATGAATGCAGGAGGATAAGACAATGTTTAACACAAATCAAGTAAAATTGGCCATTGCCCCAATTGGTTGGACGAATGATGATATGCCTGAACTCGGCAGCGAAGTTACCTTTGAACAATGCATAAGCGAAATGGCTCTTTCTGGTTTTTCGGGAAGTGAAGTGGGAAACAAGTACCCGCGAGACACTGAGGTTTTAAAAAAGGCCCTATCTTTAAGAGGATTAGAGATTGCAAGTGCTTGGTTTAGTTCCTTTTTAACCTCAAAGCCATTAGAAGTAACGGAAAGAACTTTTATAGTACACCGTGATTTTCTTCATGAAATGGGTGCAAAAGTAATTGTTGTCTCAGAACAAGGCAACAGCATCCAAGGCCAAATGGAAATACCGCTATTTGCAAATAAGCCTAAAAATACGGAAGAAGAATGGAAGCTCTTATTGGAAGGGTTGTCTCGCCTTGGCGACCTGGCGGCTGAAAAGGGCATGAAAATTGTCTACCACCACCATATGGGTACAGGCGTGCAAACTGCATTAGAAATCGACCGCTTAATGGAAGGAACCGACCCTGAAAAAGTATCCCTTCTTTATGATACAGGACATCTTGTATTCTCAGGAGAAGATCACCTGGCAGTGTTAAAAAAATACGTTAATCGAATTCATCACGTTCACTTAAAAGATATCCGTATGGAAATTGTTGAAAGAGTACATAGTGAAAAAATGAGCTTTTTGCAGGCTGTAAAAGCAGGAGCTTTCACCGTACCAGGAGACGGCGTCATTGATTTCAAACCCGTATTTGAGGTGCTAAGTGAGGCAGGCTATAAAGGTTGGTTTGTCGTCGAGGCCGAACAGGATCCGGCAATTGCCAATCCATTTGAATATGCAGTGAAAGCAAGGAAGTACATCAGGGAAACAGCGGGGTTGTAAATTACACAGAAAAGAGTTTGTTTGTCTAACAATCTGTTGAAAAAAGTAATGCTGGCGTCTAGAATGGATTTAAACTATAAAACAAGTGTATATGACAAGACGGAATAATAAAGAGAGATCCATAGACTATAAAAATTTAATAATAAAGATAAGTTGGATAGTCTAAAAGGCTATCCAGTTTTAATTAAAATATCATATAAAGTGTTTACGTCTACTTTGAGAAGGGGTGTTTATATTGGATTTAAATAAATATCTATCCGGAAAAACTTCCTTGAATGATTATGTCCATCGTTTAAACCAAAATAATGCCTCTTTTCAAGTTCATTATTGGGGAGTCATGCCGAAACATTATGACAATCAATTACATAAACATTCCTTTTTCGAAGTGTGTTATGTAGTCGAAGGGGAAGGAACCTACTTAGACGACCAAAGTACCTTTACACTTCAAGAGAATACGCTTTTTTTATCGAGACCAGAAATTTTACACCAAATAAAAAGTGAGAAGGGTTTGTCTTTATTATATGTGGCCTTTGACCTAATTGAATCGGAATCGAGTGAAAACTGGATCAAAATCATGGAGGCTGCCAAACAATGTACCCAAGTCATTTTACATGATAAAGATGAAATGGAAACAGCTTTATTATGGAAATCACTGCTTATCCAGGCAACAAAGCGCCAAAATGAGTTTTTTGAAGAAATGCTCTCCAATATTGCTAATTCTCTTATTCTCTCCATATTGCAGGATTTTGTTCCAGCTTTGAATAAGAGTAATCATAAACACGATCCCGAACAGCATTCCGTCCTCCTTACACAGGCGCAGTTATATATTCATGACAATCTATCAAATTCATTGAAGCTTACGGAAGTAGCCAAACATTTACACATATCCGGAAGACATTTGTCTCGTATTTTTGTATCTGAATTAGGAGTAAGTTTTTCAAAGTACGTTCAAGACGAACGAATAAACAAAGCCATGATGTTACTCAAAAAATCAAATTTATCGTTAAAAGAAATTGCTGAGGAAACAGGATTCATGAATGTTCAATATTTTACCCGTGTTTTCACTTCCATGATGCAAATATCACCAGGAAAGTTTCGATCTCTGTTTGTAGACCAAAATACAACTACCTATTCGCATAGCTGACACCCCCACTATTTATATTGGGGGTGTTTTTTTACGATTAAAAATTTATTCATTTAAAGAAAGATGTCCTTAAAGTATAAAAACATGTCTCTATAATTTAATTACTATTCTGAATTCCTTTTATATAATTAGCTATGTAAACAAGGTTATGACAATATCATAGAAGGTGATTCATTGGAAAATACAGACATGGGAAAATGAAAGCGAATTCCTCAAAAAGAATTTATTTGCAAGATGTCCTTAAATGTAAAAACTAAACACTTTATGCAATAAAGGATTCAGAATACACAGCGATCAAAACAAGGAGGAAAGAATTCTATGAAATTATCATATGTAACAGATAGCTTAGGCCACTTGCCGTTTGAAAAAATGCTTGATACGGTGGCTGAAATGGGCATTGACACCATTGAGATGACAACAGGAGGCTGGTCACCGGCTCCACATTTGCGTTTAAATGAATTGCTGGAAAACGAAGCAAAAAGAAGTGAGTTTCTAGGCGAACTAGAAAAACGGAATATTAAACTTTGCGCACTGAATTGTTCCGGAAATCCTTTAGATCCAGGTGAACTTGGAAAAGAGCATAGAGAAGTAACAGAAAAAACAATGGAACTAGCTGGTCTACTTGGTGTCAAGAAGGTTATTATGATGAGCGGTCTGCCAGCTGGAAGCCCAGAGGATAAAATCCCTAACTGGATTACCTATACAGTTAGTTGGCCACCAGTTTTAAAAGATATTTTAGATTATCAATGGAATGAAGTAGCCATTCCCTATTGGAAAGAGTTAGTGAAAAAGGCTGAAGCCTGCGGTGTTGAAAAAATTGCCCTTGAAAATTTCAGTTCAATGTTAGTGTATAATCCGGAAACGTTATTTAGATTACGAAATGCAGTTGGCCCTATGGTTGGATTGAATTTAGACCCAAGCCATTTAATCTGGATGGGGGCCGATCCGATTTTATCAGCCAGAGAACTAGGAGCAGCGATTCACCATGTTCATGGTAAAGATGTAAGAATTGAAAGACATTTATCAGCTGTGAATGGTGTATTGGAAACAAAAGAAGTTACGGATACAGCAAATAGAGCCTGGAATTATGTGGCTGTCGGCTGCGGCCAAGATTTGCAATGGTGGAAAGAATTCTTCTCTGTTGTTCGGATGATGGGATATAACGGTGAAGTTTCCCTAGAAATGGAAGACTTGACCATGTCTGTTGAAGCAGGAATCAAAACGTCGATAGATGCTTTAAAACAAACACTTAGCCTTTAATTTCGCAGAAATTTCTGAAAAATATTTAAAATTATACAATTGAGAGGAGTTTTTACAATGTTAAATGGAGAGAAAAGAATTGCAAGACCACTACGCTGGGCTATGATCGGAGGCGGGAGAACTGGACAGGTAGGTTATAAACACCGCATTGGTGCACTAAGAGATAATACTGCATACCAATTAGTAGCAGGTGCATTTGATATTGATGCTGAAAGAGGAAAAGACTTTGGTGTTAATCTTGGTGTCGATGAGAATCGCTGCTATCCTGATTATAAAACAATGTTTGCAGAAGAAGCTAAACGGGTAGATGGTATCGAGGTTGTATCCATTGCCACTCCTAACGGAACCCATTATGAAATTACGAAAGCAGCATTGGAAGCTGGATTGCATGTTATTTGTGAAAAACCTTTGTTCTTTACTGTCGCAGAGGGTGAGGAGATAAAAGCCCTAGCAGAGAAACTAGGGAAAATTGTGGGAGTTACTTATGGTTTCTCTGGAAATCAATTGCTGCTTCAAATGCGGGCCATGATTGAACAAGGCAAGATCGGTGATATTCGTGTGGTTGATTTACAGTACACACATGGTTTTAGTGCAACCGAACAAGGTGATAAAACAAATGCTGCCCAAAAGTGGCGTGTAGATCCTAAGGTTGCAGGCCCAAGCTTTGTTTTGGGAGATCTCTCCACACACACTTATTATATGTCCGAGTTGATTATGCCGCAGATGAAAATTAAAAAATTATTATGTGATCGGCAGAGTTTTGTTGGAAGCCGTGCTCCTTTAGAGGATAATGCTTTTGTTTTGATGCAATATGAAAACGGAGCAGTAGGCAGACTATGGACATCTTCGATCAATGCAGGGTGTATGGACGGCCATAGAATTCGCATTGTCGGATCGAAAGCAAGCCTAGAATGGTGGGATAGCAAACCAAATGAACTAAGATACGAAGTGCAGGGAGAACCTATCCAAACGTTAATTCGTGCAATGCCTTATTTAGATGAAACCTGTAATGCGGATGAGCGTTTGGGAGCATTGCATCAAGAAGGGTTAACCGAATCTTGGGCTAATATTTATCTGAAATTTGCTATTGCCATTGATGCCAAAAATCGCGGTGATGAGGAAACATTGAAAAATCTGGTATACCCTGATATTAATGCTGGAATTGAAGGAATCCGCTGGATTGAAAACTGTGTTCGTTCTGCAGACAACGGATCCGTTTGGGTAGAATATGAGAGCAAAAAACCACAGCTAGTGTAAAAAAATTTTATAAAGGCCGGGGGGCAATTACCATAGATTGTTCCCCGGTTAGATTAAAGATTTTTTTATCTCATAAGCAAAATGAAAGCGTTTTAAATCAATCCGTTAGCAAGGATCTTAATGGGAGTCTATGATTTCAATCTGACTTAATCAAGGAATTTGCAGAAGAAATTGTTATTAAACAATTAGACAAAGGGGAAATGTACCTTGCAAAATCTCAACGTTTCGGAGAATCCAGTTCAACTCGAACATGTCCAGAAAAAGAATCCAAAAAAGTTCTTGAAATTAATTACTACTGTATCAACATTTGGGGGGCTACTATTTGGTTATGATACAGGAGTAATTAATGGAGCACTTCCATTTATGGCTAAACCTGACCAATTAAATCTTAATGCATTTACAGAAGGGTTAGTAGCGAGTTCATTAATCTTAGGTGCTGCTATTGGTTCATTAGTGGGAGGCCGATTATCAGATAAAAAAGGGCGCAGAAGCCTAATCATGTATCTAGCTATTTTATTTTTATTTTCAACTCTAGGCTGCGTTATTTCACCCAATGCATCCATCATGATTATTTTCCGCTTTTTGCTGGGGCTTGCTGTCGGTGGTTCTTCAGTCATAATACCATCCTATCTTGCGGAAATGTCTCCATCGGATCGGCGGGGCATGATGGTTACTCGAAATGAATTGATGATTGTAACTGGGCAGTTTCTAGCTTATATATGTAATGCAGTCATCGGAAATGTCTTTGGTGATACAGGACATGCTTGGCGTTATATGTTAGTAGTTGCAACATTACCAGCTGTGGCTTTATGGATTGGCGTGGTTATTTTACCAGAAAGTCCTCGATGGTTGGCATCAAAAGGAAAAATGGCTGAAGCACTAAAAGTGCTTCAAATGATTCGTAATGAGGGAGTAGCACAACAAGAATTAAATGAAATAAAAGCACATATTCAAGCAGAGCAAAAAATAGAAAAAGTGACGCTACAGGATTTAAGGGTACCTTGGATCAAGCGTATTATCTTACTAGGGGCTATCATTGGGGGAGTATCCCAGTTAGTTGGTATAAACTCTATTATGTATTATGGAACACAAATTCTAGAAAATGCTGGTTTTGGAACAAAAACAGCTTTGATTGCAAATGTAGCAAATGGGTTAATCGCCGTTATTGCTGTTATAGTTGGTATGTCCCTTACGAACAAAGTCAACAGACGGACAATGCTGCTTACAGGTTTAACCGGTGTAACAGTTGTTCTTATTACGATCGGTATTTCTACTTTCGCGCTTGCTGGTTCACCGGCCTTGCCATTGGTAGTTTTATCTCTGACAGTCCTATATTTAGCCTTCTTCCAAGGAGCAATTGGTCCTTTAGGGTGGCTCATTATTGCTGAAATTTTCCCTGTTCGTTTACGTGGAGCTGGTATGGGGATTGCTACATTGTTCTTATGGCTTTGTAATTTTATGGTAGGTCTATTCTTCCCTACACTTTTAAAGGTTGTCGGACTTTCAGGAACATTTTTCTTATTTGCGGTGTTTGGGTTCATTGGGGTAGTGTTTGTAGCGAAAAACTTGCCAGAGACAAGAGGGTTATCCTTAGAACAAATAGAGGATAACTTTAAAATGAGAGCATAGAAAATTAAATGAATAACTGAACCGCGGAGATGGTCTAGAGGACCGCTCCGCGTTTTTTTTGTATAGGTTTCTTTAAGAATTAACACTAAGTTCATATAAAAATAATCAACCTTTAGTTTATTTCTAATAAAAATATAATCATTCTTTGGTAGATTAAAGTCAAAATAACCTTTTCTTATACTTTGTAAGATTTAGTCTTATTTTTTTATACATAACAACAAAACATTTTCGGAAATCTATTTTTAAAAAAAGAGGAGGAAATGATGTTTAGGAAAATACTAAGATCGTATGATTATTCTTTAGTTATTGCAATCACTTTATTATCTCTCTTTAGTTTGGTCATGGTCTATAGTGCAAGCATGGCTACTGCTGTACAAAGGTATGGTGTTGCAAGTGATTATTTCTATCAGAAACAAAAAGTATTTCTAATAATAGGTGCTTTTTTCTTTGTTATCACTTCTTTATTCCCTTATAAGGCCCTGAAAAACCGAAAAATACTTATATACATGGTTCTTTCATCCCTTGTTGTTTTAATGGCTCTCTTTGTCTTTGGTCATGTGGCTGGGAATGCACAAAGTTGGTTTAAAATTGGACCGATTAGTATTCAGCCTGCAGAATTTGTTAAACTTTGTGTGATAGTTTATTTATCTGCTATGTATGCTAAAAAGCAGGAATATATAAATCAATTTAAAAAAGGGGTTGTCCGTCCATTAATCTATTTAGGAATAGTTTGTTTATTAATAGCCATTCAACCAGATTTCGGGACAGTGGAGTTAATTTTATTATTTTCTGGAGCAATCATCATTTCGTCAGGCACAAGCATTAAGAATTTAGCCAAACTAGTTACAATTGGTGTTATGGTACTGTTACCATTTGTTCTTCTATTTTATAAGAAAATTTTTACATCTGTTCGAATGAATCGATTGGAAGTCTTAAATGATCCGTTTAAATTTCAACAAACATCGGGCTACCATCTTGTAAATTCATACATAGCAATTGGTTCTGGTGGGATAAATGGCTTAGGATTGGGAAAAGGTATCGAAAAGCTTGGTTATTTACCAGAATCGCATACAGACTTTATTATAGCTGTTATTGCGGAAGAGTTAGGAATATGGGGTGTTGGTTTTGTTATCATTACATTAGCGTATATTGTGTTAAGAGGGATATATATTGCATTGCAATGCAAAGATCCTTTTGGAAGTTTACTAGCAATCGGTATTTCAAGCATGATTGGCATCCAAGCTTTCGTTAATATTGCTGGTGTCTCTGGCCTCATCCCACTTACCGGTGTTCCACTTCCATTTGTTAGTTATGGAGGATCTTCTCTTATCCAATTAGCGATTGCTGTTGGAATTTTAGTCAATGTTTCAATGTTTGTTAATTATGAAAAGAAATATAAAAACAAAAAGAATCAAAACGGTAAAAATAATAATAGGAAAAATGTATATAATTTTACAAAATAGATGGGACAATTTAGAGGGCAACCGCCCAGCTTTTAGATGAGTTATGGGAAACCTATTGCCCAATTTTTATCAGTGAGAAAAATTCTGCAGCTGAACCTTAATATTAAATGAATAACATAACACGGAGATGGTCTAGAGGACCGCTCCGCGTTTTTTTGTATAGGCTTTGTTAAATGAAATTATTTTTTTCTCACTTAAAGGAGACATACTTTCATAAAAAACGATTCGTGCTTCTCCATATTGATCCATAGAATTGTTAAAAGATTGTATTGTATGTTTAAGGAATTCCATTATTCTTTTCATCATGATTCCTCCCTAGGAATAAACTGGTTAATTTAATATTGTACCTTGGTAGTCTCTTTAGCAATCATCATGAAAACGAAAACAAGTGCGGAAAAAGCGTTAACATTCATAATGAAAGCGTGTAAATGTGAATTAATCTCAATATTTCTCTTTTTTTACCTACTCAAAAAATAAGTTGTCATTTGTGGTATTCATCCTTTAAAGTCTAGGTAGAAGGTAATTCAAACTTTGGGTTAACAGTCTCATTACTGCAATGTTTTAGGAGGACTCATAATGACTCAGTATTTTGTAAAAAAGGACTTTAATCCAACATTCGAGAATGGTTCAATCCCCAAATTGCTCTATATTTGTAATGTTGATCCAACCCACACAAGCTTACCCAGAACGATGCATATGCACAATGATCTATTGGAAATTATTTTTATCAAAGAAGGAAATGGCAGTCATTTGATTGGTGAACGACAATATAAAACGCTTAAAGGTGATATTTTAATATATAACGAAGGCGTTCTTCACGATGAATATGGAAATCCGGATACAAATATGAGCGTTTTTTGTTTAGGGATTACAAATGTGAAGCTGCCTTGGTTACCAAGGAATCATTTGGTTTCAAAGGAATCTTCATATGTTTTGCGTAGTGGAAAGGATGCTTCGAAGATGGAAGCATTGTTAGAAATGATGTATTCACAAATTTCTGAGGGAAAAACTGGAGCAGAGGAAATGTGCAGTTATCTGCTGCGTGCACTTCTGACGCATATCCTACAAATCCCGCAGGAAAACCACGTCTTATCAAAATCAGAGGAGTCAGTTTTATCTAACACCATCAAGGCTTATATGGATGAACATTATTTAGAGGAAATTTCATTGAATTCTCTTTCGGAAACACTTCACATAAGTCCCTATTATTTGGCACATCTTTTCAAGGAAACGACTGGGTTTTCTCCTATTCAATATATTATTCGACGTCGAATCGGCGAAGCACAGTCCCTACTTATTAATACAAACGAAAGTGTTACAAATATTGCTGGTATAGTTGGCTACGATAATACCAGTTACTTTACGACCCTCTTTTCTAAAACAGTCGGCATGTCTCCCAAAAAATACCGACAGCTATGGATTAAAAGTGAAGGGTAGAAACCAGTCTATTCAAATATATGAAAGCTAAAAAGCACTAGTCACTAGTGCTTTTTATTTTTTCTCTTAGTTCTCCTCTTAATAGGTAACAGTGGCCTTCAAATTCTAAAACGTACTATATTAGCAACTAAATAACAGGATTCTACATTTCTCGGGAAATTTAAAGAATCTCTCGTTAAAAAACATTCAAAATCTTTCAAAAACTACAAAAAACAAGATAGTGAAACTTTTTATTATTTATGTAGAAAAAACCGCTTAAATTAAACAAGATAGTGAAAGCGGTTAACAAAGGCTGGATTTATAATTAATTTATAAGTTTTGGAGGTGTTTCAATTGAGTATAAAAATTTCAGGAGCGCCTTGCTGCTGGGGTGTGGATGATCCAAAAAACCCTAATCTGCCGCCATGGGAGAGAGTTTTAAAGGAGGCATCGCAAGCTGGTTATAAGGGTATTGAGTTAGGACCATATGGTTATATTCCTATGGAAATTGATAGAGTACAAGCAGAGCTCGACAAAAATGACTTAACGATCATCGCAGGGACCATCTTTGATGATTTAGTATCAGAAAGTAATTTGGAAAATTTGTTAAAGCAAGTAGACGATATCTGTTCTTTGATAACAAACCTTCCGCCTTCCCCAAAGGAGGAAGGTCAAAACTTCCTAACTCCCTATCTGGTCATTATTGACTGGGGGCATGATGAAAGGGATTATAATGCCGGCCATTCAGATCGGGCACCAAGATTACCCGCAAAGGATTGGAATAGAATGATGAGACATATTCGTGCTCTTTCAGAACGGGCATGGAATACGTATGGTGTACGTTCGGTGATCCATCCGCACGCTGGCGGTTATATGGAATTTGAAGATGAAATAAAGCAGCTTTTAGAAGATATTCCTTATGAAATAGCAGGACTTTGCTTGGATACAGGGCATCTCTATTATTCAAAAATGGATCCGGTTCAATGGCTTAAAGACAACAAGGACCGTCTGGATTATATACACTTTAAGGATATTGATCTAGATGTTTACGATCAAGTTATGGAGGAACATATTCGATTTTTCGAGGCCTGCGCCAAAGGAGTCATGTGCCCAATCGGACAGGGCATCATAGATTACAATTCCATTCATTCTTTGTTAAAAGAGATCAATTACCATGGTTATATCACGATCGAACAGGAACGGGACCCTAGAAACGCTGATACCAGTTTACGTGATGTAAAACAAAGTGTGGATTATTTAATGAGTGTTGGATATTAATAGATTTTGAAAAAAGGAGAATGAAAACATGATTAATGGTGAAAAAAACGTTGAGCAGCCCATCCGCTGGGCAATGGTAGGTGGTGGACGCGGAAGTCAAATTGGCTATATCCACCGTTCAGCTGCGTTACGTGATCATAATTTTGAATTGGTTGCGGGTGCCTTTGATATTAATCCAGAACGCGGAAAAGACTTTGGAATGAATTTACATGTTGATCCAGAACGTTGTTATCCTGACTACAAAACAATGTTTGAAGAAGAAGCAAAGCGTGATGATGGGATTCAAGCAGTTTCTGTTGCTACTCCAAACGGAACACATTATGAAATCACGAAAGCAGCTCTAAATGCTGGACTTCACGTTGTGTGTGAGAAACCTCTATGTTTTACCACTGAAGAAGCACTTGAATTACAAGAAATTGCGACAGCAAAAAATCTTGTTGTTGGCGTTACATATGGTTATGCTGGACACCAGATGATTGATCAAGCACGAAGAATGATTGAAAATGGAGATTTGGGAGAAATCAGAATCGTAAAAATGCAGTTTGCACATGGTTTCCATTCTGCTGCAGTAGAAGAAAATAGTGAAAGCACGAAATGGCGTGTTGATCCAAGGGTTGCAGGTCCAAGTTATGTTTTGGGTGATGTAGGAACACATCCATTGTACATATCCGAGGTTATGCTGCCAAACTTAAAAATTAAAAAATTAATGTGTTCCCGCCAGAGTTTTGTTAAGAGCCGTGCTCCACTTGAGGATAACGCATTTACCATTATGGAATATGATAACGGTGCTGTTGGTTATGTTTGGTCTTCCTGTGTAAATGCAGGTTCAATGCATGGGCAAACGATTCGTGTGATAGGTTCGAAAGCTAGCATTGAATGGTGGGATGAACATCCTAATCAATTAAGATATGAAGTTCAAGGTCAACCGGCACAGATTTTAGATCGTGGTATGGATTATCTCTATCCACAAGCACTTACAGATGATCGTATCGGTGGAGGCCATCCAGAAGGACTATTTGAAGCATGGTCAAATCTATATACTCGTTTTGCCAAGGCGATGGTTGCAGCAGATCGCGGAGAAGCGTTTGATACATCTTGGTATCCAGGAATCGAGGCAGGGGTAGAAGGTGTTCGTTGGGTTGAGAACTGTGTACGCTCTGCAGATAATGGTGCTGTATGGATTGAATACCAATAAACATAAGGTTTCATTACAATCAAGGCCTTTGATGATCTAAAAGGCCTTATTGTATAAAACTAAATGAAAACGCTTTAACAATCTGTCAGTTTTATAGAATGAGAGGCTTAAGGGGAAAGATAATTAAAAAATAAAACCTTGGGAGGAAAATACATGGGTAATCAAGTAGGGAATTTTAAACGTAATTTACGAACGATTATGATTTCTGCAACATTTGGGGGACTTCTTTTTGGATATGACACTGGAGTTGTTAATGGCGCTTTACCTTTTATGGCAAAACGTGACCAGCTTAATCTTACACCAACTACAGAAGGGCTTGTGACCAGTTCGCTTCTTGCAGGTGCAGCAATTGGTGCTTTACTAGGAGGGAAGCTGCAAGACCGTTATGGCCGACGTAAAATGATCCTTAATCTTTCATTATTATTCTTGATCACAACACTGGGAACTACATTTGCTCCCGATGTTTCAGTAATGGTTACCTTTAGATTCTTGCTTGGACTTGCTGTTGGAGGAGCATCATCAATGGTACCGTCCTTTCTGGCAGAGATGGCACCTGCCGAGAATAGAGGACGAATGGTGGCCCAGAATGAAATAATGATAACCGGCGGACAATTATTAGCTTATGTTTTTAACGCTATTCTTGGTGTAACAATGGGGGATACAGGACATGTTTGGCGTTACATGCTCTTTATTTGTGCAATTCCAGCCTTTATGTTATTTATAGGTATGCTCAAGGTCCCTGAGAGCCCAAGGTGGCTGGCCTCAAAAGGGAAAAAGGATGAGGCGCTAAGCGTCCTTAAACAAATCCGTGACGAGAAACGAGCTATTGCAGAATTTAAGGAAATTGAAGAATCCGTAAAAAGAGACGCAGATCTCGAAAAAGCAACGATTAAAGACTTTTCTACACCATGGTTACGCCGTATTTTGTTGATTAGTATTGGAATTTCCGTCGTGAATCAAATTACTGGTGTTAATTCCATTATGTATTATGGTACGCAAATTCTAGAACAGGCTGGTTTTGGTACGAAGACTGCATTAATTGCAAACATTGCAAATGGACTTATTTCCGTTCTTGCTGTAATATTCGGTATTTGGATGATTGGCAAGGTGAACCGCCGTCCAATGTTGATAATTGGTTTGTCTGGCACAACCACCTCACTTTTATTGATTGCAATATTTTCAATGGTACTTAAAGGTTCTCCTGTACTGCCGTATCTTGTACTTTCTTTGACTGTCTTATTCCTAGCTTTTATGCAAGGTTGTATTGGACCGGTAACATGGTTAGTTGCTGCGGAAATATTCCCACAAAGATTAAGAGGCCTTGGTAATGGTATTAGTGTATTTTTCCTATGGGCTGTCAACTTTGTTATTGGTTTTTCATTCCCTATTCTTTTAAGCACCATCGGTTTATCCGCTACATTCTTTGCTTTCGTTGTAATTGGCTTATTGGGAATTGCTTTTGTCTACAAATTTATGCCAGAAACAAATGGACTTACGCTTGAAGAGTTGGAGGAGCAGTTCCGTTCAAAGTATGATAAAGGTAATATGAAAAAATCTTTTAGTCAGGCCCAGTAAGAAGAACTTTAAAACTAAAAATGTATTAAATAATAAAAAAGGCATAAAGGATTTTTTCTACAAAAGATCCTTTATGCCTTTCGATCAATTATGAACAGCGTGTTTATGATAGTACTTTTCCAAAACTTCCAAGGTCGTTTCTTTTGCTTTTTTGATAACTTCTTCAGGATCCATTTGATAATATTCTGGCCTGAATAACTCAACGGATGCGACAAAATCATAATTCAATTCTTTTAATCTTTTCAAATGCGCTTCTAAATCAATCACACCGTGCCCAGGCCATACTCTGTCACTATCACGCATTTGGCCAATTGGAAAACCCTCAACATCGTTTATATGGAAAATAAACAATTTATCTGCTGTTTCATCTGTTACATCTTCTAATCTTGACCCCATTCCAGTGAATTGGAAAGTATCATACACTAGACCAACATTATTTCGATTAACCGCTTTTACAATACTGTATGCTTGTGCGAATGTATTAACCGTATTCTCCTGAATTCCGATAAACTCAATCGCAATCTTTACTCCGTATGGTTCGGCTAAATCAGATAGATGGGTTAAAACTCGAATACAACTTGCATTTACTTCTTCCGTCAATGTTTTTCCTTTTTCCGTCACATCAATATTAGAAGGTACCACGCAAATATATGGACAATCTATTTTTTTACAAATCTCCAAGTATTCTTTGAATTCCTCAATAATCTTCTCTTCGTCTTCTTTCGTACGGTTATTAAAAAAGCATAATGCGTTCAATGAAAGTGGTTTAAGATGATGGGTATCAAAATAGGCTTTTAAATCATCTAATGTATATTCTTTAAGATAATCTTTTAACTGATCAATTGAACGAATTTCGATAAAATCGTAACCGTGTTTTTCACAATACTCTAAATTCTGTTGAAGAGAAGCACTTTCGAATGTTGTTCCTTCATTAAATGATAATTTCATTGGTAAACCTCCATTTTTCAACTTATGTATGCGATTTCAGTTTAATAGAAATTTTCTTTATTTACTCTATATAATCTTGCTCTAAAATTGTGTTTTGGTGCTATTTTATAATTTGTTTGATAACTTTTGGTAATAAATTGGGCGTTTACATGATATTTAGAGAATATTCACTGTGCTTGGTATAAAATATTGGAATAGTACCTAAAAATAGACCATTCCTTTTTGAGTTAGTATAAAATATACTATATTGTTATTGTTTACAATTAGTGAGAGGTGAAAAAATGAATTACTATATTCCAAAAGTAGAACCTGGCATCAAGTCAAAAAAGGGATTATATTTTTATGAACCTTCCGCTTTAACGAAAGAATTATATCATTATGTCCTATGGGGCGGTGAATATGTAGTAGATGTTCCCTATAGCATTAAGCGTGATTATATGAATTCCTTTATCCTTTTTTATATAAAAAAAGGATCGATGCATTTCCACTATCTGGGTCAATCATTTGTAGCCTCAAAGGATGAAATTGTTCTTTTGGATTGTAAAGAAAAGAATAACTATTATGTATCTGAAGAAACGACCTTCCAATTTATTCATTTTACAGGAAACCACATACAGGATATCTATAATGAGTTATATAAAAGAAAGGGATGTGTTTTTAAACTGCCTGTAGAAAAAAATAATATCCCGAATATTTTATCCCTTATTGCCTCAAACAGGGAAATAGACTTTAAGATATCTTTAGAAATTTATGAACTGCTGGGTAATTTAGTAGAAAGTACTCGTAATACGTTTGAAAACAGAGATGCAAACGTTGCAAAAGCAGTACCAACCGAAATTCAAGCGGTACTGACTTATATAAGTGAGAATTACTCATCTAAAATTTCCGTCGACCAGCTGAGTGAAATATCCAATTTAAGTACCTATCATTTTTGTCGTACGTTTAAAAAGTATATTGGAACCAGTCCTCACCAATATGTACTAAATTACCGATTGATCCAAGCTAAGAATCAATTGGTGGGAACCAATCTTTCAATCGAGCAAATAAGCATGGATTGTGGATTTAATAGTATTGGTCATTTTATTAAGGTGTTCTCCCAATCTACTGGAGGCATCACTCCTGGGAAGTTTAGAAAACAATGTTTTTAATTACATCTCTCAAAAAGATATCCAACTAAGTGGGTATCTTTTTGTTAGTTTTTGATGAACTAATTAAATTTTAGCAAGAAATGATAATTTCATAGCAATTTTTTATAATACATTGAATCTCGATTACTTATAAAATAGGGACAACCGGTTAAACAGTCCTACTTTTAAAAGGAAGAAGGTTAAACGATGGAAAATAAAAAAATTGCATGGGGGATTGCTCCGATTGGTTGGCGAAATGATGACATTCCAGAAATTGGGGCAGAGAATACCTTATCACACTTACTAAGTGATATTGTAGTAGCAGGCTTTGAGGGAACAGAAGTTGGCGGCTTTTTTCCAGAACCTAACGTATTGAACAAAGAGCTTCAACTTCGCAACCTAAAAATTGCGGGACAATGGTTTAGCAGTTTTATTATTCGTGACGGTGTGGAAGAAGCCTCTAAAGCTTTCCATAAACATTGCGAGTATTTGAAAGCGGTTAACGCAGCTGTTGCTGTTGTATCAGAACAAACCTATAGTATTCAAGGTACTGATAAAAATGTTTTCAATGAAAAGCCATACTTCACAGATAAAGAATGGGATCAGTTAGGCCAAGGACTAAACCAATTAGGAAAAATTGCTGAAGAATATGATTTGAAGCTAGTTTTTCACCATCATATGGGGACGGGCGTACAAACATTAGCCGAGATTGATCGTCTTATGGAAAACACCGATCCTAATCACGTTCATTTGCTGTATGATACCGGACATATTTACGTATCAGATGCTGATTATATGACTCTATTAAATAAACATATCAATCGTATCCAACATGTTCATTTTAAAGATGTACGTCAAGCGGTAAAAGAACAATGTGAAAGAGAAGGAAAGTCCTTCTTACAATCCTTTTTGGCAGGAATGTTTACCGTTCCTGGTGACGGCTGCATTGATTTTACAGAGGTATACAAGACGCTTCTGGAAACGAATTATTCAGGCTGGATTGTCATTGAAGCAGAACAAGACCCCTCAGTTGCACATCCGTTGGAGTATGCCTTGAAAGCCCGTAATTATATTAATGAAGAATTACTGCCATTAGAAAATGGTTCATTGATTAAAGCTTAATAAAAAAACGAACCCTGGGGAGGGAGAATATGAGTAATCAGGCGATTAAAAAAACACGTGATTACGAAAAAGCTTTAAAAAAGATTACGGTTATATCTACATTTGGGGGACTTCTTTTTGGTTATGACACCGGTGTTATTAACGGGGCATTACCTTTTATGGCAAAACCTGACCAGCTAAACTTGACACCAGCGACGGAAGGTCTCGTTACAAGTTCATTACTTTTTGGAGCTGCGTTTGGATCCGTATTTGGCGGGCGTTTATCCGACCGTTTTGGCCGCCGCAAAATGATTTTAAATCTCGCTTTACTATTCTTTATTGCTGCAATTGGATGTACGCTTTCACCGTCTGCCGGTGTTATGATCGTCTTCCGATTCTTGCTGGGATTAGCCGTTGGGGCTGCATCTGTTATGGTGCCATCCTTTTTAGCAGAAATGTCTCCGGTCGAGAAGCGGGGCAGGATGGTTACCCAGAACGAATTAATGATTGTTTCCGGTCAGCTGTTAGCGTTTGTATTTAATGCCATCCTAGGAAATACGATTGGTGAGGGAGCTTCACATGTTTGGCGTTATATGTTAGTGATTGCGTCACTTCCAGCTGTTGTATTATGGTTTGGAATGTTAGCGGTTCCAGAGAGCCCGCGTTGGCTAGCATCCAAAGGAAAATGGGGAGATGCATTAAGGGTCCTTAAAGAAATACGGGAAGCAAACGCTGCGGATTCTGAACTTAAAGAGATGAAAGAAAATATTGCTCATGAATCAGAAATTCAACATGCGACATTTAAGGATTTAAACGTACCATGGGTCCGCCGGATTGTTGGAATTGGAATCGGGATTGCCATTGTACAGCAAATTACAGGTGTTAACTCTATTATGTATTATGGGACTCAAATTCTTGAAAAATCCGGTTTTTCAACCAATGCGGCACTTATGGGGAATATTGCCAATGGAGCGATCTCAGTCATTGCCACTTTCGTTGGAATCTGGTTATTAGGGAAAATTGGCCGGCGTCCAATGCTAATCGCTGGATTGACGGGTACAACAACTGCTCTTGCTTTAATTGGGGTGTTCTCATTAGTACTTAAAGGGTCACCAGCACTTCCGTTGGTTGTACTTAGCTTGACTGTTACCTTCCTTGCATTCCAGCAGGGTGCTATTTCTCCGATAACCTGGTTAATGTTATCAGAAATCTTCCCATTAAAATTACGTGGTATTGGAATGGGTGTAACAGTATTCTGCTTATGGATCACAAACTTCCTTGTTGGGCTGTTTTTCCCAATCTTACTAAGTGCAGTAGGCTTATCGATCACATTCTTTATTTTCGCAGTGTGTGGTATTGCCGCTATTATTTTTGTGAATAAGATATTGCCAGAGACAAGAGGAAAGTCACTTGAGCAGTTAGAAAGTGATTTCCGAAGCTATGAACAAAAAAGTCATAAACAAGCTTCTAATCAATAATGTTATAAAACTATAATTGAATTATGAATTAACTGAAAAATGAAAGCGTTGCCTAGTTATATCCATTAAATATGTAAACATAAAAGGAGAGTATCAACATGACTTTAAGATTTGGTGTAGTAGGAACAGGAGCAATTGGAAGAGAGCATATTGATCGAATTACAAATAAATTATCTGGTGGAAAAATAGTAGCCGTAACAGATGTTAATCAAGAGTCTGCAAAGCAAACGGTTGAAATCTATCAATTAGATGCGGTAGTTTATCCAGACGATAAAGCGCTCATTGCGGATAAGAATGTGGATGTAGTCCTTGTCACAAGTTGGGGTCCTGCCCATGAAGCAACAGTTGTCGCTGCAGTGGAAGCTGGTAAATATGTATTTTGTGAAAAACCTTTAGCAACCACGGCTGAAGGCTGTATGCGAATTGTCGAAGCAGAAATGAAGCAGGGTAAGAAATTAGTTCAGGTTGGATTTATGCGCCGTTATGATAGCGGATACGTACAATTAAAACAAGTGATTGACAAGAATGAAATAGGTGCGCCATTGATGATTCGTGCTGCACACCGCAATCCAATCGTTGGTGAAAACTATACAACGGATATGGCAGTAACGGATACATTAATTCACGAAATTGATGCACTTCACTGGTTAGTCAATGATGACTATAAATCCGTTCAAGTTGTTTTTCCAAGAAAGACCAAATATTCACATGATAAACTGCAAGATCCACAATTATTTACAATTGAAACGAACAGTGGCATTGTCATGAGTGTGGAAGTATTTGTGAATTGTAAATATGGCTATGACATTCAATGTGAAGTGATTGGTGAAGAGGGAATCGTAAAACTACCTGAATTCTCCAGTGTTGTCATGAGAAAAGATGAAAAATTAAGCACAGGCATTTTAAACGATTGGAAATACCGCTTTATGGATGCATACAATGTGGAAATTCAAGACTTTATTGATTCCATTACAAAAAAAGGCGAGCCCGAAGGACCAACTTCATGGGATGGCTATATTGCAGCAGTTACATCTGATGCATGTGTAAAAGCTCAACAAACAGGTGAAAAAGAAGCGATTACCCTTCAAGAAAGACCAGCATTCTATAATGAAAAAGAACTTCAAACGGTGTAATCCTTTAGAGCATATTACAGTTAAATAGTTTATAAAAAGGAAATGGAGTAATCCATTTCCTTTTATTCGATTTGGGTTAATCTTGAATGTTGATTTCCTCTCCAGGCGGCTTCGCTTTCCGCGGGCGTGCCGGAGAGCCTCCTCGGCGCTAAAGGGTCTCCCCTGCTCCGTACCTCGGTAGGAGTCTTCACCGCCTTCTGCTACAATCAACAGCCTTTGATTTAAATGGTATCTGCCTATTTAGGAGAGAACACCTCACAATTCCAACATGTGTACTTTATATGGCGCAAGCAGTCGATTTCAATCCATAAGTTAAATCCACCACCCCCTTCTCGAACACCCACTAAATATGCTATACTACATAAGTTATGTTGAAAAATGTGGAGGACTTCATGGTGAAAGAAGCGAAGGCAAGAATTCAAAAGGGAAAAATATTATCATTTGTTCCAACGGGCGAATATTATTTCAAGAAGGGTGTTAAGGCATACCATCGAAGAGATTTTATCAAAGCCAAAAAATATCTTGGGCGGGCGATTCAGCTTGAGCCGGGTGAACCAATGATTACTTGCCAGCTGGCGATTGTATCGACAGAACTTGGCGAATTCGAACATTCCAACCGACTCTTGCATCAAATCCTTGAAGAGCTTGATCCAGAAATGGCGGAATGCCACTACTTTTTAGCAAATAATTATGCCCACATGGGATTTTTTAAAGATGCGTATCATCATAGCAAATTATATCTTCAGCTAGATCCGGATGGTGACTTTTCCGAAGACACCGAAGATTTATTAGAAGTCCTCACCTTGGAAGCGGAAGAATTCGAGGATGAGCTATATGAGCAGGATGACTTAATCATCAAACAAGAACAGGCCCGAGAACTGCTGGAATCCGGCTATTTCCCAAAGGCGATTGAGCTATTGAAAGATGTTGTTAAGGAATACCCGGAATACTGGTCCGCTTATAATAATTTAGCATTAGCCTATTTTTATTTAGGAAAAGTGGAAAAAGCGGAAGCGATTCTAGTAGATGTATTAGAACGTAATCCTGGCAATCTACATGCCCTCTGTAACAAGCTTGTGTTTGCCCATTACCAGGGGCAAACAGAGAAAGTGACGGAAATGCTTCTTGTTTTGAAGAAAATTCAGCCCCTTTTAAGTGAACATCAATACAAACTTGGTGCGACTTTTGCGTTAGTGGGCGAATACGAACTAGCCTACCAATGGCTGAAAAAACTATATAAACATGGCTTTGACGGAGATGGCCCATTTTATTATTGGCTTTCCTATTCCGCTTTTTACACAGGCTTCGAAAATTTTGCAAAAAGCATTTGGAAAAAGGTGCTGGAGCTTAGTCCTGGTAAAGAAGGTTCAGAACCATGGAACCTAGAAAAGACAGGAGTAAACGGATTTGAAGAACTGTCAGAATCGATTTTTCAAAAACTTGATAGTGACTATGTTGAGGAGAGGTTGTTTGCGCTCTTTTTGACAACTGTCTCAAGTAAAAAAGAAGAAATCATCAGTTCCAAGCGTCTGTTTCAGAATCAGAAGTTTACCAAGTTGGAAAAAGATTATCTCTCCATGATTCGATTGGGGAAATCATCAAAGACCGAGGATGCTCAAGAAGTGGCTGAACTATTTTATGAAAAACACCAACCCATTGGGACGATTGAGTCCGGGTTGTATCTTCTCTGGTTTTCTATTTTTGTGGAAGCTTCAAAAGCTGGAGTCGACTTAAAAAATAAACGTGCCTGGGCTGGAGCGGTCGAATATTTGTGGCATAAGCTGCGGAGCGAGAAAGTTTCACAGCAGGAAGTCGCTGACCGGTATGGTTTGTCTACTGCCACAATCGGTAAATATGTAAAATTGGTTAACAACTATCTGAACTAAGCATATTCGTGGACTATAATTCAATTGTTTTATACGATTAAGTGGGAATACTAATACTTAATCGTATTTTTTTATATAGGAGTGAGTTACATGACTGAAGATAAAATTTATGATGTCATTATTGCCGGCGCTGGTCCTGCAGGGATGACGGCTGCCGTTTATACATCTCGTGCAAACATGTCCACACTTATGATTGAACGCGGTATGCCGGGCGGGCAAATGGCCAATACTGAGGATGTTGAAAACTATCCAGGCTTTGAGAGCATTTTAGGGCCGGATTTATCAACCAAGATGTTTGAGCATGCTAAAAAGTTTGGTGCTGAATATGCTTATGGTGATATTAAGGGAATTGAAGACCATGGCGATTACAAAATTGTTAACGCTGGTTCAAAACAATACAAAGCCTACTCTGTCATCATCACAACAGGTGCTGAATATAAGAAAGTCGGAGTTCCGGGTGAAAAAGAATTAGGCGGACGCGGCGTTTCTTATTGTGCGGTTTGTGATGGAGCATTCTTTAAAGGAAGAGAATTATTTGTAATTGGCGGCGGCGACTCTGCAGTAGAAGAAGGCGTTTATTTAACCCGTTTTGCCTCAAAAGTAACGATCGTCCACAGACGTGACCAGTTACGTGCGCAAAAAATCCTTCAAGACCGTGCTTTTGCGAATGAGAAAGTTGACTTTATTTGGAACCATACGATTAAATCGATTAATGATAAAGATGGGAAAGTCGGCAGTGTAACGCTTGTTTCAACGCAAAACGGCGAAGAACAGGAATTACCGGCAGATGGTGTTTTCATTTATATCGGAATGGTTCCACTGTCAAAACCATTTGAGAATCTTGGTATTACTAATCAAAATGGCTATATTGAAACAAATGACAGAATGGAAACAAAGGTGCCTGGTATTTTTGCTGCGGGAGATATTCGTGAAAAAATGCTTCGTCAGATTGTTACCGCTACAGGTGACGGCAGTATTGCTGCTCAAAGTGCTCAGCATTATGTAGAAGAACTTAAAGAAGAATTGAAATTAAAAAAGTAATATATAAATTAAAAGCGTAACCTTTTTATAACTCTCCTGTAACAGTAGTGAAATAAAGATGGTGTATAATTAGGGAAATTGACCCCCTTTAAAATATATACCTTTCTGCACAGGCCCAGCAGCTTGTGCTCTTTTTTTGTTTTCTAGGTGTTTGAATTTGAAAGGTTCAGCTCTAGTCCATCCACTGCCGCTATCCAGGCGCTTCCGCTATTCTTAGAAATTGTAAGCCAATCCGTCCAAAGGTTAAAAAGCAACCTTTCGACCGGCTCGTCTTATGCTTGGCTACAGAAAGCTATCGCTTTCTGTACGCATTAAG
>NZ_NUNF01000034.1 GCF_002585305.1 Bacillus sp. AFS037270 | reverse complement strand
TTAGAAAGTAACGCGCTCTAGGGAAGAGAAGCGTTTTTCTTTTTTATTTATACGGAACGTTTGTTCGTGTATAATAAGGGTATAAAGAAACGGGGAGATGACCGCAATGGCTAATCGCGTTAGAGGCGTTATGAAGTGACAGCTCACCTTTGTAATGCCGGAGCAAATAAAGATGTAGCGGGAGTATTGGAAGGATTAGGAGCAACAGCCTAAGCCGTTTATGGTAGGGGTTAGAGATTTAAAACGGCATGAAGACGTGAAACAGTGCTCAAAGCGTACCGCCGTTACTTATGCAGTATGTAGGTTAACGTTAAAGGGCAACATTGAAGAAATCTATTTGAAAGGAACATAGGTGGGAAAAACACACCATCATCATCAAGAGGATACTAATCTAATTACAATAAACTAGCATTCACTTGAATTCAAAGAAAGTATAAAAAAGTAGTTAAAATTGTATTAATTACGGGAATATTTCATGCCTTTAGTATTTTAGTCACTAAAATATCTAACACGTAAATTTTACAATAGGTATTTCTTTCTAAATAAATTGCAATTCGTCTTAATTACCACATTACTATAGTAAATAAGGAAATATATTTATTTAAAGTGAATATTCGCAAGGATTTTTATTAATATTTTAGGAGGCAAAATATGTCTATTATACGGTTTGATGATTTTCAAAAATTTAATCAGGACCTTGTATCTATTCAGCAACAACAAGCACTAAAACGTTACATTGAACGTTCAAACGAGCGAGAACGAACCATTGATAACCTAAATAGTAAGAATCCATCGGAAATAGATACACCAGAGAGAATTGCTATTCGTAAGAAAATAATAAACCCTCTAGATGGACTAGCTTTTGAACGGATATTTGGGGAGAATGATTTATTTCCTATTTCTTATTTTGAGGCAGGGCTTAAAGCAGCAAAGCCTGTCTGTAGAATTGAGGTACGTGATAGAATTGGTCGAATTCTTGGGCATGGCACTGGTTTTCTTGTTTCGTCCAATCTATTACTAACAAATAATCACGTATTAGAAAATGAGGATTCTGCTCTTTTTAGTGTTGCACAATTTAACTATGAAATGGATCTTGATCAAAAGGAACGTACGATTAAAAGCTTTCGATTTAAACCCAATACTCTATTTATTACGGACCAAAAGTTAGATTTTACTTTAGTAGCCATTGAAGAGATCTCAGCGGATGGGTCAAAATCCAGTGATTTTGGATTCTTACCGTTACTCCCTCAAAAAGGGAAGGTTTTACTTGGTGAATATGTATCAATTATTCAACATCCTTCTGGCGCCCCAAAAGCTGTAGCTCTTAGAGAAAATAAAATTACTGATATATTTGATGATTATATTCATTACTCAACAGATACGAAGCCAGGATCTTCTGGCTCCCCAGTTTTTAACGATCAATGGATAGTAGTTGGTCTACATCATGCAGGTGTTCCAGATCCTAATAATAATACTAATTACATAAACAATGAGGGTATCAGAATTAGTAGCATTTTAAAATTTGCTATGGAGCAGAGCGCAAATTTAAGTGATGAAAAGAAAGCGTTAATTGATAGAATTAGTAATATTAGGGAAGGCGTTGATACAAAAACTGAAGAATGGCATGAATCTTCGACTGGCCATGATACTAAATTTCTTGGAGACAACTATGAAGTTCCTCATCCAAAATTTCGTTCTGACCTTAAACAAGACATAGTAACACAAAGTAACGGTGACACTGTGTTAAACTATACACATTTTTCAATCGTTATGAGTAAGTCCAGGCGTCTAGCTTATTATACAGTAGTTAACATTGATGGAAACAAGCTAGTGAACATTGGTCGTGAAAATAAATGGAACTTTGACCCACGTATTGAAGAAGAATATCAGTGCGGGCCAGAACTTTACGATAATAATGATATTGATAAAGGACATCTCGTACGCCGAAGAGATCCTGTTTGGGGAGATACTGCAAATGAGGCAAATAAGGATACATTTCACTATACGAATTGTTCTCCACAACATAAAGATTTAAATCAAAAAACATGGTTGGATTTAGAAGATTATATTTTAGGAAACGCTGATAAGTTTAATCTGAAAGTTATAGTTTTTACAGGTCCGGTATTTCGGGGTGACGATATAATCTATCGAAACGTTCAAATACCTACAGAATTTTGGAAAGTTGCTGTTATGGTTAAGGAAAATGGGGAATTATCTGCGACCGCCTATTTGCAAACTCAAAAAAATTTGATCGATAATTTGGAATTTGCCTATGGAGAATTTAAAACATACCAAGTAAAAGTTTCAACTATTGAAAACTTAACTGGTCTCGACTTTGGAAAGCTAAGATATCACGATCCAATGGAACGTATTGAAACAACTGTAGTAGGTCGCGTTATTAATAACTCTAAAGATATACTTTTCTAGGTAATTATGGTGAGGAAATCAACGTAGAGGTGAAATTTTTTTATAAGGGAAGAAATCAAGTTTAGCTCAATCAACCATCTCATTCAACAGATTAAAAGTGATATTAAGAATGTTAACTATAAATTTGAGTTACAACATATGGGTAAAATTGGGGTATAAAGATTTTTAGTTTTTACCGTAAGCGATTCTTAGTAGAATTAGTTTTTTTCAGTAGGTTTACAAGAGATAAATTATAATATTAAGTTTATAAATGAAGTTATGTCATTTATTAATTACCTGTGGCATTTTTAAAACTACCCATTGTTATACCATCTTTGTTATTTTTTTAGAAGTTTAGGGTGCCATGATTGGGGCTCAACTTTTATAAATTAAAACTCACACAAGAAAACACTAGTAAGCAAGAAGAGAGCTTGATTTATCAAGACGTGAGGGTACTAAGATACTAGAATAACAGGTGCTAGCAAACTTCAAAAAAGCTTGAGATCCTTGAAATTTGTGAGTACATGTAAATGTAGGTAACTGAAAGTCTCGAATAGCAATTTTCGAGACTTTTTATTTTTGTGTTTGATTTCCTACTATCACAAGTTTTACTCGAAATGAATTGAGTCTAGGGTTTAGATTATTTACTATTATTATTATATCTTGATAATAACATTTAACAATATGTAAACATATATGATAAGACATATTATATAGTATTTTATGAAAAGATTTGGCTTTCTGTATTCTACTTAATATGGACCCTGGTCCTAAGATGCATGTGGTACTCAAACCACGGAGCCCGGCTCATACAAGCGGGCGTTTATGGATGGATAGAATAAGCCCCCAATCATTCTCCATCGATGTACGAGAAAAGCTTGGGTGAAAATTACACCAATCACACGGTATGAAGAGAAGCAAAATCCTGTTTACTAGCGCTGCGTCTGAGGCCAAAGTGAATATCAAATGCGAGATTATTGATGTGGGATCTGTGGTATTGCTGACAGCGCCGTCGGAGCTTGTATTATTTGGATGGCACATATGACGGTTCTAAATGATACAAGCGGTATAGCTATCACGCAACTTGGATTAGATGGTACATCTAAGTTTGCTGGAGATTTACTCTAAATTAGTGGAGGAGGAAAAGGGAAATGCTGGATGCTAAAGATAATTGGCTACTAAATTTTTTCAACTAAAATATAAAATTCAGAAAATATTCTATTTTTTGCATGTTGACCGTTGACTGTCGACACAAAATAGAATAATATACAATTAAAGACTTGAAAACGTTTTCTGATAAACTTGAAAGGAGTTGATGAATTGTTAACTGTGGTTAAAACTGAGCCATTGCATGCTCAGCTCTATCAATTAATAAAAAAGAGATTGATAGATGGATTTTATCAGCCTGGTGAAAGATTGGTAGAAGTTCGTTTGGCAGAGGAATTTAGTGTCAGCCGGGCACCAGTAAGAGAGGCCTTGAGGATGTTAATGCAGGATGGGCTCCTACTTCAAAAAGGCAATGCTCTCCATGTATTCGATCCAACCTTGCAGGATATGATTGATATTTATCAATGCAGGCAACGGTTGGAGGCACTTGGAGCGAATCTTGCTGCAGCCAATATGAAAGAAGAAAAACTAAATCATCTTAAGGAAATCATGATAGAAACAAAAGTAGCGTGGGAAACAGGGGACATGGTAAAAGTAGTTTCACTAAACATAAGTTTCCACGAGATAGTTCTTGAGGCTTCAGGGAATCAGCAACTTATTTCCTTGACCAGTATGATAAGAGACAAGGTTACATATCTCAGAAATTGTAGCTTCAAGGGGAATGTTAGAAATAAAAGTTTTTTAGAGGAACATGAACAAATTGTTAAGGCCCTTGGGGATAGGGATGGGGAAAAAGCAGAAAGAGAAATGCACGTTCATATTGAAAATGATTTGCAGGCATTAATTTCATTATACAAAAACAGGGGGTAACACAATGGGAGTACCATTAAAGGCTACGTCTATTACTCAACCAGCGGTTGCACAAAAGGGTGCTTTAAGTACATTATTTGGTTCATGGCTTGGATGGCTTTTTGATGCTCTTGATGCAGGTGTTTTTGGATTTGTCATACTTGCTATTGCCGGCTCCTTCAAGGTAGAAATCAGCTCAGTTGTTTCAACTGTTGCCTGGTTTCTATTAGCTACCGGGGTTGGAGGATATTTCTTAGGTAACATATCTGACCATATTGGCAGAAAGAAAACCCTCGTAATTTCCGTTTTAGCTTATGGAATTGGAACCTTGCTCTGTGGAATGGCTGACAATGTGGTTCAATTAAACATTTATCGTTTTATCGTTGGTGTTGCAGTAGGCGGTCTCTGGTCAGCAGCTGCTGCCCTTATTTCTGAAGTTTGGGCTCCAGAAAAACGAGCAAAAGCTATTGCGTTTATGCAAACTGGCTGGGCAGGAGGAAATCTCTTGGCGGCAATCTTTGCTTGGTCTATTCTAAATCCTGCTGATCCTGAATCATGGAGAAGTCTTTTCATGATTGCCAGCATACCCGCTTTTGGAACCGTTTTATATATCTTGTTTTTTGTTAAGGAATCACCTGTCTGGCTAGCAAACAGAGAATATATCAAAAACAATGCAAAAAAGGCTGGCATTGGGGCAATTTTTAAGCGTGAACATTTAAAAGTTACTATACTTGCACTGGCAGTCTCTATTCTTGGAATGATTGGCTACTGGATTATCTTCACATTTGTACCAACTTATCTACAAAAGGTTCTTGGTATCCGAATCGACCAGGCTCCTGTATTCCTAATCTGGACAGGTATAGGGGCAATGTTTGGATATATTGTATACGGTTACATGGCAGATAAAATTGGTCGAAGACTTTCTTTTACATTCTTTTTCCTTGGCATGACTTTTATTGTTCCTGTATTTACATACGTTTCAAGTCACATGCCATTAACTGACGGAAAATTGCTGCTAAACGGGCATAACGTATTGGTCCTTGGTATCATTTCAGCTCTGCTTGGTTTCTTTACTGGCTATTTCAGCGGATTTGGCGCGTGGTATTCAGAGTTATTTCCAACAAGTATTCGTGCTACAGCAGCAGGGTTCTGCTTTAACTTTGGACGAGTAGGTGCAATTGCAGGAATCATCGTAGTTCCAATGCTTCTTGCATCAGGATTTTCATATCCAGTTGTGATCACTCTTGCCGCAGTTTCCTACTTTATCGCTGCGTTCCTCGTTTTGGCCATTCCTGAAACCAAGGGTGTGGAGCTTACTAGCGGCAACTAATTTAATTCTTTAGCCTAGTTAGGTACTTCGCTTCCTTCATGTAAATGAGGGAAGCGAAGTTTTCTTCATTTTAAACTACATACAAAAATTTGGGAGATGATTGTAATGGGAAGAAAAGCACTCGAAGGTTTAAGAGTGTTGGAAATGGGTCAGCTCATTGCAGGGCCATTTGCTTCTCGGCTACTGGCGGAGTTTGGCGCAGACGTAATAAAGGTGGAGTCACCTACAACAGGAGATCCTATACGAACATGGCGTATAGTCGAGAACGGTACCAGCCTCTGGTGGTATGTACAATCAAGGAACAAGAAGTCTATAACAGTAGATTTACGGCAGGAGGAAGGCCAGGAAATTATCCGCGGCCTTGTAAAAGAAATTGATATTTTAATAGAGAACTTCCGTCCTGGTACCATGGAAAAATGGGGTCTCAGCTTTGAAGAATTAAAGAAGATTAATCCAAGATTGATTATGCTTCGAGTTTCTGGTTATGGGCAGGATGGGCCTTACCGTGATAAGCCAGGCTTTGGCTCGATCGGTGAAGCAATGGGAGGCCTTCGTTATATTACCGGTTATCCTGACCGTCCGCCAACAAGGGTAGGAATCAGTATCGGGGATTCCCTATCAGCTCTTTATGCAGTAATCGGGGCATTGATGGCAGTTTATCACCGCGATGTAAACGGAACAGGTGAGGGGCAAGTAATTGACGTTGCACTTTACGAATCAGTATTCAGCCTGATGGAAAGCACCATTCCGGAATACGACCGGGCAGAGGTGATCAGGGAAAGAACAGGCAGCACTTTACCGGGAATTACTCCTTCGAACACGTACGCTTGTGCCGATGGCAAGTATGTAGTAATTGGAGCAAACGGCGATGCCATTTTTAAACGTTTGATGAATGCTCTTGGCCGTGAAGATATTGCAGAGGATCCACGATTCGAGAACAATGCAAAACGTTCAGAACATGCTGAATACCTGGATAGAATTATTGAAGATTGGACTAAGAGCATGCCTTTCAGCGAGGTTATTAAGTATCTCGATGCTGCTAAGGTTCCCGCTGGATCAATTTATTCTGCTGAAGATATTTTGAATGATCCTCACTACCAGGCTCGTCAAATGATACAGGACGTGGAAGTAGAGGGACTCGGAAATCTTAAAATGCCTGGTATAGTTCCTAAAATGAGCGCTACACCTGGTGGTATCGAATGGGCAGGTCCTAAGCTTGGCCAGCACACAGAAGATGTTCTTAAAGAAAAGTTACAACTAACAAAAGAGCAAATTGTGGAATTAAAGGACAAGGGAATCATTTAAGAAGGGACTGATTGTCATGGGAATGACCATGTCAGAAAAAATACTAGCCAAAGCATCTTGTCAGCCTAGTGTAAAAGCGGGAGACATCGTGTGGGCTCAAGTTGATATCGCTCTTATGCACGACTTATTAGGCCCTTGGCTTGTAGATGGAGGTTTTAAACGCCTTGGCGGTAAACTGTATGATAAAGAAAAAGTAGTAATCGTTTCAGACCACTGTACACCACCGGCAACAGTCCAGCAGGCAGATATTTTAAAATTCACGCGCGACTGGGCAAAAGAGCAGGACCTTTCTTATTACTATGAATTTGAAGGTCCATGTCATCAGGTAATTGCAGAACACGGCCATGTCCGTCCGGGCAGAGTCATCCTCGGTACAGATTCACATACCTGTATGGCTGGTGGGTTAGGTGCTTTTGCTACAGGTATTGGTTCCACCGAAATGATTGGTGTTCTCTTAACCGGAGAAACCTGGCTGAAGGTTCCTGAAACGATTAAGATCGTTTGGGATGGTGAACTTCCTGAAGGCGTTTATGCAAAAGACATGGTATTAAAAACAATTAAAGATTTGGGACATGCTGGGGCGACTTATCAGGCACTAGAGTTTTCCGGGTCTGCTATTCAGAATCTATCCATCGATGAGCGCCTCGTTCTGTCTAATATGGCTGTTGAAGCGGGCGCTAAAACAGGATTGATTGAACCAGATGAAAAGGTTATGGAATACCTTCGAGCTAGAGGTGTAACAGACGATATTGAATTCTTTAAAAGTGATGAAGATGCTGAATATATCCGCACCCTCTACTATAATGCCTCCGAGCTTGAACCACAGGTTGCTTGTCCGCACGAAGTGGATAATGTTCATCCAGTGAGCTCAGTTGAAGGGGTTAAAGTAGACCAGGTGTACCTGGGGTCCTGTACTAATGGAAGAATCAATGATTTACGAATTGCAGCTAACATTTTAAAGGGCAAGAAAATAGCGAAAGGCATACGCTGTCTCGTTGTACCGGCTTCCCAGCATATCTGGATGCAGGCTAGCAAAGAAGGAATTCTGGATATCTTGACCGAAGCTGGCTGTATTGTAAATATGCCTTCCTGCGGAGCATGCGGCGGATTTACAAGCGGGGTTATCGGTGCAGGCGAAGTCGTAATGTCCTCCTCTAACCGGAATTTCCGAGGAAGAATGGGAAGTCCAAAAGGCGAGGTGTATTTAGGCTCACCAGCATCAGTGGCGGCAACAGCTCTTGAGGGAAAAATAACTGACCCTCGAAAATATGTATTGGAGGGAGTCTTGTAAATGTCTTTCGTTATCCGTGGACGAGTTTGGAAATACGGTGACAATATCAATACCGATATCATCTCACCAGGTCAATATATGAGCCTGCCTGTTGATAAACAGGCTGAACATGCAATGGAAGCGGTCGACCCTGCCTTCCATGAAAAAGTAAAACCTGGAGATATTTTGGTAGCTGGCAACAATTTTGGGTCCGGTTCAAGCCGCGAAACAGCACAAATGGTATTAAAACATCACAAAATCGGGGCAATCATTGCGAACTCCTTTGCCCGAATTTTTTACAGAAATTCTATTAACGTTGGGCTGCCGGTTGTAGAAATCACAGACACATCTTTAATTGAAGAGGGCGATGAGATTGAAATCGACCTCTTGGCAGGAAAAATAATTAATCACACAAAACAGACTGAATATAAAGGTACTAAACTCCCTGAACATTTAATCGAAATGGTTGAACTCGGTGGTTTGGAACCTTATTTAGCTAAGAAATTGGGAATTTCCTAAACTAGAGAAAAGGAGGGTCCCCCAATGAAAACTCCAGAAAAAGTAGACATTATCGAGGTAGGACCGAGGGACGGAATTCAAAACGAGTCAAATTTTATATCTACGGATAAAAAAATCGAATTGATTAACGCCTTAAATAAAACCGGAATTAAAAGAATGGAAGCCACTTCCTTTGTACATCCAAAATATGTTCCACAAATGAGGGATGCCAAAGATGTCCTCGAAGGAATCGAAATGGATGATTCTATTCAGTACATGGCACTGATTCCAAATGAAAAGGGTTATGACCGTGCCATTGCTAGCGGCATTAAAGCTCTCTCTCTTGTTGTTGGAGCAAGTGACAGCTTCAATTTAAAAAATGTCAAAATGACAAGAGAGAAATCCATTGAAAGTTTTGAAACTGTAATTAAAAAAGCGAAAGATCAGGATATTTTTATCCGTTATAATATTGCCACTTCCTTCTGGTGTCCATTTGAAGGTAAAGTAGATTCTAGCATAGTTTTAGATATAGTAGAAAAAGCTGAACAGCTCGGCGTCGATGAAATTGTTATTTGTGATACAATTGGCAGGGCAAACCCTTTACAAGTTTTTCATTTATTGGAAAAAACTATATCATTAAAACCAAAGGCAGTACTTACTGCCCACTTCCATGATACATATGGAATGGCACTAGCCAATGTAACTGCAGCTCTTGAGGCGGGTGTGACACGTTTTGACGCTTCAATTGGTGGTCTTGGCGGATGTCCTTTCGCTCCAGGTGCGGCAGGAAATGCCGCTACAGAAGATATTGTTTTTATGTTGCATGAAATGGGAATTGAAACAGGAATTGACTTAAATCAGCTTCTAGCATGTGTTGAATTGGTCAAGCCTTTAACAAATCGGAATTTAACCGGCCATCTCAATAAAGTCGAGGAATGCAGATTATAGATTCATATTTTAGGAGGATTACTACCATGACTAAAAACTTCCGAGTAGGACTTATCGTACCAAGTTCAAATACAACAATGGAAACAGAAATACCAGCGATGCTAAATTCTAGAGTGCAACTGTTCCCTGAGGAAACTTTTACTTTCCATTCTTCCAGGATGAGAATGATGCATGTAAATCCAGAGGAATTAAAACAGATGGATGTAGAAAGTGATCGCTGTGCTGTAGAACTTTCTGATGCGCGCTGTGATGTTCTTGCCTATGCATGCCTCATTGCAATTATGTGTCAGGGCCCTGGATATCATCAGGTTTCTGAAAAGAGACTTGGCCAAGCAACGGCAGACAATGGGGCTGCCACCCCGATTGTCAGCAGTGCTGGCGCGCTAATTGATGGTATTAAAACCATTGGTGCTAAAAAAGTATCCATAATCACCCCTTATATGAAGCCTTTAACTAATATGGTAATTGAGTATTTGAATACAGCCGGGATTGAAGTAATTGACAGCATTAGCCTTGAAGTTGCAGATAACCTTGAAGTAGGAAGACTCAATCCGATGAATCTTCTAGAACATGCCGAGAGACTGAAAATTGAAGGAGCTGACGCCGTTGTTCTTTCTGCGTGCGTTCAGATGCCGTCATTACCTGCAGTTCAAAAGGTACAGGACAAATTGGGCTTGCCTGTTCTTTCAGCGGCAACTTCAACTGTTTATAAAATCTTAAAAGGGTTAAATCTTAAAGCGGAAGTTCCAAATGCTGGACACCTACTTTCAGGTAAATTCTAAGTTCCCGGAATTTGAATTATTTATTCAATAGAAGGGATGGCAGACAAAAGCCATCCCTTTCGTCTAAGAGGCAACAAAACTGGTGAGGAGAGTATTTATGAAGAAGACTTATAAGATCGCTGTTATAGCGGGAGACGGAATCGGGCCAGAGGTATTAACGGAAGGAATTAAAGTTTTAAATAGAGTGGCTGAACTCGATGGCAGCTTTGAATTTGAGTTTACTCATTTTCCTTGGGGCTGTGAATATTATTTAAGTCATGGAAAAATGATGGACGACGATGGCCTTGAACAGCTAAAGGCCTTTGATGCTATTTATCTGGGTGCAGTTGGTTTTCCAGGGGTGCCAGACCACATTTCCCTTTGGGATCTGCTTCTCAAGATTCGCAAAGGCTTTGACCAGTATGTAAATCTTCGCCCAATTAAGCTGCTTGAAGGTGCACCTTGTCCTCTAAAAGATATTAGCCGCGATCAAATTGACATGTTGGTGATTAGGGAAAACAGTGAAGGGGAGTACGCAGGTGCTGGAGATTGGCTTTTCAAGGGACAACCTCATGAAGTGGTACTTCAAACAGGCGTGTTTTCCAGAAATGGTGTAGAAAGAATTATTCGCTATGCATATGAAGAAGCAAGAAAACAAGGAAAATCGCTTACAAGCATAAGTAAAGGTAATGCTTTGAATTACTCGATGGTTTTTTGGGATCAGGTCTTTGAGGAGGTTGGGAGAGAATACCCGGATGTAAAGACCGATTCCTATTTGGTTGATGCAGCGGCAATGTTTTTTGTAAAACAGCCTTGGCGCTTTGAAATTGTCGTAACAAGCAACCTGTTTGGGGATATCATTACCGATTTAGGAGCTGCTATCGCCGGAGGATTGGGACTTGCTGCAGGTGCAAATATTAACCCAACACGTGAGTTCCCATCTATGTTCGAACCAATCCACGGATCAGCACCTGACATCGCAGGAAAAGGCATTGCAAACCCATTAGCCACCATCTGGTCAGCTAGTCAAATTCTTGATTTCTTTGGCCATGATGATTGGGGAAAAGAAGTATTAAACTCCATTGAAAAGGTTATGTTAGAAGGCGAAGTACTGACTCCTGACATGGGAGGTCAGTCATCTACTCAGGAAGTAGGGCAAGCGGTAGCAGGCAAACTTAACATATTCTTGAAAAAATAAAAGTGTAGCGAGAGATTTAGGTTCAAACAACCATACGCTTATATGAAAATAAGGGCAATTGTCTTTGAGAAAGCCGTCTATTCCCTGGCCGGGCATGTCATATTGTTCGGCCTTATTAATTTATGTAACTCAGTTTTATGACAACTGCTAATAGTCTTTTTGACCCAGTCACTTTATTTATTAACTCCTATAAGATATGAGTTTTTAAGGGCTGCTGGAATTCGAGTCATTACACTTATACTTATCAAGTATACTGCATTTTAATTTCATTAAAGGAGATTACATGACATGATAGTTCTCACAGCAAAATATCATTGTAAGGCTGGTATGGGAGATACGGTAGAACAAGCATTGAGAGAAATGATCTTGTTAGTCAAGGAGGAGAAAGGATGTATTCACTACCTAGTGAACCGCTCGAAAGACGACCCAGACGCTTTTTTACTGTTTGAGCAGTATCAAGACAAACAAGCACTTGCAAGCCACTCAGAAACGCCTTACTTTAAGAAGATTGTTTTAGATACAATCGTCCCCTTACTCGAAAAACGGGAACGCACTTTTTATACGCCTGTAACGAATCTTTCTTAACTAAAATACCCATCAACTCGTTCAAGCCTTCAGCAGTATTCAACTGTTAAAGAATTTACTTAAACTAAGTCAATTTATTAATGCCGACACCCTAGAATTAAGAATTAGATTATCAAGACAATCGAATTATCCTAAGTATGATTGACCAAGTAGAAGAGGATAATGGGGAAAGTACTATTATAATGGATAGTAAAAAAACATTACTTAAGGCAAAGTATCTTTCACATTCCGTAAATCTGTAACAGACATTCCCATTTACAAAGTATTCTTTAATGTAGAGATATACTATAAACAACCATGATTAGTAAGACAAAAATTAAATATTGACTTAAAAGAGGGGCTGAGAAGCCGCTCTTTGTTTATTTCCTTCTTCAGAAGTGGGTCATGATTCTTGCAGCAGGTAATCATGTCAGAATATATACCTGACACAATTGGGCGTTGCCTTTTAATACTTCTTGTAACGGATTAACAAAGCTGTATTGAATATGGAATATGATTAGAGATCTTATGAAAGCCTGGAACGCATTTAAGTTCCTGGAAATCTTGATTATGTAAACTGATTGTGTTAAACTATTAACATATTAACAAGGTGGTTTTAAAAAGCTATTTATTTTTCTTATTCTGCTAGCGCTTTTTTGAATTAGGAGAATATTTAAGCTCTTCGCAAAAACCACATTGAATGCCTTGGAAAACACTAAATGTTGAATTGGGAATGGGTTCGGCGGGCACTAAATGCTCCAATTCGTACTCATTTTTTTTATTGTATAAAAGGAAAGTTTAATTTATCTCCTAATAAACCATGGCTGTTCTGTTTTTTATATTAAAAACCTCCACTTTACATCTAGCTGCCTAATCGGCGGTTTAATCCTTCTGAAAAACCATTACCTAGATCTGATGATTCCTCCGCAGTAATTATGAATCATAAAAAAATCCTATTTTTAGGTTCGGCTTTAGCACGGGCCAGTTGGTTCCAATTCATATAGTCATAGTATTTTTCTGACTTAAGTGTCCTGCATTCATAATATGTGAAAACATACACAAAGGAAGGAATGTTAAAATGGGGAATGTCCAAACTACAGATTTCAAAGAAAAAAAAGAGATAAAAGATGATTATTCGTACGATAAGGTACCAATACAAAAAAGGAATATGGGCTGGTTTAGTATTACAAACATTACTTTTGGAATCGCAACAGCCATTTTTTACTTTCAAATGGGAAGTGTAATGGCGCTTCAATTTGGGGCGGTTAACGCAATCATATCAGCCATTTACGCCATCGTTGTGGCTGGAATACTCGGAACAATCATTGCTTATTTATCAGCTAAATCTGGTATGAATGTGAATTTATTATCCAGAGGAGGATTTGGATATATAGGTGCCTCATTAACCTCTTTCATTTACGCATCCAACTTTATCATGTATTGTGCATTTGAAGGCATGATATTAGTTGCTGCCATACATGCATTTTTTCCACACATCCCAGTATGGCTTTTAATCATTATCTTTGGTTCAGTCGTTATACCTTTAAATTGGTTTGGTATCAAACAGTTGGATAAATTACAAAAATGGTCACTGCCTATATTCGGAGTATTTTTAATAACAACCATCATAGTAGCATTCAATAAAACCTCGGTTTACGACGAGAACTTTTGGACATATTTGCCAGATGGTGTTCAAACAGGAGGAACAGCTTTGCTTCTCTGCATCGGTATGCAGCACGGTATAATGGGGCTAACAGCTCTTCTTGGATCAGATTATGCACGGTTCCTTAAACCAAAGGATATTAAAATAGGATCATTCATGATTGGATTTGTACCACAAATTTTCTGTTTTGGAGTGATGGGCGGCCTTGGAATATGGTTTGGTGTTCGTTTAGGAGAGTCCAATCCAGGTGTTTACATTGTATCACTCCTTGGTTTAGGTGGAGTTCTATTTACTTTATTAACTCAAATCAGAATTAATATTACCAATATCTATAGTGCTTCACTTTCACTCTCTAACTTTTTTGAGAATGTTTTTAAATTTAAACCAGGCAGACGTTTTTGGATTGTTGTGGCAGGGGTAATATCCATGGCCATGATGTTGGGCGGCATACTGGATCATTTAGATACTGCCATGACATTCCAAGGGGTTTTTCTTTTGACTTGGGCAGCTATTTTGGTTACTGATTCTTTAGTAGTGAAAAAGATATTGAAGATTGGTCCTGGTTATTATGAGGCCAGACAGGAGAATTTGTATAAATGGAATCCTGTTGGAGTCATTCCGTTAGTTACGGCAAGTGTTTTAGGTACGGTGGCTGCATTAGGTTATATGGGGATGTTCTTACAAAGTACGGCAGCCTTTTTCGCGGCGATTCTAGCTTCTATCCTCACTGTAGTTTTCGCTGTGTTAACAAAAGGAAAATATTATAGCATGTGTAAAGCTGACGATATATCGGAAGATGATTATATTGCATCGTAAGTTATTTTAGAACTGTGAAAAGAAAATTATAGGAATCTTGCTAGTACCATTGTTGAAAAAATAAAAAAGCTGGCTCTAATTTGGTCCGTCCGAACCTTATAGAGCCAGCTTTTTTATAAATTTAAAGGTTCTATAGAAGGATATTAAAACATTCAAACATTATAACGTTATATTGACTGAACCAAAATTAAGTGGTAACCTTACTCTTGTAGGAAGAACCAAAGAAGAAGATGTAAACGCATACTAGTACCCATTTTATAAGGTCTACCGAAAAGGATGAGGGAAATGAAAGATCGTTTCGTACTACAGAATGTAAAAATGGTGAATGGAAATTCTGTAGATATCATAGTAGAAAATAGAAAAATTGTAGACATTGTTTCGGCTGGAACTGGATTTGGTGAAAAAATAGTCGACTTTAAACACAAGGTGTTTGTTTCCAGTGGCTGGATTGATATGCATGTCCATGCCTTTCCAGAATTTGATCCATATGGAGATGATGTGGATGAGATTGGCTATAAGACCGGGGTAACTACGATTATTGATGCTGGCAGTACGGGTGCCGATCGTTTGCCTGACTTGGTTAGCAGCTGTAAAAAGTCAAAAACGAATGTCTTCGCTTTTTTAAATATCTCACGAATTGGCCTTAGGCGAATTGATGAGTTATCCAATCTTTCTTGGCTTGATGAAGATGCACTTAAAAGGGCCATTGCGGAACACAAAGATTTTATCGTTGGACTGAAAGCAAGGATCAGTAAAAGCGTGGTCGGTTTAAATGGAGTGGAACCGTTAAAAATAGCTCGCAAATTTTCTAAGGACACCGATTTGCCTCTAATGGTTCATATTGGTTCGGGGCCGCCGGATATTAATGATGTCCTTGATTTACTTGAGAATAAGGACATCATAACTCATTACTTAAATGGGAAAGCCAATAATTTATTTAATGAGAATGGAAAACCTCTTCCTAAATTCCTGAATGCAATCAAACGGGGAGTTCATTTAGATGTTGGCCACGGGAATGCAAGCTTTTCTTTCCAAACGGCAATACAAGCGAAAAAGTATGGTATTCACTTTGATACGATTAGTACTGATATCTATCGTAAAAATCGTTTAAACGGTCCTGTTTATAGTATGGCCAATGTCTTATCAAAATTTCTGTATTTGGGTTATTCCCTAGAAGAGGTCATTGATGCAGTTACAGTTAATGCAGCAAAATGGTTGAGAAAACCAGCTTTGGGGAGGATTGCAACAGGTGATACAGCAAACCTCACAATATTCACTGTTGAGGAAGAAGCGACTTCGTTACTCGATTCGGAAGGTGAAGAGCGAAAAGCAGATCAAAAGATTGTTGTAAAAGGAGTGGTAATTAATGGAGAATACATTGAATGCTAAATATGGTTTGAAGAGGGTCATCAATGCAAGTGGCAGGATGAGTATACTAGGTGTTTCCGCTCCAACGGACACTGTTATGGAAGCCATGAAAATTGGCGGACAAAATTATGTTGAAATCTCTGATTTAGTCGATAAAGCAGGACAGCATATTGCTGGATTACTTCAATCTGAAGCTGCAGTGGTTGTCAACTCGGCATCAAGTGGAATTGCCCTTTCTGTAGCGGCGATTGTTACTGAAGGAAACCAACGAAAAAGCGAAAGACTTCACCAAGAACCGATTCGAAAGAATGAAATTATTATGCTGAAGGGCCATAACGTACAATACGGAGCCCCAGTCGAAACGATGATTTTCCTTGGTGGCGGAAAACTCGTGGAGGTTGGTTATGCAAATGAGGGGAAAGCGGAACATATTGCCGATGCCATATCTGAAAATACAGCGGCTATCCTTTTCGTCAAATCCCATCATGCTGTTCAAAAAAATATGATTTCGGTTGAAGAAGCCTGGGAAGTGGCTCAAGCGCATCATGTTCCATTGATCGTGGATGCGGCTGCTGAAGAAGATTTGAAAAAATATGTACAAGTTTCCGATTTAGCGATTTACAGTGGTTCGAAAGCGATTGAAGGTCCTACTTCTGGTATTGTAGCCGGGAAAGAAAAATATATCGATTGGATAAAGGTTCAATTGCACTGTATCGGCAGAAGCATGAAGGTCGGCAAAGAAACAACCTTTGGGCTATTGCAGGCATTAGATGAGTATTTTATCAAAACTGACAATAGTGAAAAGGAAAAAGCAAGTCTGCAAGTTCTCAAATCTCTTGAATCGATTCACGGTGTAAAAGTAACAATTGTACAAGATGAAGCTGGACGCGCAATTTTTAGAGCTCGCATTCAGATTAATCCTGAGGTTACGAAAATAACAGCTAAGGAAGTAAACAACAAACTAAAGAATGGTGAAATTGCGATTTATACCCGTGATTACGGAATTCGCCAGGGCTTTTTCGATATTGATCCACGTCCATTGCAAGGCGATGACATCTACGTGATTGAAGCTACATTAAAAGCGATTTTAGGAGGAAGAGAAGTATGACAAACATAGAAAAACGTTTTTATCAAAATCGTGTTGCATTGAATGTTCTAGCTAACAGCATTGAAAATGCAGTCGAAGTTTTTGAAGCTGCTGAAGGACATGTATTAGTTGGGGTACTTTCGAAGGATTATCCTACTGTCGATGCTGCTGTTACAGCCATGAAGGAATATGGGACAGCAATCGATGAAGCGGTTTCTATTGGTCTTGGTGCTGGTGATAATAAACAAGCTGCAGTGGTAGCAGAAATCGCTAAATACTATCCAGGAAGTCATATTAATCAGGTGTTTCCTGCGGTAGGCGCAACACGTGCCAATTTAGGTGAGAAAGATAGCTGGATCAATTCCCTTGTATCACCAACAGGAAAAGAAGGTTACGTGAATATTTCTACTGGTCCTGTAAGTGCTGCAGCTAGTGAAACAGCTATTGTTCCAATCAAAGCTGCGATTGCGTTAGTACGAGATATGGGAGGAAATGCATTGAAATACTTCCCAATGAAAGGCTTAAAGCATGAAGAAGAGTTCCGTGCCGTTGCTATAGCTTGTGGTGAAGAAGGGTTTGCATTAGAGCCAACTGGAGGCATTGATTTAGATAATTTTGAGACTATTTTAGAAATCGCATTGGAAGCAAAAGTGCCTAAAATTATTCCTCACGTTTATTCTTCTATTATTAATGAAGAAACTGGAAAAACAAATCCGGAAAATGTGAGGACATTATTAGCCATTACCAAAAAATTGGTTGAAAAACATGCCTAAACAGATCGTTGCTTTCGGGGAAGTAATGATGCGTTTGCAGGTGCCGGGTTACGAATTACTTACTCAGGCTAACACATTACAATACTCTTTTTCAGGCACGGGAGTAAATGTTGTTTCTGCGATGAACAAGCTTGGCTACGAAGGATATCTTGTTACTAAATTACCAGATAATCCTTTAGGTGATGCAGCAGTTACTTTTTTACAACGATTGGGGATCAATCGGAGATTCATTACTAGAGGCGGCAAATATCTAGGATTGTATTTTTTAGAAAATGGTTTTGGACAACGGGCAAGCCGAGTGACCTATACCAATCGTCTGGAAAGCTCCTTTAACACGGCTTCATTTACGGATTATAATCTGGATTTGATTGCTGAACAAGCAGATATCATTCATTTTTGTGGAATTACTCTTGCAATGACCGCTGACGTCCGCTATAGTATGAAGGCACTTGCCAAAAAGGTAAAAGAAAAAGGCGGATTGGTTTGTTTCGACTGTAATTACCGCCCTTCCTTATGGGAGGGAGGTTACGGGCAAGCAAAACCACATTATGAAGACATGCTTGCGTTGGCTAACATAGTCATGATGAATGAAAAGGATGCGATGTATATTTTAGGAATGGAGACAGCGGAAGTCTCACGAGAGGAACAGCTTAAAGATCTCATTCCTAAGGTTGCTAAACACTTTGATATTCAAACAGTCGCGGGAACACACCGAGGGATAAACAGAGATAATACCCATTCCTTACGCGGCTACATGTTTAAAGATGGGGAGTTTCACTTCTCAGAAAATATTTCTTTTTCCGTTTATGATCGAATTGGTGCGGGTGATGCCTACACTAGCGGGCTCTTGCATGGTGAATTGGCTGGATTTTCACCTGAGAAAACAGTCGGTTTTGCCGCCGCAGCGGGAATGCTTGCTTGTACCATTGTAGGGGATACCCCAATGTCGACGGAAGCTGAGATATTATCAGCCATGGCTGGAAGCATTGATGATATAAAGCGATAAAGGTAGGAGATACGGAATGAATGTGATTCGAAAAAAAGGGCCCTTGTATTTACAAGTAAAAGAAATATTAAAGGATCGTATTTTACATGGGGTTTATGCGATTAATACAAACATTCCCTCTGAGCCTCAATTAGAAGAAGAATTTAATGTGAGTAAAATTACAATTAGAAATGCCATTAAGGAACTTGTTCAAGAAGGATATCTTGAAAAGAAAAGCGGTAAAGGAACAAAAGTTATTGCTAATGTTTCGATTGCCAGGCTTTCAAAGGGAAAGCGGTTTACAGAAATATTAGTAGAAGAAGGTAACCAAATAACTAAAAAGGTGTTAAGTATTAAGAAGGCGGAATTGTCTCCGGACTCTGAACTCTATTCCTTGTTTGGTGACAATTGTATTCAAATAGAACGAATCTATCTTTTGGACAATGAGCCGTATATTCATTTCACTCATTATATTTTTTCGAACATGAGTGATAGAGAGGTAAAAGATGTTCATATTGGATCTTTGTACCGTTTTCTAGAAGAAAATAACATTAGGCTTGAATCATTTCGAGATGAGTTCTCTGTATCGATTGCACCGAGTTATGTTAGTGAAAGATTAAATATTGAAAAAGACACAACGGTGTTAAAAAGAATTCGTCGTTCCAGTGATGAAGAGGGAAATGTTTTGGAGTATAGCGTAGGTTACTATAATACAGCTAAACAAAACTATATTGTGACCTATAATGATTCCAAACAATAATCCCATTTATTTGCATAAAATGTAAGCGGATTCTAGGGAGAGGGTGGGAAAAATGAGTTTATATTTAATAGGAATTACCGTTTTAGCAATCGTTATCGTTATTTTAGGAGTATCGTGGTGGAAATGGCACGCCTTTATCAGTTTAACTGTAGCCGGCCTTTTTCTAGCTGTTTTTTCTGGAGTACCAATGGACAAGATTGTCGGTGCCTATGAAACCGGAGTGGGTGCTGTCCTCGGACATCTTGTAGGGATTTTAGCTTTGGGTACGATATTAGGTAAGATGATGTCTGACTCAGGTGCAGGGATGCAAGTGGCTGATTTCTTTATTAAAAAATTCGGTGTGAATAAACTGCCATGGGCGATGCTCCTTTCCGGATTTATTATTGGGATTCCCGTATTTTTTGAAGTTGGTCTAGTAATCTTGTTGCCTCTAGTTATTTCTATTCGTAAGTCTACTAAACAAAATATCTTATTAATTGGTATTCCAGTGCTCGCAGGATTATCAATTGTACATGGATTAGTTCCACCTCATCCAGGAGCAATGACGGCAATCGGCATTTATAATGCAAACCTAGGACATGTCCTTCTTTATTCATTAATCATCGCTTTACCAACAGCTATTATTGCTGGACCTATATTTTCAAAATGGGTTCATAAAAGGGTGATACCTGTTGGTGAACCAGAATTAATCCGCGTGGTTACAAAGTCAAGTGGATTACCAAGCACCGGGGTTTCATTTTTCATTATTTTACTACCTGTTTTACTAATGTTGTTAACTGTAATAGCTCCATATCTATCTCTACCTGATGTTATTGGTAAATTCTTAATACTTATTGGAAGCCCGGTTATTGCCCTATTAATCTCTTGTTTTGCAGCCTATTTTTTCTTAGGCTACCGCCAGGGAATGGACAAAACTTTAATCAAAAAATTAACAGAAGAATGTTTATTGCCACTAGCTTCGATTATTCTCATTATTGGTGCAGGCGGAGGGTTCAAGCAAATTCTAATTGAAAGCGGTGTAGGCAACGCAATTGCGACAATGTCAGAGCAAATGTCATTATCACCCATTGTCCTTGCCTTCCTAGTAGCAGGCTTAATCAGAATTGCTACTGGTTCAGCAACCGTTGCGTTAACCACCGCAGCTGGTATTGTTTCTCCAGTAGTGGCCCACATGTCTGGTGTTAATTTAGAATTACTAGTTATTGCAACTGGAGCAGGTTCATTAATGTTTTCACATGTGAATGATGCCGGTTTCTGGTTAGTAAAAGAATACCTAGGATTGACTGTAAAAGAAACATTCAAAACATGGACAGTTATGGAGACAATTCTTTCCTTTGTAGCATTTGCTTTAACTCTACTATTAGATGTATTTGTTTAAGGATAGTACCATTGAACAAATTGAGCAATAACTTTGTGAATCAACATTTGAGAGGGTGCCCTAAAGTTACTTTGGGGCACCCTTTTGCATTTCGTTACAGGTTTGATCATTTGTAGGAGTGCTGTGCAATAAAAGGGGTGCTACGGCGGTTTTTGTTTTGTTGAACTAACGGGCCTAGACGAGTGCTTTAACTATTATCTGATAGGAAATGCCATATGATACTAGAGAATTCTTAATTAAATAATTACATACTATCCGAACAATTCCATCTGGATGAGGTGGGAAGGTAGAGCAGCACAGTTAAAGATGATAAACGGTTGTCCCTTGCGGCTGCTTTTATTGTGTATGACCCTGGCAAACGTCTCCTTCCCGGTTCCATTTTCTCCAATCAGCAAGACATTCGTATCCGTTTTTGCAGCAATATTGGCAAAAAACAAGCTCTTCAAAAACCCTTTGCTCTTTCCAATCAGGTTTGAGTCAGCTCGTTTTAAAATCGAGGGATTTACCGAAGGTTTGACGCTGACAAAATGGTCATTCCCTTTCTTTGTGATGTTGATTTCAAAAAATTCATTTGAACTGTTTTGCTGCACCACTTTCCGGGCTTTGTCTAAGGTTATGCTGCTAACGGTTTTTTTGATAAACTCGAGCAAAAAATCCTGGTGCTCGATCCGCAGCTGCTTGGCGGAATGGTTTTCAAACACAATGTCATTCTTACGGAAGATCCATAACGGCTCATTGATTACGTTTGAAAAATAATTTAACCATTCATAAGTGGAAAGATACTGATCCGATCTTTCGAGCAATTCAACACAACCGGAAGCGATTTTCGACAGGAAGGACACGAAAAGATGAATAGAAGCTTGATTTTTACGGCTGACGAAGATGCCTAAGCAGCCGATTAAACGCTCGTTTTTATTTTTTATCGGGATCCCAATGGTGGTCCATTTATTTAAATGTTTGTCCATATGTTCTTCCTTTATAGTAAAAGAGGGGATGTTTGTAGTGAGAGCATGAACAATCCCTGAGTTTCGCAGCATCGGCATTTGCCAGGCAGATGTTCCGATCGGAAAGAATAATGAATTTTTTTCTAATAGGGATTGACCGTTTAGAATGGAAATTAATTGGCCATCGTTATCAAAAAAAACAATAGGATCGGTTGCATCCTGTGTCGCTTTTTTCAATTCGTTGATGAGCGGCTGATAGTGCTTCCGCTTAACTTGTAACTGCTCATCGAGCTGATCCAGCGATTTATCCTTATTTTTTTGATCGAAAAAAATGTATCTGGCAAACGGAATCGGTTGAATGAGGCGATCCGATCTCCACAAAATATCAAATTTTCCATCCTTGTTTACTTGTCCGATCCTCGAATTCAGCCAAAGATGCTGGTTGTCTTTATCTACCGTGATTTGGCCTTGAGGGGCACGAAACTGAACACCTCTTACATTCTTTAAAATCGAGGCCGTATCGATATTCCCACATTTTCTTAATGCCTCGACCAATAGATAAACGCTGTTATAGGCGTTTTCCATAACTGAACTTACAATATCGGTATCATATAAATCTTTGAAACTTTTTAAAAATAACTGGTTTTCCGATGTTTCAATTGAATCAAAGTAGGGAAAGCAGGCATAGTGGCCAACGGTGTACTTAGGATCAAGCGCAGCTACTTCCGTTTCTGCAGTAATTAAACTTGCAATCGGTTTTTTGATCCCGGCTTCATAATATTGCTTATAAAAAGCTACAGCACTGCTACCAACGAGAGTTGAAAAAAAAATGTCCGGATCCAGATCCTGAATTTTTTTCACATTTTCTTCAAATTTCTGCTTGCCCAACGGGGTGTAGTCCTCGCCTAAAACCTTTCCTTGATAAACCTTTACCAGTGAGCGGATATGGGCGTTGGTTTCGTGGGGATAAATATAATCAGATCCAATTAGGTAAAAGTTCTTGCCGATGTGGTCCGCCATCCATGGAATAAAGTGAATCAGATTTTGTGTTGGCAGCGGCCCGCAATAGATGATATTGGGATGTTGTTCTTCGCCTTCATATCCATTTGGATAAAAAAGAACAGAATGATATTTTTCTATAATCGGAATGACTTCCTTCCGAGAAGCGGAAGTGTATAAGCCGATGATCGCGGTTACTTTATGTTCGACGATCAATCGTTCCGCTTCTCTTGCTGCGATATAAGGATTGGAAGCTGTATCCGCAACAAAGGGCCTGATTTTCCTCCCGTTTACCCCGCCGTTTCGATTCACTTCTTCAATGGCTAGGAGGGCGGCCTGATATTGTCCTCTTTCAGAGATTTCCATTGTTCCGGATAAAGAAAATAGAATCCCCACTCTAATGCTTTTATCCATCCAACCACTCCCTTTCATGTTACATATTGTTCATTTTACAAATAGAACACCCTTGTACATAAAGTGAACAATATGACCACTTATTTTTTGATTATAAAGAAGGTTCAGGAAAAAATGCAATTGATTTGGAAGAAATTATGCAAAAAACATGTTAGAAAATCTAACGTGGTTGTAGATAGAAAGAGAAATTATGTCTATATTTAAAACTGTTCTAGAATTTTCTGACAATAACACTGTGTTAATGAAACATCTTAGAAATATCTGTAACATAACTGTAATATTAAAAAGTGGAGGGGTAGCATGTTAACACCAAGTGTAGGGTATCTTATTTTACTTATTTTCGGAGTTTTGTTTACGGGGGTTACGGCGGTTATTCACCGCATGGATTCCAAACGCAAAGGAAAAGAAATGACGGCGGAACAATATAACACTGCCGGAAGAAGTGTAGGGGTTGGTTTGGCCAGCGCTTCGATCGTAGCGGCTTGGACATGGGCTGCCACGATTATGATGTCATCCTCGACCGGTTATCAATATGGAATCAGCGGGCCATTTTGGTATGCGGCTGGTGCTACGATCCAAATCTTATTATTTGCGATCCTTGCTGTTCATTTAAAAAGAAAAGCACCAAACGCTCATACGTTTTTAGAGTTTATTTCACAGCGTTTTGATAAAAAAAATCACCGCTTAATGCTCGTATTTGCGCTGATGACGAATATTATCGTCACCTCGATGATCATTCTCGGCGGCGCGATCACGTTAAATCAGTTAACAGGAATGAATTTATATGTAGCAGCCTTTTTAATACCTGTTACATTCACGATTTATACGATGATTGGCGGACTAAAAGCTTCATTTATTGCCGACTATTTGCACACGGTGATCTTATTTGTTGTTCTATTGATCTTTGGGGTTGCGGTCTATAATAAATTTGGCATCTCCAATATTTATGAGGGGCTGCGTGCCTTGCCGGAATCCAAGCAAATGCTGACGATGGCATCTATTCCAGGGCTGTTGTTTGGGATTATTAATATTGTTGGGAATTTCGGAACCGTTTTTGTCGATCAAGCCTATTGGCAGCGGGCTATTGCCAGTACGGATAAAGCCGCTTCGAAAGCGTACATATATGGAGGGATCTCCTGGTTTTCGATTCCATTTGCGGTAGCTACGATTTTGGGTGTTAGTGCGGCCGGCCTTGGAATTTCAGTTTCTTCTCCTGATTCTATTGCACCGATTATGGCCTCACACATCCTTGGGTCGGTTGGATCTGTTCTGTTTTTGACCATGCTGTTTATGGCAGTTACGTCTGCGGGGTCTGCGGAACTGACAGCTGTTACGAATATTATCGTTACGGATATTTATCGTCATTCGATCAACCCACATGCCGGCAGTAAGAAACTATTGCGTGTTTCCCGTTTGGTTACATTAGGGTTTGGATTATCGATGGGAATCTTTTCGATCCTACTATTCTATTTAGGAATCAGTCTTGGCTTTGTTTATATGGCAATGGGGATTTTTGTTAGTGCAGCCGTTATACCGGTCACACTTGGACTCGTTTGGAAACGAGCCACAAGTGCAGGAGCCTTTTACGGTGCATTGTTGGGGATGATTGGCGGCGTGACAGTTTGGCTTATTTCTGCTTATGTAACAGCAGGGCATGTGAACGTTGAATCGTTGGGCGGGCTCAACCCGATGCTGTTTGGTAATCTGGCAGTGTTTGTCATCAGTGGAGTGATTTCCATTGGGCATGCACTCATCTCTACTGAGGAATTTCATTTTGAGTCGTTAAAAGACAAGTTTAAGAGTTTTGATGAAAGTCATAGCATGGATAGAAAGGAGAATTTGGGATGAACGATCTGGAGTTAAAAAAACAGACGAAGCTGTACACTCGTTGGGCATTGGGGTTAAGTTTAATACTTGTCGTCATTTGGCCGGGAATTATGTTTTCGACAGGGTATATCTATAGTCTTTCCTTTTTCACGGGCTGGGTTTGTCTAGCATTTGGCTGGCTGGTGTTTGCTGCGCTTTTTATCACCATTCGGCCATTGATTGAGCTGTATAAGGAATACAAGCGATAAAGGGGAATAGAATGATTGGTCACCAAAGCAGCAGGTCTTGGCTGCTTTGGTATTCATGTTGAATCACGAGGAGCAAATGTAGAATCGGCTGGTAAACGTGCAGAATCCCGAGTCCAATATGTATTTTTTCAACGTTATGAAAGGAATTCTCCGATTACAGGAAAAAAGGAAGGGTGAAAAAGATGAAACTGACCTCACGTGAAATGGAAAAGCTTATGGTTGTGGTGGCTGCTGACCTGGCGCGCCGCCGACAAAAAAGAGGCTTAAAACTTAACTATCCTGAAGCCATCGCCATCATTACCTATGAAGTTCTCGAAGGGGCGCGGGATGGACAAACGGTGGCACGGCTTATGCAATACGGCACCACCATTCTGACAAGAGAAGATGTGATGGAAGGCGTGCCGGAAATGATTCCGGACATTCAGGTCGAGGCGACATTCCCGGATGGTACAAAACTGGTCACTGTACATAACCCAATTCGATAACCCGATTTTACAAACCCAAACCAAAACCTTTTAGGAGGGAAAGCAATGATTCCTGGGGAGTATCGATTAAAAAAAGAGCCAATTTTGTGTAATGAAAATAAGCAGCCGCTAGTTATTCGTGTGTTAAACCGGGGCGACCGCCCGATCCAAATCGGTTCCCATTTTCATTTTTTTGAAGTCAATACAGCATTGCAATTTGACCGAGGCCGGGCATTCGGCAGGCATTTGAATATTCCGGCGGGAACGGCCGTAAGGTTTGAGCCTGGCGATGAAAAGGAAGTAGAGCTCGTTCCTTTTTCGGGGGAACAGAAGGTGTACGGTTTAAATCAATTAACAAACGGTTCCGTCAAAAAGGAGGAGAAGTAAGTGAGCTTTCACATGCAGCGAAAACAATATGCAGATATGTTCGGTCCAACGGTTGGAGATGCTGTCCGTTTAGCAGATACTGATCTGTTTATTGAAATAGAAAAAGATTACACCACCTACGGGGATGAAGTGAAGTTTGGCGGAGGCAAGGTGATTCGTGATGGAATGGGGCAGCACCCGCATGTGACAAGTGCGGAAAGTGTGGACCTTGTGTTAACCAATGCGATGATTGTTGATTATACCGGGATTTATAAAGCAGACATCGGTGTGAAAGGTGGGAAGATTACGGCGATTGGCAAGGCTGGGAATCCACTGCTGATGGACAAGGTGGATATCGTCATTGGTGCGTCAACTGAAGTGATTGCCGCAGAAGGAAAAATCGTAACCGCCGGGGGCATTGATGCCCATATCCACTTTATTTGTCCGCAGCAAATTGAAACGGCGCTTTCCTCTGGCGTGACCACGATGATTGGCGGGGGGACAGGGCCGGCTACAGGCACGAACGCAACCACCTGTACCCCAGGCCCGTGGAATATCCACCGGATGCTCCAGGCAGCAGAAGAATTCCCAATGAATCTCGGTTTTTTAGGAAAAGGAAATGCTTCGGATGAAGCCCCGTTAAAGGAACAAATTGAAGCGGGAGCAATCGGCTTAAAGCTTCATGAAGACTGGGGAACAACGGCTGCAGCTATTGATACGAGTCTAAAAGCGGCTGACCAATATGATGTGCAGGTCGCCATTCATACCGATACCCTAAACGAGGGTGGATTTGTTGAGGATACATTGGCTGCCATTGATGGACGCGTGATCCATACGTATCATACGGAAGGCGCCGGGGGAGGACATGCACCGGATATTATTAAGGCTGCCAGCTTCCCTAATATCTTGCCGTCATCGACCAACCCAACAAGGCCTTATACGATTAATACACTGGAAGAGCATTTAGATATGTTGATGGTTTGCCATCATCTTGATCCGGAGGTTCCGGAGGATATTGCATTTGCTGATTCGCGGATTCGCAAAGAAACAATTGCCGCAGAAGACATCCTACACGATATCGGTGTATTCAGTATGATTTCCTCTGATTCGCAGGCTATGGGACGGGTGGGAGAAGTGATTACCCGTACGTGGCAAACGGCGGATAAGATGAAAAAACAGCGCGGAAAACTGGCGGAGGATCAAGGCGTTGGCGATAACTTCCGGGTCAAGCGGTATATTGCCAAATATACGATCAACCCTGCTTTGACACATGGTATTGCCGATTATGTCGGTTCGATTGAAACAGGAAAGCTCGCGGATTTGGTTGTCTGGGATCCGGCGTTTTTCGGTGTGAAACCAGAGTTGATTATAAAAGGCGGCATGATTGCACACAGTCTGATGGGAGATCCAAATGCCAGCATTCCAACGCCGCAGCCGGTTATCTATCGTCCAATGTTTGCATCATTTGGAAGTGCCAAATATCAAACGTCGATGACATTTGTCTCCCAAGCTGCATTTAAAAAAGGGGTCCATGAAACACTTAGGCTAAAGAAAATCGTCAAACCTGTGTCAGGGATCCGCCAGTTAACGAAAAAATCGATGGTTTTTAATGGGGAAACACCTGAAATCGAAGTGGATCCGCAAACATACGAAGTGAAAGTAAATGGTGAATTAATAACCTGTGAGCCTGCGGAAGTAGTTCCAATGGCACAGCTCTATTTCTTGTTTTGAGGTGTTTGAGTTGCCGAAACCCGGTAAGGTACAACGATCCTTACTTGGTTGAAGCGTTCTATTTTTTGTGTTTGGCGAAATAAATTCTTTTTTCGCAAAATATTCACCAAGTTTGGCGAAATTCATTCCTGTAACGCCCTACTCTATTTCTTTTTTAAGGAGAGAAAAAAATGATTATTGAAAAAGTAATTGGAAATGTTGCGACAATAGAAAAAAAAGCACCGCATACAGAACGGGTGTACTTGAACAGCGATGACTTGGTTAAACGGATTCAGCGTGTTGTCACCGACCATGGCAAGGAGATTGGGATTCGCTTAAAAGACAATCGTGACTTAATCGACGGTGATGTCTTATATATAGATGAACGAAATATGGTCGTAATCTCCGTTAAAGATGATGACTTGTTGGTGATCCAGCCAACGTCGATCAAGCAGATGGGGGAAATTGCCCACCAGCTGGGGAACCGTCATCTCCCGGCCCAATTTGAAGGAAATGAAATGCTTGTTCAGTATGATTATTTGGTCGAAGAGCTTCTCCAGCAATTAGAAATTCCTTTTAAGCGGGAAAATCGAAAGGTAAAACATGCGTTTCGCCATATTGGACACCGCCATGATTAAAGAATTGTTTCCGCTTCTTCAGTTGTGTGATTCCAACTTTCCATCCGGAGCCTTTTCGCATTCGTTCGGATTGGAAACCTACATTCAGGAACAAGTCATTACGGATACGAAAAGCTTTTCTGAAGCGATCATCGTATATATCGAAAAACAGCTTGTTTTTGTCGAGGGACTGGTGTGCCGGCTTGCTTTTGAAGCGGTCGAGCAAAACAGGATGGCGGATCTTTTCGAGCTGGATCAATTATTATTTGCTGCGTGCCTTGCGGAAGAAACGAGGATCGGAAATCGCCGAATTGGTGAACGAATGGCAAAACTATGTGCCGGTCTTTATCCATCACCGATTCTCGATGATTATCTCGATAAAATCAAAGAAAAGCAGGCCTATGGACATTCTGCCTTGGTTTTTTCGATCGTTGCCTGCCACTTACAAGTGGGAAAAGAAACTGCCACTGGCGCGTATTTATATGGAGCTGTTTCTTCATTGATTCAAAACGCAGTCCGCGGCATTCCCCTCGGCCAGACCGATGGTCAAAAGCTGTTGGTCAACATCCAGCGGCTTTTAAAGAAAGCCGTTCGGAAGATTTTGTTGTTGTCTAAGGATGATCTTGGGGCGGTCAGCCCTGGATTGGAAATTGCCCAAATGCGTCATGAACGATTACATGTACGCTTGTTTATGTCTTAAATTTTTTAGAAAAAGAGGGATGTTGAGAATGGAACCAGTACGTATTGGAATTGGAGGACCTGTTGGCGCAGGAAAAACGATGCTTGTGGAAAAATTAACGCGGGCGATGCACGAAGAACTGAGCATGGCCGTTGTCACGAATGACATCTATACAAAGGAAGATGCGTTATTTCTCATGAAAAACGGAGTGCTGCCACAGGATCGGGTAATCGGGGTGGAAACTGGCGGTTGTCCGCATACGGCGATTCGTGAGGATGCCTCGATGAATTTTGCGGCCATCGATGAATTGAAAGAAAGACACCCTGATGTTGAATTGATCTTTGTCGAAAGCGGTGGCGATAATTTAGCGGCAACATTCAGTCCAGAGCTTGTTGATTTCTCCATTTATATTATTGATGTGGCCCAAGGAGAAAAAATTCCGCGCAAAGGCGGACAAGGGATGATTAAGTCAGACTTATTCATCATCAACAAAATTGATTTGGCGCCTTACGTTGGGGCAAGTCTGGAAATCATGGAGCGGGACACGATCGATGCGAGAGGGGACAAGCCTTTTATTTTTACAAATTTAAAAGATGGAACAGGCCTTGATCAAGTGATCGATTGGATTAAAAAACAAGCTCTATTTATGGGATTGGAGGCATGAGCTATACCGGCGTATTGGAGCTTTCTGCGGTCAGAAGGCAGTCCAAAAGTATTGTATCCAGCTGTTATTATGAAGGGGCATTGAAATTCACTCGCCCGGTTTACCTGGAGGAGGATGTGCCAACCGTTTATCTGATTCATGTTGGGGGCGGCTATGTCGACGGCGATACCTATTTGACTGACCTTTCAGTTGAGGCGGGAGCGGAATTGGCAGTCACTACGCAATCCGCTACAAAAGTATATAAAACGCCGAAAAACCCTGTTGTTCAGCAAACAAATTTGAAAGTGGGCAAGGGAAGTGTGCTTGAATATTTGCCGGATTCATTAATCGCTTATGAGGGTGCGCGTTTTATTCAAGAAACCAATGTTCGGATGGAGGAGGAAGCTGTTTTTTTTTATAGCGATATAATCACACCTGGATGGGCAGAGGATGGGAGCTTGTTTCGCTATGACTGGATCCGTTCGAAATTAAAAGTCTATAAAAATGACAAGCTCGTTTTATTTGATCATTTGCTGCTTGAGCCGGATGATCAGTTGAACGGGATTATGCAAATGGAGGGGTATACCCATGTTGGGACCTTCCTCATCCTTCATGATCAAGCGGATAAAGGTTTTTTGGATGGTTTATATGAAGTCATGGAGGATATTCAGGAAGACGTTCGTTTCGGATTGTCCTCTTTGCTGGAGGGCGGAGTGATTTTGAGGGTGCTGGCCCGTACAACAGGTATGATTGAGAAAATGATTACTCATGCGCATGGATGGGCCAGACATCAGTTGTTGGCGAAGGATGTTGTTAGATGGAGGAAATACTAAGGTTGTGGAATGCATCTTTCTTGGAAAAGAAGGATGCATTTTTGTTAAGGATTGTGCAGGAGTGTATTGGTGGGAGAATTAGTTTCGATTTTAAGCGTTGCAGTTGGGACTCTAATTATGGCCGTTTAGCTGGGGCCAATTGTCGCGTTCTTTTACCTGCGGATGGAGTATCCTTTTCTGAGATTAAACGATAAAAGTCAGACTGTTATCAAACAATAAATATCAGGAAAAAACCATATTTAGAAAGCAGTGGAATTGGTTGCTTCTAACTTAATGGTACAGAATAATTAAATTTTTCCTGCAGGTTCTGCAGGATACAAATTGATTAAATTTTCTGTATAATCTATTTACAACATAGTCATAGTGGAAAAAAGGAGGTATGAATCTAAAATAGTTGTTCTAATAGAAAAAGAAAGGTCATGAGAGGTTTGTTAAGAAATGGGGGTAGCCTTGCCCGCAATTGGAATCTATCGGAGGTGTAAATAATGACTAGCATTCATGCAAATGAAATTTCACAAAAAAAAATGTCAAGAAGGGCACTAATTGGATCTACCTCTGGTGCGATTATCGAATGGTATGACTTTTCGCTTTATGCTACTGCTTCAGCTGTCATTTTTCCAAAACTATTTTTTCCGAATACAGACCCGTTTATCGCAACGATCCTGTCATTCGCTACTTTTGCCTCTGGTTTCTTAGCAAGACCGATAGGAGCGATTATCTTTGGACATTTTGGGGATCGAATTGGACGAAAGAAAGCATTAATTGTTACCTTATGGATGATGGGTTTGAGCAGTGCCGCAATGGGATTAATACCAGGCTATGACACGATTGGAATATGGGCTCCCATCCTGCTTGTGTTGATGAGATTAATTCAAGGAATTGGCGTTGGAGGCGAATGGGCAGGAGCTATCCTATTATCAATGGAATGGGGAAAGAAAAAGCAGCAAGGATTTATGGCTAGTATCCCAAATGCTGGAGTAGGAGCGGGAATGTTACTTTCTTCTGCGATAATAGGGTTGTTTATTACTCTAGGTGGGGACAATTTCTACGTATGGGGATGGAGAATTCCGTTTTTAGCCAGTTTATTGCTATTAGTGGCAGGGCTTATTATTCGCTCAAAGATCGATGAAACACCATCCTTCCGCAAAGTTCAAGATGGCGAAAGTGTTTCAAAACTGCCAATTCTAGATGTTATGAAAAAACATCCAAAACAGATACTTTATTCAGCATTAGTTAAATTAGCTGAACATACGCCGTTTGCTATCTATACAACATTCTTGATTAATTACAGTATTAATAATTATCATGTGAGTTCGTCCTTTATGGTCAATGCGAATACCGGAGCAAGCTTCTTATTATGTATTTTCATCCCGCTCTTTGGCTACCTTTCTGATAAGGTTGGAATTAAACGTATGTCTAGGATGGGGATCGCTGCCACACTGATTTGGGGATTTGTATTTGTTGGGTTAGTTAATACAGGTGTACAAGCTCTCATCGCAGCTGCTATGATTATTTCTATGGTTCCATTTTGTATGCAGACAGGTGCACTTCCAGCTTTAGCTTCACAGGCATTCCCTGCCCGCTTACGCTATAGCGGTGCTTCACTAGGTACGCAAATCCCTGCCATCTTTGCAGGAGGGATTGCTCCAATGGTTTGTACGTATTTGATACAGGAAACAGGTACAATTTGGTCACTTGGAATTTATATCGCGGTTGTGTCTATTCTTGGCCTGATTGGTACATACAAACTTAAGAATCTAGCAACTGAACAAGAAGGTACAGTAAGTGCAGGCCGTGAAAGTGGATTGATCGTAAAAACTCCGGAAGATGTAAAAGCATAATAGTTGTTTAAAAACAGGCTTCCTTAAGAAATGGTAAAGAAATGTCCTTCATCAAACGATGAAGGACATTTTTTATAGGATTCGGTCTAATGAGAGGAAAAATTAATATTCTATCGTATCTTCCTCATGCTCCAGTAAGCTGTCAGGCAGTTTTCCAAAAGCAACATATATATCTAAGGCCATTTGTACCTCACGTCGTGTAGCGGAATCCATCATATCAATGTTAAATCTATCTTTTAAATTCGCAAGGCGGTAACGCATGCCGCCAATGGACAGGTTAAGGATACGGGCGGTTTTATGCAAATTGCATTCATTATTTAAATAAAAATAAAGAGTTTTCAACAGTTCTGAGGACTTCTGAATATCATAGTCATAGATAGAACCTAAAATGTTATCGGCATAGTTCTCTAATTCTTGCGGATTTCTGGCATCTAATAAAATGGAAATATGTCCAATCGCCGAGAATAAGAACACTTGCTGTTTTTGCATATTGATTTGAGCAATTTCTAATGCCTTTTTAGCTTGTTTGTAACCTTCGTGAGTTCTATGAATACTTGGACATATATTGCTTATTCCAATACGTAGCTGTGCTGAAGGTAATTTCTGCTTTACTTCTTTTAATATGTATGTCACGAATTTTTCTTCGCTCATATGGCAAGCCTTTAATAAATCTACGGAAATAAGTGCTTGAATCTGTCCAAACGAGTGCGAGATTAGTATATTTTCTCCTGCAATAGAAGATGAATATTTTCGAAGGATATTCATAATCACTTCCTTTTCATCATTTACAAATTCATCTTTTGGCAAATCAAAGGATTGATTTTGTAAGTGAAAAATAAACACATAATGAGGTTTGTTAATCTTATAGCCTAGTAAAGATAATTTTTTCGTAATGTTAGCATCTAAATTTGGCTTTAGTAAGACCTCGTCTAATAGTTCTCCTTTCATTCGCTGCTCTGTATCAATAGCGGTTTTTTCATTTAGAATGTGCAGTGCACAAATATTTGCTGCCCGCTCGGCAAAAGAAGACTCTAGTTCTTCCATTTCTTTTGAGTTATTAATGATCGAAATATAACCATATACACGGTTTTGTACGATAATCGGTGTAATTAACGGATAATAAGAGAATCCTTGTTCCTTTAAAAATTTTAGTTGGATAGTAGTGGCTCGCTGTTGTAACATCTCATTGATTTTATCCTGGTCTGATGAGTGAAGATGTACCTTGTTCTCGATAATGTTTTTTAAGGAATAATCTAATATATCTCCATATTTTGACAGGGTTTCAAAATCTTTGTTGGATATAACAATGCCGCATTTCAAGCTGCGTCCAAGTGTCTGGGCGATTGAGTCAAGCCCTTTTCCTTGTAAGACAATTTCTGTCAATTGGTTGCTTAACAAATTCATTCGTTTTAATATTTCCCTCTGTCTTTCGATTCGTTTATGTGCTTGATCCAGTTCGTCTCCAATATCTTCACGTTCGTAATCAACCAATTCAGGTGAAATATCATCTCCCCAAAGATCCAATGTTTTTCCGATAAAATGGCAATGCGGATCCCCTTTTCCGATACACTCAACTTCTTTAAATACTACTTTTTTTCCTAATGAGGTGCTGCAGTAGCCGCTTGCATATCCTTCTAAAAAGTAGCAGACAGGTTCGGAATGAGTGGGGAAGTGCTGCAAATATTGTTTCGCTTCATAAGAATCATGCCAAAACCCTTCCACATCAAGTTCTTTTTTATCAGCATCGATATGAACCTTTATGGGAACCGATGATGAACGTCCCGAGAGGTTATGCATCGTGACTCCGCCCATAATCCATTCTTTCTGATTTTCCCAATTAAACATATCCTTCAGTATTAAGGCTTCATGCCGTCCGCATTGATATCCATAACGTAATAGAAAGCGTTTGGCTCTTTCAATTCCTAAAGCTAAAACTAAATCTTTGATTAACGCTCCCCAAGCATCCGCGCTTGAAATAAACATTCGATGAGACTGAAGAAAGTTGCCCTTCTCAGGGGTTGCTTTAAATAAATCACTCAAGGTAATTGTGTTTGCTTTTATCGCCATTTTTCACCCTCCAATACGAATAGATGATTGATTATTATACTATCATAATCGGATTGAATTTTCTAAAAATTAATAACTGTACATTTCGGCTGTAAAAATGAATTTTTCCTACCTAATCGTAAATTGTTTCAGGGTCCTTATCTAAATAAGATATTAATATAGATTTAATTTTCTGAATAGTTTTTCGGCATACGATAGAAACGACAAGAATAAATGAAGTTTTTCATTTAAACGTAAAGGGGAATAAAAGATGAGACGTTTATTAAGTGATCAAGTGTGCATTGTCGGAGTAGGTGAAACAAACTTTGTAAGGGGTACAGATAAGTCATTAACACAATTATTAACGGAAGCAGCGGTGAACGCTTGTCAAGATGCCGGGATTCATCCTTCTGAGATTGATGGTGTCATTAATCCATGGAGATATAATGTCCGCTGTGAAGATTTGGTTGCAGGTTTAGGAATAAAAGAACTTAAGTTCAGCGGCAGAAGTGAAATGGGAGGAGCCAGTGCGATTGCCGCGATTCAGCAGGCTGCTCTTGCTGTAGAACATGGTGTAGCAGAATATGTGGTTGTCACTACAGGGCAAAAAGGATTTTCTGGACCGAGATTAGGAGGAACGGATCCGAGAATACTAGACTTTAATAATACAATTATGCCAAATCCAGAGTATCGGGATAATATGGAATACCCATATGGATTAATGGTTCCGATGCAGTATTTCTCTCTTCATGCGAACCGCTGGTTTTACCAATATAATCCAGACCCAATCGGCATGCAAATTGTGGCCATGACGTGCCGGGAGCATGCTCATAATAACAGTAAAGCCTATATGAAAGGGAGAGTGATGACAGAGGAAGACTATCAAAACTCCCCGATGCTGGTTACTCCTTTCCGATTATTCGATTGTTCTTTAGAGGTAGATGGTGCTGGCGCTGTCATTGTCACATCTAAACGCAATGCCCACCGTTTCAAAAAGCCAATATATATTGCCGGCATAGCAGAAGGTCATCCGAATCAGCCTGATGATATGCCAACGCGTCCTGACATTTTGGATATGGGAATTAAATATGCAGCACCAAGAGCTTTTGAAATGGCCGGAATCTCAAGAGATGAGATCGATTTTGCTGAAATCTATGACTGCTTTACGTTTATCGTCTTACGACAAATTGAAGAAATGGGCTTTTGTGAAAGAGGAGAAGCGCCTGAGTTTGTCAAAAATGGACGAATTACGTATGGCGGACAATTGCCGATTAATACACATGGCGGCTTATTATCACAGGCACATATTGTCGGAATTAATCATGTGGTAGAAGCGGTCCATCAGTTACGAGGCGAAGCAGGAGCTGCACAGGTACAGGATGCAAAAATAGGGTTAGTGACAGGATATGGCGATATGGGTGACGGATCCATTGCCATTTTACACAATTAATTTTTTGAAAGAGGGGTTGTCATATGAATCAAGTAGAAATGCAGATTATTAGACCATTACCAAATAGAGATTCTGATTGGTCACGTGATTGGAATTTATATAAACCTTTTTGGGAAGGAACAAAAGAAGGAAAGTTATTTGTACAGGAATGTACCGCTACCGAAAAGAAAATATGGCCGCCGAGATTTTTATCGCCGCATGAACCTGGCGCTGAGGTAAGGTGGGTTGAGGTAGGGACAAGAGGGGTTATTTACACGTTTAATATTGTTCATCGATCCTTTTATCCATATTTTAATGATCAGGTTCCATATGCTCTTGTTGTAGTGGATGTAGGAGACGGAGTCAGATTTCTTGGCAATACCGTTGGAATGGACCCTACAAAAGTAAAAATAGGTATGGAAATGGAAGCGGTGTTTGAAAAAGTGGATGATGAAGTGACGTTGGTTCAATGGAAGCCTGTGAATGGAGGGAATTAACATGAACATCCAACAGGATCTCTTAACTGGTATCAGAGTTCTTGATTTTACCTGGAGTGTTTCCGGTTCGACGACAACGAGAATTCTAGCAGCCATGGGGGCAGAGGTCATTAAGGTAGAATGGCCAAAGACACCTGATATGATGCGGTTTTCCATGTATGCCAAGGAGGATGAACCTGGCTTGGATAACGGTGCGTTTTTTAACAGTTTAAATGTTGGAAAAAGAAGCTTTACCATTAATATCAAATCCGCTGAAGGCATGAATATTGTGAAAGATTTAATTCGAAAGTCAGATGTTATTACAGAGAACTTTAGTGCTGGCGTTTTTGAAAAATGGGGATTGGATTATGACTCTTTGAAAGAAATAAATGAAGGAATTATTTATATGAGTATTTCCGGATTAGGCCATACCGGAAGACAAAAAAATTATGGGACATGGGGTCCGACAGCTGCCGCTCTATCCGGCATGACTTATATCTCCGGCTTGCCTGATACACATCCAAGCGGCTGGGGCTATTCGATTTTGGATATTGTTGCCGGATATACAGGTGCCTATTCCGTCTTAACGGCATTGTTCCATAAAAAACGAACAGGGGAAGGTCAATATATTGATATCTCTCAAGTAGAAACCGCATTGCCTTTGGTTGGTACCAATTTATTAAATTATTTTGTTAATTGCCGTTCCTCACATCCAACCGGTAATCGTTCTGTCCTTTCAGCTGATTTTAACAAAATCGACTTTAGAGGACCTGCTGCTTGTCCGCAAAACACTTACCGTTGTTCGGGTGATGACGCGAATGATTATTGTGTGATCGCCATTTACGATAACAATGAATGGGAAAGATTTAAAGCGGCAATCGGTCAGCCGGAATGGGTGAATGATGAGAGATTTGCAGACCTCAATGGGCGTATTCAACATCAGGATGAGTTAGATCAGTTTATTGAAGAGTATACAAGCAGGTTTACGAAATATGAAATCATGGAGAAATTACAGAAATATGACCTGGTTGCCGCCGCGGTTCAACAAAATGAAGATATCATTGAAACGGACGCTCAATTACAGTTTAGAGGCCTGTTTGAACCTATTAACCATCCACTTTTAGGTGAAAGATTAGTAGAAGGTATTCCGATTAAAATGTCCGAATCCTCTCCTTATATTCATAAATCTGCTCCATTAATGGGAGAAGACAATGATTATGTGTTAAAAGAAATCCTGCATTTTTCAGATCAGGAAATAGAACTGATGCATGATCATGGCGTCTTTTGGCCATTGGATATGTCAAAGGATTCGTTTAAAGCAGTAAGGCCATTATGGTAAAAGGAAGGAGGAAATGATGGTGGAGAAGGCAGCTTTAAAAGGAATAAGGATACTTGAGATAGGAGATCAATTCACTCAATTTGCCGGAAAGCTGTTGGCAGATATGGGAGCAGAAGTGATCAAGGTGGAACCGAAGGAGGGTGTGCCCTCAAGAAAGATATGCCCATTTTACAAGGATATTCCTGATAAAAATGGAAGCCTGTATTTCTGGAATTACAATACATCCAAAAAGTCGATTACCCTAGATATCACGACAAAGGAAGGGCAGGAAACAATTGTCCGGTTACTAACTCAGACAGATGTAATTCTTGAAGGCAATAAACCAGGTCAGATGAAAGAATGGGGCTTGGATTATCATACCTTATCAAAAGAATTTCCAAAACTGGTATATTGCTCTGTTACCCCTTTTGGCCAGGAAGGGCCATGGAGTCAATACCAATCATCTGACATTGTCCAATTAGCTCTCGGCGGTATAATGGCTGTCACCGGGTATGATGATGTACCTGATGCTCCTCCTATAGCCCCAACCGGTGGACAATCCTACCATCTTGCAGGATATTTTGCCGCGATGGGGATTGTAAGTGCCTTGTTATATCGTGATTTTAAAAATAAAGGTCAATTTATTGATATAGCTGTACATGACTGCGTGACAGTCTCTACTGAAATGTCCCTGCCATATTGGATTTATCAAAAGGAACATGTCATCCGCCAAACAGGCCGGCATGCCCTGCCAAATCGTTCTGTACGCTGGAATCTCAAATGTAAGGATGGAAAATATATTCTCGTTTTAAATACTTATTTGGATGTAAAGAGATGGAAAAGCTTGGTTTCTTGGCTGTCATCGAATCAGCTTGAGGAGGATTTGGGAGACGAAAGATATGTAAATGATCGGTTCCGTGCTGAAAGAATGGAGCATGTAACAGATGTATTAGAGCGTTTTTGTATTCAATTTGAATCAGACTATATTTATCATACTGCGCAGAGCATCGGCCTTCCTTGGGCACCGGTTCGCGCACCGGAAGATATGATTCATGATCAACATTTAGCTGAAGATCGACAGGTCTTTGAATCCGTTTATCATCCTGAAGTAAACGAATGGTTTACCTATCCGGGTCCGCCATATAAATTTCATGAGACTCCCGGGAGTATCACACGACCTCCATTAGTAGGGGAACATAATGAAGAATTGCTATCAAATTTAAAAACGAATCTTACTAACTAGCACATGGAAGTTTTATTTATGTGATAGGACTGTTAAATCATGTTAGAGGGATTATTCCTATTCAGTTAATGAGTTGATTTAAGAGTCAACTCATTAACTAATATATAGAAAAAATCCGTTTTTTGTTTGTTAAACTACATGTTTTGTCGGTAGTGATGTGTTGTAAATAAAGGAGTAACAATCATGCGTACATTTTCTTCCTGGGTGAATAGTCATTTGTATATCCTATATACACTTACTTTTTCGTTTAACATATTTACGGCTTTTTTGCCGAATGAAATCATCCGATACTTCATTGGAGTAATGGCTATTATTCTCGTATTTATCTCTTTCAAAGGAGCAAGTAAATTATTTAAAATTTTATGTATCATTTTTAGTTTTACGGGTCTGCTATTTTTAATGAATGCGGGATTATCTATTGTACTTCTGCCTCTATATATGTCTTCAAACATGTCATTGCTGGCTTTGTTGACGGTTCTTCCTCTTATGACCAGTGTTGTCCATGCCGGTAGATTTGACCGAAGACTAAATGAATTAATGAAAGGAAAAGTAGATAATTTAGGAAATCTATATGTTAGGAGTTCGATTACGACCTATCTATTAACAGGGTTTATTAATATATCGGCCTTAACATTATCGCAGGAGGTATTACAATCAAGTTTACAAAATATCCCGCAAAAAACAAGGAAAATCTTTATTAGTAAAACCACCCTAAGAGCGCTGGCTCTAGCATTAATCTGGAGCCCGACGGAGATTATTGTGGCCATTACAGTAGATTCAACAGGTATCAGTTATTTATCCCTATTGCCATGGCTGTTACTCTGTTCCATTATTGTGATTTCCCTTGATTGGATCATCGGGAAAAAAAGTTTTCGGTCGATAAACGTTGAACACGATAAATGTGTAAACCAGAAGATTGATTTCAAAAAAATTACGGTTCAAATCATCAAACTAGTAATGGCTTTAGCCATTTTTTTAATCGTTGTTATTCTGACCGGGAGTTTGTTACAACTAAGTTTTATTTTATCAGTTGCACTTGTGATTCCGGTGTTTTCTCTATGCTGGGCCATTTTTATAAAAAGATGGAAAAGTTATAAGGTGATTGGTTGGAAGACTTGGCGGGAACGCACCAACAAAATGCAGAATTTTGTTGTCTTGTTTCTTTCCCTTTCGCTCTTTTCCAACAGTTTAAACGGGACTTCCTTTCAAGATGTTATCAAACAGCCGTTTCTTGCCTTTAGTGAGTATCCCATTGTGATCTTAATTTTTATTCAGGTTGTTTTTTTACTGGGGGGATTAATCGGTGTACATGCGATCGCCACGATTGGTGTTTTATTTAAAGTGATCCAGCCTTTATACGGGATGGTAAATCCACTTAGTATTGGTATCGTGATGATTACTAGTGCACTGGCTACTGCAACAGTCGGAGCTTACGGGGTAACAGTTACCATGACTTCCGTGGCAACCCAGCAAAATCCATACCGGATTACGTTAAATAACTTGCCGTTTTGCTTACTTTTCGGAGCCATTGGTATATCGATCGGCTATTTTCTCTTGTAAACTATGAAACATTTTAGGAGGTAGAAAAATGGTTATGACGCCGCAAAAAAATGAAGTGAAAAGCAGGATCGTAAAGAACTATGACGGCTATCAATCCTTTCAATACTTAACTCCAGGAAAACATTATAAGCCATTTCAGCTGCCGCAGTCAGAAAAATATCGGCAGACAGTTGAAATCAAGCTTAGAGAAGATCAGGAAAGGATTTTTGAAACCTTATTAAAATATTACCCTATTGTATCTCTTAGAGATCACGGTTTTGTAGTACCAAAAAAACAAGAGGATATTATTCCTTATTGCCGGCAGCTTCACACTGCATTTGACTATGAAGGGCTGGCCTTATCTGGCGTGGACGTTATATTTGAAAATTTTATGGATGGAATCTCGATTTTGACTTCTACGAATGGGCTAAAATGGGATGATGTGATTTTAACATTAGGTATTCGTTATTGTGATATGGCGAAACAAACTACCGCTTATCTTGCAAAAAATTATCAGGATTTACTGGATGCAAAAAAAACTGACCGCATTGCGATTCTGCCTTCATTAGAGGCAGCAAGTATATTAGAAAATGAAGTGGACCGTGTAGATGTTTTATATGGACTAGGGATTCGATGCATGGGCATTACCTATAATGAAGCCAATACATTAGGATCCGGTTTAATCGAGAAAAATGACAGCGGGTTAACGAAATTCGGCCACAAGGTTGTTGAAAGAATGAATCTGGTGGGGATGGTCATTGATATCTCACATTGTGGTGACTTGACGAGTTTGGAAGTCATTGAGGCAAGTGAAGACCCCGTTTTTATTACACATGCAGGAGCACGTGCTGTTTGGAACTCCCCAAGAATGAAATCGGATGAGGTAATAAAGGCTTGTGCTGAGAAGGGTGGCATCATCGGGGTTTGTGCAGCACCGAATACCACTCTTTCATCCAAAAATCCAAACCAGCATACGATTGAATCTGTCATGGAGCATTTGGAGTATTTAATTGATCTAGTTGGAATTGACCATGTAGGCCTCGGCCCTGATACATTTTTTGGCGATCATGTAGGTTTGCAGCACGCATTTGATGACATGTTATCCCTTAGTGAATCGCATGGAGAACAATTTCAAGAGTCCTCCTATGTAAAAGGGTTGGAAAATCCGACTGAAGCAACGAAGAATATGATCCGATGGATGATAAAACATGACTATACATTTCAAGATATTCAAAAGATTATTGGAGGGAATGCTCTAAGGGTATTAGAGGATATATTATCCCACTCTTAACGGGCATTAAGATTCCCACCTGAAGATTCTGGTGGTTCAATAAGATGCTAGTGGGAGATCCAACTGCCGTAAAGGTCCGATAAGTGCGACTAACCATCAGAGGGGATGAAGGAAAACCCCACTGATGGAAGTCTTCTTTATAAGGTTCATGGGGACGAGTATTATTGCTTCATAGGAAGTAATAGTACTCGTCCCCATTTCTTTTTTTACAAGTGAGGAATGAAAGACTTTTTGATTTGGTTGTGAACAACAAGTAAAAGAACAAAAACAGCCCATCGATGAGTACTTATGGTAAGTAATCATAAAAAAATAGATTCTATTATTTTTCAGTAAGGCTTGTGAATCTATTGTCTTTTAAAAATTTATGGGAAATAGCTACTGTATGTTTCGGTTGTATAAATGAAAAAATTTCGAACCGATTCATACATTGAATACAATCATTTATTTCACTAGTATATAATTATAAATTTTAAATTTTCAGATAATATTCTCGGTAAATTAGGAGGTATTTACACATGCTATCAAAACAAGATAATCATTTATTAACACGTACAGGCCCTAGCACACCAATGGGTGAATTATTCCGCCGCTATTGGATTCCAGCGTTAAAGTCAGATGAAATAAAACCTGATGGAAAACCGCAGCGTGTGAGACTGCTTGGGGAAGATTTAATCGCTTTCCGTGATACAGAAGGAAAGGTCGGCTTGATGGAGGAGGCCTGCCCGCACAGAGGGACTTCACTATATTTTGGGATTAATGACGGCTGCGGACTCACCTGTATGTACCATGGCTGGAAGTTTAATACGAAGGGTGAATGTACTGACATTCCATCCGAAAAGGGCGATCCAAAGTTTAGAAAGAAAATCAAGATTAAAAGCTATCCGGTGAAAGAGGTAAAAGGCATGATTTGGACGTACATGGGTCCGGAGGAAGAGCAGCCGGAATTCCCTGAGTTCTATTGGATGGGGCTGCCGGATGATTATATGATGTCCGAGCGGGTATGGCAGGAATGTAACTATGCACAGGTAATGGAAAATGATCTCGATTATGTACATGCGGCGTTTCTACACAAAGCACATGGCAAACAGGAGGTAGGAGATGGCATTTTAAGTACCGATTTAGGAATTGACCCTAACCATCCGCTTGTGAAAAACCCTCCGGTTGATCAGGATGTCGAGGATACAAATTATGGAAAGCGCTGTGTGGCAGTAGGAATCGGCAACGAAAAAGATAATGCCTTTATGGAAATCCACTATATCATGCCATTCTATACGTACCCACCTCGTTTTGAAGGTGAGGACGGCATGTGGCATGCATTCATTCCAAGGGATGACTACAGCACATGGTCTTGGGACGTCCAGTTTTCCCATACCCACCCGATTGATGTCCAGGCCAATCATGACCGCCGCGGCTTGAAGCTGGATGAACATTTCAGAAAACAAATGAATTTGGAAAATGAATATGAGCAAGACCGTGAGCTGCAAATCACAGGCAATTTCACCGGAATCCGCGGTATCGCTAACCAAGACCATGCGGCAACCGAAACAATGGGAGCGATTGTAGACCGCTCTAAAGAGCATCTTGGAACAAGCGATCTGCCTGTCATTCATATGCGCCGCTTGCTGCTTCAGCAGGTGAATGCTTTCCAGGAAGGCAAGAAGCCATTTGCTCTGGATAATGATTCCTTGAAAAATCTGTACAGTGCCGGACTATACGACAGCAATGAAAAGTCCTGGCAGGAGGCCTTTCCAATGAAAGACCAATTTAAAAAGGATGGGCAGGAAGTGAAGTCTTAATTGAATAGAGATTCTTTTTAATAGACTTGGGTTATAGATAAAGCGGGATGATGAATCTCTCAGGAACCTTTCAAACAGTTCTTAGAAGGTAAGTCTTCCCATTTAGCCCGTGAACAAAGAATTTCGTAGTGAAAGCAGGGATGACATGACATTGGAGGAATATTTGCGCAGTATTTTAGACGATGAAGAAATAGAATTAGCAACCTTAGAGCCAGCCTTCACTTTTAATCTAGAAGATTATGAGGATACTAGCAATGAATGAATTACTTTTTGAAACCATTGAAATCGTTGGAACCGCGATTAAAAATAAACAGCTGTCACCCGTTGAATTAACAAAGATGACCCTTAAACAGATTTACGAACATGAACCTAAATTACATGCCTTTATTACTGTGATGGAAGAAGAGGCTCTAGCTCAGGCGAAGCAGCTGGAAACAGAGATGATGAACAATCTTGATAGGGGACCGCTGCACGGGATTCCTATAGCAGTCAAGGATATTTTACAAACAAAGGGTGTGAAAACAACCGGCGGCTCGAAAATTTTTGATAACTGGATCCCTGACGATGATGCCACAGCCGTTCAAAAGCTAAGAGAAGCCGGTGCGATTATCATTGGAAAATCAAACTTGCATGAATTTGCGATGGGTGCAACAACGGAAAATCCTCATTATGGAAGTACGAAGAACCCTTGGAATATGAAAAAAATTCCCGGCGGATCAAGTGGTGGGTCAGCCGTAGCAACTGTAGCAGGAATGGCCTTTGGTGCTGTCGGTTCCGATACAGCAGGCTCCATTCGACTTCCAGCGGCGTTCTGCGGCACGGTCGGATTTAAACCAACCTATGGATTGGTCAGCAGATCAGGTTGTCTTCCTTTCAGCTTGTCATTGGATCATGTCGGTCCAATGACAAGGACGGTAGAGGATGCAGCCATCATGCTCGAAGTGATGAAGGGGCATGATACAAAAGATCGTGTATCTGTAAAAAGAGATGATCCTGTCTTTTTTGAAGAGTCATTAAGAGACCTAAAAGGTGTAAGGCTGGGCTTCTATGAGCCATACATGTTTGCCGGAATTGATACTGATGTGAAACAAGTGATTGACCGGGCATTTAGTCAATTAGAATCACTTGGGGCAGAAATCATTCCAATTGTCTTGCCGGGAATTGACAAAGCTCTTGACGCTTTAAAAGCAATCGCCCAATCAGAGGTTGTCTCTGTCCATGAGAAGTTATTGAAAAAATACGGACATTTATACGGCGATGATTTGAAATATCGCTTTGAATTTGGCAGCAAGGTTTCCGCAACTGCCTACCTCCGTGCCCAGCGCAGGAGAGACCAATTTGTCAGAGAAACGATTAAGCAAATGAAGGAACAAGGAATTGACGCATTAGTCGGCCCAACCAATGTCCAGCCGCCGTTTGAAATCGGCACGATGGTTCCTTCCATGGCCATCAGCAATATGTTTACTCTTGGCAAAACGCCATTAGCGAATATTCTAGGCTTTCCGGCCTTATCCGTTCCATGTGGTTTCACATCTGAAACCCTCCCTGTCGGACTTCAGCTAATTGGAAAACCTTTCTCAGACAAAAGAGTCCTACAAATCGGAGACTGTTACGAAAAATCAGTGCATTGGGTGGCGGCATTAAAAAACAATCATAACTATGTTCAGCAATAGGAAGCAGGAGACGGTTCTCTTGCTTCCTCGAGCCAAAAGCAGAGGATCATGTCAAGAAGCGGGTCCGTTTCTGACAAGGCAATTGGAAAAAAACATCAGTCATGTCAAAAGGCGGTTTCAATTCTGACCAATGGAAGCCAATAAAACGCAAAGCTGTCATAAATAACAATTTTTCTGTGACCTCGGACCTTCTGCAGTTTCCGCATAAAATTGAACAAATAAGGAGAATTAAATGATACGGAAAATGGAACATGTGGCCATCATGGTGCTCGACATGGATCAATCGATTCGGTTTTATTCTGAGATGTTTGGCTTTCGCGTCCGTCTTCGGGGCAGCAAACCGGATCGCGAAATGGCCTTTTTATATCTTGAAGCTCAGCCGGATATGGAAATCGAACTCATTCAAGAAAAAACAGCAGAGACGGAATACAGTGAAACAGGAATTGTGAATCATCTCGCTTTTACAGTTGAAAACATTGAGGTAACAATCCAATTTTTAAAAGAAAATGAGATTGTCTTTACTTCAGATGAGGTGAAGCCTACGTTGGAAGGCGGTCGTATGATTCTCTTTCACGGACCAAATCATGAATTAATTCAATTAGTAGAACGAGTAAAATGAGGTGGATGGGGTTTTTACCTCAAAATAGTCGTTAATTCAAAGGTAAGGATAAGGCCCAGATTCATGGTCATGGCAATTGAAACGATTGGATTTACTTCTAATTTACATTTCTTTTGGTAGGAGGATAAAAATGGCAAAAGTTTTGCGTATTGGTAGAGTTGAATTAAATGTATTAGACTTAGAGAAATCAGTAGACTACTATACAAATATTATCGGGCTAGAAGAAACCGGGCGAATGGGTGACAGTGTCTATTTAAAAGCATGGGATGAATTTGACCATCATAGCGTGATTTTAACAAAATCATATTCTCCAGGAATGGCTCATGTAGCATTTAAGGTTGAGACATTAGATGATTTAGCCTATTACGAAAAGAAAGTAGAACAGTTTGGTTGTACAACGTCAAGAACTTCAAAGAATAGTAGATTGGCAGAAGGAGAAGCAGTTCATTTTATTTTACCAACTGGACACCATTGCGAATTATATCATGAAATTGGTTTCCTAGGAACAGCAGTCGGATTTAGGAATCCACATCCTTGGCCATTAGGTTGGAAGGGAATTGCACCACATCGTTTAGATCATATTTTATTAACGGGTGAAGATTTAAAAACTGTTACTAGATTTTTTGTTGAAGCCCTTAACTTTAGACAAAGTGAAAGAGTTGTTACTGAAGGTGAAGAGGAGTTATTAGGAAGCTTCTTATTTACAACGAATACTGCACACGATATTGCATTTGTTAAAGGCCCTAATTCTAAGCTTCACCATGCAGCTTTCCATGTTGATTCCATTCAGGATGTCTTTAAAGCCGCAGATTTATTGTCAATGTATAATGTTCCATTTGATGTAACTCCCACTCGCCACGGTATTTCAAGAGGAGAAACAATCTATTTCTTTGATCCTTCTGGAAATCGTAATGAAGCCTTTGCCAACGGATATATGACCTATGCAGATATGCCAACAATAACATGGGATGCATCTAAAATTGGAACCGGAATTTTCTATCATGCAAGAGAATTGTCTGAGTCATTTATGAAAGCGCTGACTTAATTTGTTTTGAATAATGGATTGATTAGTAGAAGGAGGGAGACCAATGTACAAAGTTATTCTTACGACTCGGGGGCAACAATTTGAATTTATCTCATCACCAGACCAATCACCTCTTCAAGCAGCTAGAAATGAATTTATTCCATTTCCATCTGGATGCCGTCGAGGAGGATGTGGTATGTGCAAGGTGAAAGTTATGAGTGGAGAATACGAACAGAAGTTGGTTCGTTCACATGAAGCATTATCTGATCAAGATTTAGAAAACCGCTTTGCCTTAGCGTGTTGTATGACCATTAAGAGCGATCTTGATCTTATTACTATAGAAGATTATGAGAAATATATGCAGAAAAACATTCTGGAAAAGACGACGAAATAAAATCGTCATACCAAAAATATAAATTAACGCTATTAATAGCACTAAAAATTCTAGGCGATTACAAACAATGCGTAGATACAGCATCTAGTATGACCACAGTATCCGAGGCTGAATGACATGTTCATGACACCGTATGTCACTAAAAAGGACGCTAAACAGGTTGTTCCTTTAGAAACGGAAATCAAGCTGTATGACAATTGTGCAGTCGTCACTTTATCTGTAAATTGAGTGAACGTTATTGTTTTAGGTATAAAATAAAAGATACCTAGGACATGTTTGTGAAAGCAAGCATCCCTCAAATTTCACCTCTTGGCTGAGAGCAGTTGCCACAATCCGTGTTGTTCCAAATGTTGAAAGGGGAGATTATGGGGAAATTTTGTTTAAGTAATGTCTAAATGAACATAATGATTCAGTTGAATGTGATAGTATTGGAAATCTTTATTATTGATAGGAAACGATACAACCCCAACTTTTCAATTCTCTAGCAAATGACTGGTTGGACAGAACCTAAGAATTCTATAAATTAATAATTTTGACGAATTTCCTAGATTACCAATTATGATTTGTTTTTCTCAGTTTGTCCCACAAGAACCGAGTGGTCTAATTGGACATGTTAGACTTATAACTTTTAAACCTCCTTATCTTTTTCTTTATTAAGATGAGGAGGTTTTTTAATGAAGAAATAAAATTTCAAGACTTCGAGATAATCAAACGGAAAAACGTTAAAAAAAATCGTAAAAATAGTAGAAATTAATTAAAGTTAAAGATATGATACACTTCTGAAAGCGTTTTCTCTCGAATGTAAATTTGAAAAAATGAATAGTAAGAATAATGGGGTTATAAAGTTATAATAAAATAAATATTCTAAATTACTTTTAAGCAAACATGGATACTTAAAACACAAAACAAGGAGATTTATGAAAAGCATGAAACTCAAAAGTAAGCTTCTTTTTAAATCCTTACAATTTAGATTAACTTTTCTTTTTTTTATAATTACAATACCGATCATCCTGTTTTTAATCTACAATAACTACTATTCCATTCAAGTTGTTCGAAATCAAATTGCGCAGTCCAATGAAAATATGATTAATCTCTATATGAGACAAATTGATACTAAATTACAGAGAGTTGATGATTATTTACTCGATTTAGCGGTGGAGAATCTATATTTATTACTTTTGAAAGTAGGGGAGTATTAACTGGTATGACCGCATTGAGAATTTCCTTGCGTTGATGGAGAGGCAGATGGGTTACTTTTTCTCCCTTATGGTACAGAATGTCGAATACCACAAAGGATAATGGTTCCTGCTTTGCGAGCAGTTTCACCTTATCCGAATTAAACACTGAAAATCTACTCATAACTGCCTCGAAATCTGGTTTCCCTGCTTCATGGGTGATCACCACTTCCCCGTCTAAGACTGTCCCCTTTGGAATGTCCAAACCTAGCAGCTCTGGAAAACGTGTAGTGACATCCGTTTTATGGCGCGTATAAAGCTTTTACTCTTCGATATAGGAATAGATGAGACGGAACCCATCCATTTTTGGCTCGGATACATAATCGTCATTATCGAACGGTTTATCCGTCCTATGGAGTAGCATCGGGTTAATAAACATTGTTATCACCTCTACCCTATAATACTATGGAAATGGATTACAATAATTAGGCGGTTGTTGGAAGGGTTATTATTGTGTATTTGGCAATTAAAAAATGCTATTAATGGCAGTATCTTTTATGAATGTAAAAAGAGCCAAAATACGCAAGTAGTGTATAAAAACTTGCATATTTTAGGCTTTTTATTTTTATTCCTTATTGTGTTAAAACGCCTGTTTGTATAAGTACAATTATTCACATTCTTGTTTGTGCTTTCCAATCTGCCCACAGTAACAACATTTCTCAGAATCACTTAAGATCTTGTTTATTCCGTTGTCATCCACAAGTGACAAGTGATGCCACTCCCTATCTTACATTTTATATCTTTTGTATGCATAAAAAGGTGACTCAGTCGGTCCCATATAGACCTTCCGAGTCACCCTTTAAAATATGATTTATGTTATTTACTATTCACAACAATGGTGTTACCTTGTTTTTCCATTGACCAACCAAGTATATCAACTGCAGACTTAAGCGGAATATAGGTGATACCTGTTTCACTCTTGATAGCAGGTGTTATAAGATGTACTGGTTTATTATCTACAAACGCTGTACTCCCTTGCACCTTCCATTCAATGTCTTTGTGATTTGTTGTTAGGACCAGACGGTTTTCTTTTGTTTGAGTCACTGAACCATTAATGCTACGGGCAAAATCGTCTAATGGGACCATTACATTACCTTTGTTGTCTACAAATGACGCTTCACCAGGATGGCTTACGCCCAATAAGGCATTGTTTAGCTGTACTTCAGCAACTGGCCCATTGGAAGACTTGGCAGTTAAATTACCATCGTTAAACATGTAAGGCAAGAAATTAGGATGTTCAAAATCAAACATATCTAACATATTGTTGGCATATGCATCCTTGCTGTTCAATGCAGGTAAACCATAGTTCCATTCCAGGAATTTCAAAACCGAAGCATGGTCATATTGAACGTGGCTTACATAGTTCTCTTTTGCATATGGGGAGATGACCATTGCCGGAATGCGTGGTCCATCACCTTGTAATCCATCCGTGTTAGGAGTTACAGTTGGAGGGGCAATATGGTCAAAGAATCCGCCACCTTCATCATACGTAACAATAATGGCTGTATCTTTCCAATATGGGCTGCTCATGATTTTGTTAATCGTATTGACTGTAAATTCTTCTGCTGATGGAGTACTCTGGTTTCCAGTACCAGGATGTTCATCATCTCCATAACCAGCCTTTATAAAACTAACCGCAGGAAGATTGCCATTATCGATATCCTTTGCAAAGTTATTGTAATCTTTTAGATTATTATCATATTTCCCATCCTCATAGTTTTGGAAATACTGGAACGGGTTATGGTGCGGTGGATACGTCTTTGCTTCAGCTGACGCAGGATCTGCTTTTGCAGCATCCCATCCCCCAGCATACCATGCCCAGGATTGGTTCGATGCGCTTAGCTCATCGCCAATGTTTTTGTAAGTGAGATTATATTTCAGTCCATTGGTGCTATCCCCGCCAAATGGACCGTTTTTAGGAGATGGGTCACCCGTAATTTGAGCCTTAGGATTTGTGTTTGTATTTGTCGTTTCATTTCCATTTCCAGATTGCGCTGCCACTAAATAGAATGCACCTGGCGTTGACGGTCCATAAACAGGCTGAAAATAGTTGTCCGCCATCGCGAAATGCTGAGCATACTGCCAATAAGCAGGAATTTCATTGTAATCAAAATAAGACATAGATAGTAAGCCCTTGTCATTTGTATCAGTAGGCTTGCCACTATCATGATTCACCTGATAGAACTTATCCATTTTTCCTTCATCGGCCATGGAGATCATTGCTTTATAACCATGATTTACATCTGTTTCTTGGATTTCACCTTTACCCGCATCATGCCAAGGATATACCGGATTTCCATTTGAATCAGGGTTATAGACATTCCCGTTAACATCTCTTGGTACACTACCTGCTACATATTTGAAATTTCTAACATCCATAGGTGTTCCGGGAAGTGATTTAAATCCAGGAGCATAAGGATATGTTCCAAAATAGTTATCAAACGTACGGTTCTCCTGAAAAATTACTACTGTATGTTTTATCGGTGAAACTGTTTTTAATTCAGGAGCAAATTGCTTTTCTACTGATGCGGTTTTTGGAACCTCAGCGTTTACCTTTCCAACAAAAGGTGCTGCCATAAGCGATAATACTGTTAATGATAATGTGACTGTACGTATTCATTTTCTCAATTAGAATCTCCTCCACTAACCTCTAAATATTATTTCTTTCAATAATATTTAACTAAAAGAATGTAAAGTAATAGGAAAGAGAGTGTAAATGAATTGTAAAAAATCATTAGAATCTGATGAGAAATAATAATAACTATCTAGGAGAGATATGGCTCAAAAATGCCCGAAACATAACGGCTACTCAAAACATTAAAGGGGATATTATCTCCACAAATCCCACATTGGAAAGGGGAATTGCGAATTGATAGAAGAGAAGGGACTGGGCGGAAAGAAAATTCATAGGGTGAACCTGTCTCTAACGAATAAGCAGTGTTCAAGCTAAATCGACTGGCAACAGCTTGCAACATGAAATCGACAACACTTGCTGGTCTGTTAATCGAATTAAGCTTGAACAATGCAGGGCTAGTGGACAGATTGCAAAAAGAGTACTGCACACAAACTTCATATTTAGAGTAATCCTAGTTAATAATGGTGCAGGAGAGCTAGTTTACTTATTAAAAGGCAGGGAGGATGGTTAAATGAATTGGGTAAGTTTTTTCTCAGGGGTTACTACCGTGTTTATAACTTATGCATTATTTAGTCGTGTGTTGGAGGAGGAACCGGAAGAAAATTGAAGTGGATGAGGCAGGAGTAGTTAAATGCCTTATCTGGCCGATACGTCACACTTTCCTGTCAAACTTGCCGTAAAATAAAAAAGCATCGTGAAGTGGAAACTAATCTTTACCAATGTACGAAATGTAAACGCCATGTAGATTTAAGGTGATTTACTTAGAGATTCTTATGTGAACAGGTAGCGTCTTTCTATAAGGAAGGCGCTTATTTTATCTTCAATTGGGTGACCTGATTTGGTTGGTGGTAAGGGCAATTTTGGAGGATTGTTATGTTAATCCTATTAGGGGCTATTTTAATTATAGCAAAGGTTTAATACGTAAATCACATTTGTGTAAGAATTGTATATCTTAATATAACATAGATTTACCAATTACTAGAATAGTTAAATAGTCTGAAGATTCTTCATAAATTTTTTACATTAGCTTGATAAGAGATTCATAGATCATCAGTATCCTTTTTGTATGCGAAAAAAATAAGGGGTGATGATTTTGTTTAAGAAATTAAGAAAAAAGAGAAGGGTGCTTGCTGCACTTACTTTAGGTACATTCCTTCTTGGTTCTGCAGGAGTTTACGCTGCACAAGATGGTGTGTTTGGCACAAATCTCGTTGGGAGACAGGCTAATGGCTCGGTTCAAACGCCTGTCAACCAGTTGATTACACCGGCTGGAAAACAAATTGAATTTAATGGTAATCCTATGTCGGTTGCAATCCATCCAAATGGCAAAACTGCAGCGGTCTTGAATGGAAAAGGCCAAGGGCTAAACATGATTGATTTAACAACAGGAAAACAAATGGGCGCGAGCTACTCTTTAAAACTTACTAGTATGTGGGGATTGGCTTATTCAAAGGATGGTAGTTATCTCTATGCGACAGGTTCGTCAGGTTCGACAGGAAAGATTGTCGCAATGTCGATTGCGGGTGACGGCACGCCTACAGTTGAAAAAACATATAATCTTCCTGCAGCAAGTGTCAAAGGGAACATCAACCCGCTTGATCTAACAGTTGGATCTCAGGGTCAGCTTCTTGTCGCACTTAATAGGGACAACTCCCTAGGTGTGGTCGATTCGGCGACAGGCGCATTGTCTGCCCGGATTCCAGTAGGAAATGCACCTACAAGTGTGCTTGTTGACGGCAATACCGCGTATGTGACTAACCAGGGCGGCCGTGTTGCAAAACCAGGCGATACAACAAATAACTCTTCCGGTACGCAAGTAGTTTCGGACCCTAAGACGGGTGCGAGCTCGACAGGAACCGTTTCCGTCGTAGACCTAACGACAAACACGGTCGTTAAGACGATTGAAGTTGGTGTGCACCCAGAGCGGATGACGCAGTCCGGCCAGTACTTGTTTGTAACAAACACCAACAGCGATACTGTATCCGTTATTGATACCAAAACGAATGATGTCGTTCAGACGATTGACATCAAGCCATATCCGGATGCTCCAAAAGGTTCTGCTCCTAATGCAGTCAAGATGTTAGGTGAAAACAAGCTTCTAGTCAGCCTTGGACGTGACAACGCAGTAGCTGTATATGACTGGAACGGACCAGCGGAAGTTCCTGAACTAAAAGGGCTTATTCCCACAGCTTGGTTTCCAGTTGATTTGGCGGTCGATTCAGCCAACAAGCGAATCCTAGTTGCAAACAGTGATGGAATAGGTTCACTCGGACCAGCAAGTAAATTATCGATTCAAGGAATAACGGTAGAAGGGCACTCCTCATATGCGCAAATCGGATCACTATCGATGATTCCATTCCCATCCATGGAAGATTTGGCTCAAGGGACAAAACAGGTCTATACGAACAATGACTGGTTTGGTATGAAAAATAGAAACGCCGAGCCCCGCAACAACAAGAAGCCTGTGGCGATGCCAGAACGTATTGGTGAGCCATCAACGATTAAGCATGTCTTCTATATCGTCAAAGAGAACCGTACCTATGACCAAGTGCTTGGCGATATCGGAAAGGGCAATAGTGAGCCAGCGCTAGTTCAGTTTCCTGAGAAGGTTACTCCGAACTTCCATAAGCTTGCGAATCAATTCCCGCTTTTAGACAATGTTTACGTTGGCGGCATCCAGTCGGCAAGCGGCCATCAATGGATCGTACAAGGAACCAACCCAGATTATCAGGATAAAGAGACCAATACGGGAAATGTACGCAGTTATCCGTATAATGGCGGTGATGCAATGACGTATGCATCCACTGGATTCCTTTGGGACAATGCCATCAAGAACCGCATCAGCTTTGTCAACTACGGGGAATATACCAATCAATTTAAAGGATCTGTAAGTCATGGCTCTTGGACAGATTGGTACAATGATTATCTGAAGATGTCTGGGCAGCAGCAAGGTGATTTACGTGCACCAATGGGTTCCTTCCAGGCAACGAGTGATGTGCCGACACTTAATGATCATACCTATCATCCATTTCCAGGATTTGATACAAAGATACCAGATCAATATCGTGCACAATTATTCCTTGACCAATTCGAGCAATATGTGAAAAACAACAATCTTCCACAACTTGTGACCATGACATTGCCAGATGACCATACGTCCGGAACTGCCACGGGTACACCTACTCCTCAGGCACAAGTGGCCGACAATGACTTAGCGGTTGGTAAAATTGTCGATGCGATTTCACACAGCCCGTACTGGAAAGACTCCGCGATTTTTATTACGGAAGATGATGCACAAAACGGATTAGATCACGTAGATGGACACCGTCAGCCTGCCCATGTCATCAGTCCATGGGTTAAGAGAGGAATCACGAACAGCCATTACTGGACAGTTGTTAACATGACCCGCAGTATTGAGCAAATTCTTGGGTTACCTGCAATGAACCAGACTGACGCTGCAGCAGAACCAATGAGTGAAATCTTTACTGACGAACCTGACTTTACTCCTTATGACGTTGAACAAAATCAAATTTCGCTTACCACGCTAAACGGAACACCTGAAGCCAACTCGGCCGCACTAGCAAATACAACGAAAGTAACACCGGAGGCACAGGAGTTTTCGAAGAAGTGGACGGAATGGTCAAACAAAAATAATGACAAGTTTAGTGGTAAAAACGCTTCACCGGACCAAGTAAATGCAAATATGATGAATCATGCCGTTTGGTACGCTACAAAAGGTTTTGATAAGCCATATCCAGGTGAGAAAAAAGTTCAAACACCAGATGAAGTGGAAAAGCAACCTGAAAGCTTTGCACCATCAACAACTGAAGACTAATCGTTATTTAACGAATAATATTGAAAGAAAAGGGTGTCCAAGTAGGTTTTAGGACACCCTTTTTTGATACTTCAAGGACCTTTTCAAAATAGTATACGTCTGCCCACTTGAATATTTTTGTTAAAAACTTCCCCCAAAAGCCCCCTAATTCTTTGGGGGAGAATACAAAATTCTACAAAGCAGCGTAAAAATAAAAAACTCTAGAAACTGCGTCATATCAACGCTTCTAGTTTTTTTGTGATTGCTATTTAATAAGCAAATCAATAAACGAGAGTAGCACTCAACTAGCTGACCTAATTGGCATACTGCCCCATTTATCTGAATTTGTCCGCATGATTGTCCGCAACAAATTTTTATCTCATTCGCCATTATTTAATACAAGTGCAGTAAAACCTTTATACGAAGCGGTTTTTGTATTTTGATTTCATTGTATTATATATAGTCATGAATGGGCGGCATGATGTAATAATTCCTGGTCTCAAATAGGTTCCCTTTCCCTATGTCAAAAATGAAAGAAGAGGATGAGGTTTGTATAAACCGCAGAGACTTGTACCGTCTTTAGAAGGTTTTAATAGTTTTTTACTTATTGCTAATCGCGGGGACACTTTGGAGACAAATTTGAGCAAACTGTTTCCTAAAACAAAATCTCAATTATAATAAGAATTATTGAAATCCGTTATAACAATAATTTCATTCTGTTATAATCATAAAGTATATCCATCATTGACAGGGTTGGGGTCATATACATTACCACAGATTAATGGTCAATTTGGTAATATGCTAAAGAGCAAAAATATAAAGAAGTAAATAATATTATCTACAGACCACTGAAAACAGAATCTGAAGAAGTTGTCGGTAACATAGGGCGGGTGCCGAATAGAAATAAAGTGGTAACATTTTGGTCACGAACTAAAAATTACTACCGATAATACTAAATAACGAAATTTATTAAATCTACGTAAAACTTTAATAATAACGATTTCCAACAACTATTGATACCTAAAAATAACTTGAAATAACATTTTCCCACTAACTTGAAGACCTATGTCACAGAGTTGGTGAGTTCTTGCTTACTCCACTACGTGCAAGAGATTGAAAAGTCGGCAATATATTAGTAGGTTTTAGAAAGATAACGTAAATAGGTTAAATGGCTACAACTTATAGGTGCAAAATAATAGATCTCAAACTAATTGACCCGGTGATCCTATGCTTGAACATCTTCATTTTCCTTATCTCCTGTATTATATCTAGAAATAGCCACAGTCTGGTCCTTCCTTGAACCTTGTAAAAATATTTGGTCAGATAATTGAGCCGCAATTAATAACTGTGTAGCCACCTTAATAGCTTCTTCTTTTGAAAGCCTGAAACCAACTGTATCCGCATTATCCTTTATTGGATATACCCTTGTCACCTTATAATTAGTTAGATAAGATTGATTCGCCATTTCCTTCAATAACGGTTTCATATATGTGCTTGCACCCATTTTATTTCCTCCTAATATTATTATTAATGATAATGAAAATAAAGATATTGATATTAAGGATGGTTTGAACCCTCCATCTATTATTAACTTGTTTACCCTTTTTTAAAAATTCCATGATTTACTCAACGGTGAGTCCCATTTCAAGAGCCTCTTCAATTAATTTCATCCATTCTAAATCCATTTCCTTTTTTCATGTAACACTGAATAATCATCGTTATTCCTTTTTAATAGTAGAAGGATCACCGTCGTACGATGTACTTTTTTCTTTGAAGATGAAAAGCATTTATAGCGTCATACAGAAATTATTACGATAAATTTAAAAAGTAAAAAAGCCCAGAGCATCAATCCCTCGACCAAGTATAATTATAGGTATTTTTTTAATAATTTTAATTACTTTATTAGGCTAATTTCCTCTCTTCCGACACACGTAAATAACGGACTAAATATGGACTTATCACATATCTTCCTTCATCATTTTCAACAATGAAATACTTGTAACGTTCCATTTTTTCAATTATTTCTTTTTCAATGTCTTCTTTTTTTACATTTATTTTTTTATGATTTTTTCGGTAATAATTTCATTTTCAAAAGTATAACAAACAGTAAATTCCTTAACACTAAATACCCCTTAAATTAATTATTAAGTAATCACTTATTTTTCTTCCAAGACTTTGAACACGAAATACATAGCCAAATCGCTAAAATGAAGGATAATATTCCAGCTAATTCAGAACTAATTCGTTTTGTTTGGTCAATAAATATTGCATATGTACCAAAGATTAAACCCAAACAAATTAATATAATATCATATATAGATGTCTTCATTTGATTGCTCCTTTGCTTACACTCAAAAATATTCGAAATATATTTTATTTTTTAAGGGTATTTTTATAAGTTTTTTATTATCTTAAGATTCTTATTTCCATTTTTATAGGTAAAAAGTTAACTAAAAGATTGTATTTTTGACTATATAGAAAAGAGGACACACCTCTTCTTCATTCTAGTTTTTCAGATGCGGAAACAATGAAATATTATCCAGCCCCATTTAGCTTAGAACAAAAGCAAAACTGGATTTGATCGACTTTTTAGGGTAATGAGTGCCTTGAAGTGGTGATTTCGTTAAATCGCTAACAATGGGGGGCGGGGGAAGTCTTGGATTTTACAAAAATCTGCAAGTAGAAAGACCAGCTTTCCTTCACCAAAATACGATTGAGACAACTGGTGCAGGGGATACTTGTTTCGGTTCAATCATTAACTTTGTGTTGGAATATGGATTAGGAAACCTATCAGAAGCGAATCTGGTCGATATGCTCACGTTCGCAAACGCGGCTGCTCCTTTAATTACAACAAAGAAAGGGGCACTTCGAGTAATGCCGGAAAAAACAGGAAGTGTTAGATTTTATAAAAAGTTTTCAGTAAAAAGAGGGGTGATAAAATTGATGCCAGAAAATCAATTTTATAAAGAAAGATACAGACCACAATTTCATTTCTCGCCTGAAAACAATTAGATGAATGACCCAAATGGGATGGTGTATTACGAAGGAGAATTTCATTTGTTCTATCAGTTTCATCTTTTGAAACGGTATGGGGTTCTATGCATTGGGGACACGCAGTTAGTAGAGACCTAATACACTGGCAGCACCTTCCGATTGCTCTACAACCAGATGAACATGGGGCAATATTTTCCGGCAGTGCTGTCGTGGAATACAATGATTCCACAGGTTTTTTTAATGGAAAAACTGGGCTTATGCCATTTTCACTCATGCAGATGGATCAAAACAAAGACAAAGCCTAGCTTACAGCAATGATAAAGGGAGAACTTGGACGAAGTCTTGAATAGACTTTTTTCAGCGAATGCGACCAGGGCCTTTTCTAGTAATTTCTTTACTTCGTTAACACTATAAAGCAAGTAAGCTTGATTTATCTGTACTCGAGAGAACATAGAGATACTACAAAAACGGGTGCCAGCAAACTTCAAAACTGTGTGTGTCTATAAAAATTTTACCATTCATAATAGATCAAAAAAGTATCGAAAATTATTCACGAGACTTATTATTTGCTAAGAGATTATATTCCTTGCAATAGATTGACTTTGATCTATTTCTGCTAGAGGACGATAGGAATATTAATTTTCTCAAAGAATTTATTATATATATATTTCAACTTATATGTTATTAATTTCATATAATATATGATTGTAGTTATTTCTGATTACATCGTAAATTGCATTATTACTTTTAAATATACATTATATTAATATGAATATTTTAACTCAGAGATAATAAATAAGCCGATAGTGTACGTTAACAATAAACGATCTTTTTAATTGATCGTCTATAGCAAGCAAGATGTAGCAAATCATTCTAGTGACGACGATGAGTCTTCGTCTTTTCTATAATTTAAAAGGACGTTCCATGCATGAGTGCGGAACGTCCCTTTTTGTGTGTCACAAAACAGTTGTTGGTGTGAGTGAACATAAAATATAGAGAAAAAAATAAGCCTTAAGAACAATTCTTGAGGGCCTCAAACAATATATAAAAGGGGGTCAGTGAAAAAGTTTTTCACTTCATGTTTATTATCTTAAATTATCAACCTTAACTAATTTTTATTTTTAATGGAATTAGGAACTCCATTTGAATGTAAGGCTTGCTTTTGATGTAGTTCCGAAAAGGTGGAGAACTTATTGCGTGAATCAAGAAAATTAACTCTTGTCTTAAATACTGATGATCAAGAGCAAAGTTTCAGATTATTTAATATCAAGCGCAATTTTGGGATATCGGGAAATTACAGCAATAGAAGGAAATTTTCTATTAGCTAAAAACCTAAAAGCGAAAGGGCATGAGTTTCACTATTCCACCTTTGTTCCAAAAACGGAAATTCCGTATGCTTACTATACGAAGGGCATGCAAGGATTAAAAAAGAGGGCTATATGAAAGAAAAGTTAATCGCGCGTTATACACACTTTCATTTTGGTTCTTGCCCTAATCGTTAAAGGGAGTAACTAATACAGTGGAGGAATTAAGTTTAGAAGAGGAAATAGAGATATTAGAAAATAAGATTAAATTTTATTCAGCAACAGGTGCATTGGCAGAACTAGAAGGACTAAAGAAAGCGCTAAACAATAAATAGCTTTTGAACTAAGAAGGGAATTCGCCTTTGAAGGAAATGTTTCTTCAGTAGCCTTTTTCTTCTTCAAGTAACAGGAGAGTTGAACTTAAAATAAGTGTTCTTTGGGTCCGAGGGTAAATCTAAGTTAATCAACAAAAGCTTTTTCTATCCCAGAATCGGAGACGTTGTACGGAGCAAAAAAAAGAAGCCGGCTAAACCAACTTCTTTCTCACTATTTTTAAACTGTCACATTGCTTATTTAACTGCTGATGCTGTTTTTTCCTTCTTTGCTTCTTTGTCTTGAATTAATTTTAGAAGATCTAGGAAATTATCATCACGTGTATAAATTGCTTTTGCCCCATTATCATCGTATTCATAGAAACCTTTATTTGAACGAATACCATGTTCACTTTTTTCGACCATTTCTTTTAAGAATTTAGGAACTTCTCTTGTATTCGATAAATCCTGCTCGATGTTGTATACCATAGCTTGTGTTGTTTGCAGACCTGCTAAATCCTGACTTTCCATTGGTCCGCAAAAAGCCCATTTAAAGCCCATGCTTCCTCTTACAGCGATATCAATATCTTCTGCCGTACATACTCCCAATTCAATTAAGTTGAAGCATTCCCGTAGAAAAGCTACTTGTATGCGGTTAACGATAAAGCCGGTAATCTCTTTTTTAAGTACCACTGGAGTTTTACCGATTTCTTTCATTAGGTCATAAGTTACTTTTACGACATTTTCATCTGTCTTCTCAAATTTAGCAATTTCCACAATTGGTACAAGTTGTGGAGGGTTAAAGTAGTGTGTAATGATAAATCTTCCTGGATGTTTTGCTCTTTGTGTTAATTCTTTTAATGGGAAAGTAGATGTATTAGATGCAATAATCGTTTTTTCAGAGACAATGCTTTCAATAATCTCGTAAGTATCTAATTTTGTCTCAAGCACTTCTGGAATAGATTCTAGAATAAAATCAGTATCCTGGATCGCTTCAAGTAAATCTGTTGTATATTTAATATTATCCAAAGTCTGCTCCATTTTTTCTTGTGACAGCATTCCTTTATCAACCATAATTTTCAAGCTGTTCGTAATCATTTTTTTTGCTGTTTCCAATGATGTCTCGCGTCTAGCTTGAATACGTACAATATATCCTGCTTGTGCAAGTAATTGAGCAACGCCATGACCCATAATACCTGCTCCAAGTACTGTGATGATCTTCATTTAAATACCCCATTTCGTATTATATTTTCTTCATTTTTAATAATTAGAATAGAAAGTCTATTAAAAATAGGAAGCATCTTGCTATTTATTTTTATAATAGTAACTTCATTGTGAAAGGAATTTATCAGATAGCTTTCTCTTGGTGTTATGTTAATATATAAAGATTAAACAGAAATATTTTTAATTTGCTTCTTCTTGTTTCCAGCCCCTTCAATCGTGTGAATAACAACTGCAGCAACTAGGATAGCTGCAATGGTTACACCAGCTAATATGACAGAAGTATCCATTAAGAGGACAAGAATAATTCCAACAATTGATGCTACTGATGAAAGAATCGTATATGTCGCAAATGTTTCTTTCATTGATAAGCCAAAAAATTCTTTTACCATCCAGAAGCCAGGATCATTTACGTGTGAAGCAAAAGCTGTTCCCGCTCCAGTAGCAAGAGCAACAAGTGCTAAGTTTGCCTCAGGATATGATTCTAGCATTGGAAGGACCAATCCGGCAGTTGATAATGCTGCAACAGTTCCTGAACCTAAACAAATACGGAAAATTACGGCAATAATCCACGAAAGAAGAACTGGAGAAATGGAAACATCAGTAAACAGACTAGCAATATATTCCCCAACTCCGCCATCTATAATAACTTGTTTGAATGCACCACCACCACCAGTAATTAAGATTAGCAAACCAATCGCGTTTATGGATGCCCCTGCAGAGGACGTTAAGTCTTTCATTGGAGTTTTCCTGGCAATTCCCATTGTATATATAGCTAATAATAGTGAGATTAACAAAGCTACTGGAGCGTTTCCGACAAAACGAATAATTACAACTAAAAGATTATCGGCAAATCCCAATTGTTTTTGGAAAATATCTAAAAAAGCTGCTGCAAACATCAATAGAATCGGGAATACCGCTGTTAAGACACTGATTCCAAATCCAGGTGTTTCTTCTAATTTCCATATTTTTTGATCTCCTATTGCTTCCGCATTGCCTGTTTTTTCAAAAGCACTTGGGATCCACTTTTTGTTGATTTTAGGAAACCAAACTCCCGCAACTACAATTGTTGGTATCCCAATAATGATTCCGTATATTAATACCATGGCGAGGTCTGCTCCGTACTCCTGTGTAACGGCAGTGATTCCTGGATGAGGTGGCAAGAAACTGTGTGCGACAACTAAAGCACCTGCTAACGTAAGGCCAAAGTGTGTAATGGAGATCTTTAGTTCCTTAGAAATCATATAGATGATTGGAACTAATAGAATAAAGGCAACGTCCCAGAATAAAGCAATTCCTACGATAAAGGAAGAAGCAGCAATTGCCCATTGCACATTCCTTCTTCCAAACTTATCGATTAATGTCATTGAAATTCGATAGGCTCCACCTGCATCAGCGATCAAACGACCAATCATCGCTCCGAAACCTAAGATTAGCGCTATATGTCCTAAAGTACCTCCTAATCCAGTTTCTACTGAAGTGACTATTCCACCTAGCGGCATCCCTAATGCCAGCGCCACAACAAACGAGGAAATAATCAATGAGATGAAAGCGTTTAATTTGAAGACCGTGATTAAAATAATTAATAGAATAACCCCAAGTGCAACCATTAATAATGGCATTTTCATTTTCCCCCCTTTTTATATAACCCTAAATCTTCCATTAACTTATAGGATCCCCTTTGTCTTAAACATTCAGAAAATAAATATTTTATATATATTGAAATTTTCTGAATGTTTATAGTGTAATAAAAAGCTATTGAAATATCTAATAGAATATAATTTATAAAAAGGCGGTTTTTTTAAAATATTTTTTATAGTTGTAAGTCAATAAGGGGATCTAGAAGGAGAAAATATTACTGTATTGATTAATAATTCTTATTTAGAAAATCAGAGCCATATTAGGAGGAGAAAACAAGATGGTACAAACAGCAACAAAATTTCTCTTGCGAATTTGCCCTTCTCTTTTTCCACAATAAATATAGGCTTAAATTGATCAGTATAAGTGATTCCTTTTGAGCTTACAGATTTAACGTAATTATTAGCTGATTGCTACTTGATCTCTTTCTCTATGAAGATCTTTTTACTCATAATTACTCCGTCTCCATCTAGGTAGACTTTTTTTAAGTACTCTATTAGGGTACATTTTATAGGGATAACTGCTTTTTTTTTTGGAAAAAAATATTTGGAAGGATTTAAATAGAAAGATGTTTTTTTGTTTATTCGTGGTTTTATTTTTGATTTCCAACACCCCTTACCCTTTTTTAATTAAATGTTTTTTAGAACTCACTCAGGACAACGAAGTCTAGTCATTATTCCTATTAAAACATTTCCTTGCACTAGAATTAACAATGTATTCATTGTGTTTATATATTAATAAAATCTTGAATTTTGGCTTTAGAAGAAAGATTATTTCGATTAGAATTACATGGGGAAAAGATTTAAAATTAAATTAATCAAGATAATATTCTGATATATTTTAATTACAATTTTAGACCATAGCACACTGTGTTAAGTTTTGGATGCGATTACATTTGGCTGAGGTATCCGGATCAATGCTAGTTTTTGTGCATTTGATAGTTGCACGACAAAAAGGAAACAGACCTTTTTCATTACAAACCAAAAAAGAGATAACAAGGAAAAGAGGAGATTTTAGCATGTCGAGTCAATCACAAGCCTATTTTTTGGAAGGAAGAGTAGCCGTTGTAACAGGTTCTACACAAGGAATTGGGAAGGCGGTTGCAATCGGTTTATCACAAGCAGGTGCGACTGTATTGGTTACAGGAACCAATCCGGAACGTACGAAGAAAGTCACCGAGGAAGTGGCCCGATAAACAGGGCGGGAAACAGACTACTTTATTGGTGATCTATCCAAAGATGAAAACGTTATCTAGATGGTGCTCGGTAGCTGACAGGTAACTGGTGGCTAAGGTTGAATCCCTGTGTCAAAGTAACTCTTTGAGAGTGCTAGCAAATTAACAGACAGGTTGTAACCTAAAGTGAATCCTGTCGCCTCGTCGGAAGAAATACGGGTTTTGCTTACCCTATACCAAGTAAAATTACAGAATTTTCCTAGGAGGATTAAAACACTGTTTCATAGGTAGAGTCTAATTAGAAAGGAGCATTCATTATGGTAATGGTTTGTAAAGAACATCTCACCAAAGGATTGGAATTACTTCCTGTTCCACATGTAAAAAAAATGTCTGCCCAAACAAAAAATACATGTTCCTTTTGTGGCAAACAGGCGGAACTAAAATTATTTCTTCTTCTTAGCGTTAGAGAAAAAATATCATTTAATCTGATTCATTCATAGTAATTTAAGATTTAAGCTATAGCCTTGTATATAAACTTTCTCACCCAATTTGGTTTGCGCTAAAAAAATGAAAAAAGAATCCACTTTTATTAGAGTTTAAGTAACCATTTCGTATAGGTGGTCTTTTTTATATAAAACGGTTTCCAGCATTTTATCTTCAAGTCTTATGTCCAAATCAAAAGCAACATCTGACCGAAAAACATATCGAGAAAATACATCAGCAGAAACAATAATATGAGTTGGGAATTGGGAATCTTCTACATCATCATATCTCGCTCCGCCCATTCCTTTTTTTACGAACGTTGTTCAAGCAGTAAATCATTTTATCGGTATTAATCCAGAACCTTCCAAAAGATTTGTTTTGTAATGGCTTCTGTTCGTGTCGTCCAAAAATTCTAAGTATCTGCGATAAACCCATTCCAATTTACTATAATAAGTTTTTACCCCAATACCTAGAACATCAATAGTTTTTGAAACCGGCATTTTATTTACCAATAGCTTGATGAATAACGGCAGGATGCCATTTCATTTTTGGTTAAAGGTAGATGTTTTCTTCTGGCAGGCATCATATTTCCCACACTCTTTACACTGCCATCGCTGCGTGCAAGTTTTGCTTTTTTCTCTTTTGTAGAAATAGGAAGGATGTTCAACTGGATTGATATCTGAATTTACATACTTTTCCTTATGAAATTGGTATTCAGACACAACATCCTTCACAGAATTAATACGGATTCAGTGTTCTACTTCCTGTGCGATGCTCTAATTAGAATTGGGTGTGGTGGTGCAATCGAATGTCATACCTTGATTAGGTTATATAGCGTCACAAGTTACATTGAATTGATTTGTGTCCCGCTTTCCGGATGAGTTTGTACCGATAAGGTTTATTCTTGACCGCAGTAAATCGTGTTTGTGGCTTTCCGAACCACTTGCAAAACGGATTGATACAAAAATTATATTGAATGGAATGTTTAATCCCATTTAATCGAAATGTAACTGGAAGAAACAATGGTTTACTATATTATTAACAGCATATTCATTGTGTTTATATATAAATAAAATCTTGAATTCGGGCGCTATAAGAAAGATAATTTCGATTAGAATTACATGGTCAAAAGATTTAAAATTAAATTAATTAAGATAATATTCCGATATATTTAAATATTAACATTTTAAAATATTGATATTATCTGAAAAATACATTAGACGCTGATTACCGTAGCACGTTGGGTTAACTTTTGGATGCGATTACATTTGGCTGAGGTGCCCGGGTTCGATGCTAGTTTTCGTGCATTTGATAGTCTCGACAAGAAGGAATCAGACCAGCTATTTAAAGTTTTTAGGGCCAGGCGGTTTTGCGACTCCGAATGATAATGAAGCACTTGAACTATGCCAGGAAGGCTTTTTAAATACTAAAGAAGTCGGATGGAATGATATTTCCAAAGGAATGAACAGGGAAATTCTCCAAGCAATGGATGAAGAACAAATGCGTTCCTGATGGCGTGAATGGGATAAACGGAGGACAGCAGCGGAAAGCAAAAATGAAGAAGCTGGGAAGGTGAAAGTATGAACATAACACGTCAGGAAATTGAGGATCTTTTAGTCCATGAGGCGGAACCTCTGGAAAGTTTAAGCTAAAGGAGTGGGCTACATTATTCGCAAGCAATGGAACGTATGTGATTCATACCATCGGAAATCCTGATGCGGACTTTAAAAAATTTCTTCGTTCATGATGATCGAACCCGTCTAGAACAGGGGCGTTACGATTATTGAAAAAAGAGGCCCATGTAGAATATCCGCACTCAACCACTCTTCACAATATCAAGAATGTAAGAATCGTTAGTAATGAAGGGGATGCCGTAAGGTAAGCTGGATTTGCTCAACCTATCCCACAAAACGTGAAGTGCTCGATAATTATGTAGGAGTCAACGAATCCATCTTGGTAAAAGAAAAAGAAGAATTAAAGATTCAATCCAAGAAAGTCATCCTAAAACTAGACAGTCTCCGTCCGCACGGAAAAGTAAGCATTATCTTAAAATTTAGGTTGGGTCAGACGTACACTTTTTTAACTCTTTTAAGTGAAGTGGAAAGTTCCATAAACAAATTAGCATTAACATAAAGCATGTAAGCATTAACGCTATATTTAGAAAATATTTAAATCAAAACCAAGGAGGAATTATGAATGGTGCAAATCGAAACTAAAACTGTAGTTGAACCTATCGTAAAACCATTTGATTGTTTACATTATATCGACGGTAAATTTGTTGAATCTGTAGATGGAAAAACGTTTAATAACGTGAACCCTGTAACTGAGGAAGTTTATGGTACAGTTGCAGAAGGAAGCTCGGCAGATATTGATTTAGCTGTTAAAGCTGCTAAACGTGCTTTTGAAGAAGGCCCATGGGGAAAAATGACTGTAAATGAACGTTCAAGAATTATCCGCACAGTTGGTGACATTCTTGAAGCAAGTCAAGAAGAAATCGCACAATTAGAATCATTAGATACTGGTAAGCACCTTAAATTCTCACGTCACGTTGATGCTCCTCGTGCAGCAGCAAACTTCCATTTTTTTGCTGATTACATGATTTCTATAGGAACAGAGGCATACCAAGATGAAACTCACAATGCGCTTAACTACGGATATCGCCGCCCGATTGGAGTAGTAGGATTAATCCAGCCATGGAATCTTCCATTATTCTTATTAACATGGAAATTAGCTCCAGCTTTGGCTGCAGGATGTACAGTAGTGATTAAGCCATCTGAATTAACCCCAATGACTGCAACAAGATTAATGGAAATTCTTAAAGAAGCTGGTGTTCCGGATGGAGTTGTAAACTTGGTTCACGGTTTTGGACCTGGTGCTGGAAGTGCAATCAACAAACACCCTGACATTGCAGGTATCGGTTTTATCGGGCAAGTATCTACAGGTGCTAAAATCATGGAAGAAGCTGCGCCTTCACTAAAAAAGCTTTCTTTCGAATTAGGCGGTAAAAACCCTAACATTATATTTGCAGATGTGGATATTGATGAAGTAGTGGCAACAACCATTAGATCAAGTTTTACAAATCAAGGGGAAGTTTGTGTCTGCGGTTCAAGAATCTATGTTGAACGCCAAATTTTTGATGAATTCGTAGAAAAATTTGCATCTAAAACAAGAGAATTAAAAGTTGGCGATCCATTTGATATGAGCAATGATCAAGGCGCATTAGTCGCCAAAGTACACTATGATAAAGTAATGAGCTACCTGAAAATTGCTGAAGAAGAAGGTGGTACTTTCGTTACAGGCGGTAAGCGCCCTGATGGTTTGGATAAAGGATATTTCATAGAACCAACCATCATTACTGGTCTAGATGACAGATCTCGTTGTGTTCGTGAAGAAATCTTTGGACCGGTTGTTACAGTTATTCCATTTGACTCAGAAGAAGAAGTGATTGCGGCAGCAAACGATACTCGGATGGGCTTAAGTAACACAATCTGGACTAACGATATCCGTCGTGCACACCGTGTAGCCCAAAAAATTGTATCAGGTTTATCTTACATCAACTGCTGGTTTGTACGTGATCTTAGAACTCCATTCGGAGGTACGAAAGACAGTGGACTAGGTCGTGTTGGCGGTAGTCACAGTTGGGAATTCTACACTGAAATAACTAATATTTGTGTTAAACTTTAATTTTTAGTTTTTAACATAGATATGTTGCACGGTTTAAATAAGATATACCGTGCAACTTTTTTGAATGTTTCTCAGCTTATACTAAACAGTCTCAAAATACATTTATAATAGAAAGGATATATTCAATTGACTAGTAAAATTGAAAAGATTGCTGCTAAATTATTAGAAGCTGAAAAAAAACGCGTTGGAATTAATCCGCTAACTGTGGTAGATCCAGAAATTACTGTCGATGTGGCATATAATATTCAATTGGAAAATATTAAAAAGAAGGTAGCTGAAGGACAGAAAATTGTTGGCAAAAAAATTGGATTAACCTCTGTTGCCGTACAAAAAATGTTGGGTGTTGATGAGCCTGACTATGGACATCTATTAGACAGCATGGTCGTTGAAAATGGCGGTACTATTTTTTATGAAACCATGCTTCAGCCAAAAGTAGAAGGTGAAATAGCATTTATTTTAAAGAAAGATTTAAAAGGTCCGAATGTGACTGTTCTTGATGTGCTGCAAGCAACAGATTATGTTGTTCCTGCTTTAGAAATTGTTGATAGTCGGATACAAGATTGGAAAATTAAGCTACCAGACACGGTCGCTGATAATGCTTCATCCGGATTATTTGTATTGGGTGGCAAGCCTACAAAAATTAAAGATATTAATCTGGAATTAATGGGCATGGTACTTTTGCAAAATGGTGAAGTTGCCAATACAGGTGTTGGAGCAGCTGCACTTGGAAATCCGGCAACTTGTGTTGCATGGCTGGCGAATCGTTTAGCAGATTATGATATTACTCTTAAAGCAGGTGAAGTAATCCTTTCGGGTGCACTTTCCGGCATGGTTGTCGTTAATCCGGGCGACAATTTTACAGCAAGATTTGCTCATCTTGGTCAAGTAAGCGTTAACTTTAAATAATTGGCTTAAATAGATACTGAATCTGGATCAAAGGAGGAAAAGGAATGGCAAGTGATATTATTAAACAAATTGCTGATTACTTAGTTGCTGCAGAAGAAGAAAAACGTGAAGTTGTAAAGGTAACTAAGACGTTTAAATCTGATTTAACAGTTGAGGAAGCTTATCAGGCACAGGAACTGCTTGTTCAAAAAAAATTAGACGAGGGCCGAAGAATCATTGGCCCTAAGATGGGATTAACAAGCAAGGCGAAGTGGGAACAAATGGGCGTTACTGAGCCAATTTATGGATATGTGTTTGATTATATGTTGATCGATAACGCTGGTGTTCTTCCATTTTCTGATCTGATCCATCCAAAAGTGGAGGCAGAAATTGCGTTTTTGATTGGCGAAGATATTGAAGGACCAGGAATTACCGGCTCACAAGTGTTAGCTAAAACAGAGTATGTTTTACCTGCACTTGAAATTATTGATAGCCGTTATGAAAATTTTAACTTTACCCACACAGATGTAATTGCTGATAATGCATCTACTTCAAGGGTCGTATTCGGTAATACACTTCGAAAACCAAATGACTTTGAACTTGAATTAGTAGGGGCAACCTTATCGATTAATGGCCAAATTAAAGAATTGGGCGCTGGAGCTGCCGTTTTAGGACATCCTGCCAATGCCATTGCAGTATTGGCAAACATGCTCGCCAGAAAAGGAGATAAAATTAAAAAAGGCGAAATCATATTATCGGGAGCCTTAACAAGTGCAATATTGTTAAAAGTTGGCGACGTTGTTTCAGGTAAATTTGATGGCCTGGGCGAAGTAACTTTCTCTGTTGGTAAATAAATGAGCAATTTTAAAACATATTACAATAGGAAAATATAATTTATGAAAGGGGAATTACCATGCCAGTTATTCAAGTAAGTATTTTGGAAGGCAGACCACCTGAAAAAATAAAAGCATTAATTGAAAATATTACTAATACTGTTGTTGAAACATTAGTTGTACCAAAAACTAGCGTTCGAGTATTGGTAAATGAAATGCCAAAAACTCATTGGGGAGTTGCCGGTGTACCGGTTTCTGATAGAAAATAAACGAATAAGCATGAGTCTAGTAACTTTGTTCTAGAAAATTGACAAACTATTAGTTGTTTTTATAAAGGTAATTTTTCACAACCTTAGAAATAAAAAATTAAAACTCCCTATATTTTTTGAAAGGGAGTTCAGACTGTCGACAAATTCGAAAATATTCGGGTTTGTCGATATACCTGAGGTATTGACATCCCCTTAAGCGAGGTTCACTACACCTCTTCTTGTTATTACTCATATCGTTATGATTAGCCATAGTAGAAATAGATTTAAAGGCATACCCATTCATCTTATTGAATTGGTATTTTTTATATCTGTCTGATTTAATCGTTTCATTAACGAATTTTTTTATCATGTTAATCTATTGTTTTCAGGTCTATCTTCCAGGTGCAAACTCATTATAAAAAAATTGCAGACATCGGTAAATAAATATGGAGGAAAATATAAAATGACAGTATCTGAACTCATTGAAAAACTAGAGAAATTGGATATTCAAGATGCACAGATAGTGCTTAAAGATTCATCAGATGAATATTTAGATATAGGAGAGATTGAAAGTATTTTAGGATTCTATTATGTAATTCATCCAGTTTCAACAAATAGGAGCCAGGAGGAAAAGTAACGGGTTCTCTTTTCGGAGGGAAGGTAACTTTTTTAGCAGTAAATAAAACTGTAATAAACAATATTTTAGCATTAGAAAAAGGCAACTTAATGAAGTTACCCTCTTAAGTTGGACTAATAATCCAACTTAAGGGGGTTTTTAATAGTTTTCAAGTGATTTTAGAAAATAGATTGTATCAGAGTATTTAGAAGGAGGGGGAGGATCAAGAGAACTGGTAAAGAAATTTAGCATTGGTAGTCCTCAAACTATACTTGATTGGGTAAATCGCTACGAAAAATATGGGGATAAAGCATTCAATATACGAAGTTCTAAATGTGTCTATGATGGTAACTTAAAGTTGGAAGTACAAGAATGAGGTGTAGTAACAGAGCATCATTACCCGAAACTCCTCTTCATTTTGATTTATCTACACCTAGTACAATTTGGTAGTTGGAGAAAAAATACAAAGAGAAAGGTGTCGGAGCTCTGTTCACTCGGAGAGGAAGACCTAAAGATATGACAACTAATCATAAACATAACCTGGGGAAGAATCTATTGAAGTCGAAAAACTACAACTTGAAATTCGAATGTTAAGGATTGAAAATGAGTACCTAAAAAAGCTACAAGCCTTAATGTAGGAACCAGGAGATACCGACAAAAGCAAGTGCAAGTAGTCACTGAATTACCTTTGCGATAAACCTTCAACCTTTTTTAAGAATTTGATATTATGAAATTAAGCCATTTTGATCATCCTATTCGTCCTCTCATATGAAGTAAGTTTAGTCACTTCCTATCATAAGAGAGGTTAATAGAATTGGAAATCATATGGCTCATTTTTTTTGTGATCAAATCGTATAAAAGTGCCTCAAATCTAGATTATCAAAACAAATATAAAGATTCTTTTAGTTTATCCTTTTTATAATTTCGAGCACCCCTTACCCTTTTTTATTATGTCATGTCCATTTAAATGTCTTTAGAATTTACTCAGGACAAACGAAATCTTTTAATTATTCCTCTTAAATCATCTCTTTGCACGCGAATTAACAGCGTATTCATAATGTTTATATATAAATAATATCTTGAATTTAGGCATTAAAAGTAAGAATATTTCGATTAGATTTTCACAAAAAAAAGATTTAAAATTAAATCAATTGAGATAATATTCTGATATTTCGAATGTCAATATGTTCAGATATTATCTGGAAAAATGCATTAAACGCTGTTTACCTAAGTACACTGAGTTAAGTTTTGGATGCGATTACATTTAGCTGAGGTATCCGGATCGATGCTAGTTTTTGTGCAATTGATAGTTGCACGACAAAAAGGAAACAGACCATTTTTACAAGGAAAGGAGGAGATTTTAGCTTGTCGAGTCAATCACAAGCCTATCTTTTGGAAGGGAGAGTAGCAGTTGTAACAGGTTCTTTACAAGGAATTAGGAAAGCGGTTGCAATTGGTTTATCACAAGCAGGTGCGACTGTATTGGTTACAGGAACCAATCTCGAACGTTCGAAGAAAGTCTCCGAGGAAGTGGACCAATTAACAGGGCGGGAAACAGACTACTTTATTGGTGATCTATCAAAAGATGAAAACGTTATCCAGATGGTTGAAGAAGCCATACATAAATGGGACAAAATCGACAGTCTTGTCAATAATGCCGGTGGAGGCGTGATTCTCCCGTTCCTTGAACAAACACCGTAAACCTTAAAAACAACAATCGACCGTAACCTCTGGACCATGCTGTGGTCATGATACAGAGTGTTGCCGAATATGGTGAAACAAAATTACGGAGGGATTATTAACATAGGAGAAGATTCTGTCCGCAATGGTTTATGGGACCATGCAGCCTATAATGCTGCAAAGGGCTGCGTCCATGCCATTGTTTCCGGATTAGGAAGAGAATTAGCCAAAAATAATATTACCGCGAATGTCATCGCTCCCCCGGCAGTAGAGGGGGAATTGCTGGATGAGAACAGAAAGAGAGATACGGGGTTGTTAGACGCTATATTAACATCATTCCAAAAGGAAGAGGGGCCTATCCGGAAGAGGTGGCGGATGCCGTCGAATTCCTTGCTTCCGATAAGGCGACTTTTATTACGGGCCAAGTGATTAGTGTAAATGGCGGAAGCACGATGCAATAAAAATGATTTTAAGGTTTTCTAAAACCTCTTTCAGAACTGACACAGATGATGTGCAGGTTTACTAAAAAAACTTATTTAGGGGGAGAGCCAATGAGCAGCTATCTTAAGGATGATCAACAGAAGTGTTTATTCAAAGTAAATCGTGAAGTTTTTATTGATCCGGAAATTTTAGAAATCGAACGCAATGAAATTTTTGATAAATGCTGGTTATATATCGGGCATGAATCAGAAGTACCGAATAAAGGCGATTTTCATAGAAGAAAAGTTGGTGGACGAAACCTTTTATTTACCCGCGGCAATGATGGGGTAATAAGGGCATTATATAACTCCTGTCCACACCGGGGTGCGCTCGTATGCCGTGAAGGAAAAGGAAACTCAAAAGTATTCCGCTGCTTCTATCATGCGTGGAGCTTTAATACGCAAGGGGAATTAGTCGGATTACCTGATAAATTTGGTTTCTTGGAAGACCATAACTGCGATGGCTCCAAAAATATGCTGGCTGTCAAACGACTTGAAAGTTACCGCGGTTTCGTATTCGTTAACTTTGATGACAACGCCATTTCATTAGAGGAATACCTGGCAGGTGCTAAAGAGTATCTCGACTTGGTGGCAGATCAAACAGAAGTTGGAATGGAAGTTTTGCAGGATCCCCAAGAATATAGCGTACGAGCGAACTGGAAATTACTTTGTGAAAATAGTTTTGATTTATACCACGGGGTACCAACCCATAAAACCTATTTTGATATTGTTGCGACCCGCGGCGGAATAATGGAAAAAGACAGTCTTGCAGGGGAAGCACGCGCTCTGGGGAATGGACATGCCGTAATGGAATATTATGCCCCGTGGCCAAGACCAATCGGAAAATGGATTGAAGGTTACGGTGAAGAGGCGAAAGAAATTATCGACAAAATCAATGCCCGCTTAGTAGAAAAATTTGGCGAAGAAAGAGCCCACCGCATTTCGAAAAAGAACCGTAATATTTTAATTTTCCCTAACCTGGTCATCAATGACATCATGGCGATTGCAATCAGAACCTTTTATCCGATTGAACCGGGTTATATGCAAGTAACCGCCTATGGTTTATCTCCTATAAATGAAACAGACGGTTTCAGAGAGGTACGGAATGACAGCTACTTAGAGTTTTTAGGGCCAGGCGGTTTTGCGACTCCGGATGATAATGAAGCACTTGAACTATGCCAGGAAGGCTTTTTAAATACTAAAGAAGTCGGATGGAATGATATTTCCAAAGGAATGAACAGGGAAATTCCCCAAGCGACGGATGAAGAACAAATGCGTGCCTTTTGGCGTGAATGGGATAAACGGATGACAGCAGCGGAAAGCAAAAAAGAAGAAGATGGGAAGGTGGAAGTATGAACATAACACGTCAAGAAATTGAAGATTTTTTATTCCATGAGGCGGAGCTTCTTGATGAGTTTAAGTTAAAGGAGTGGGCTGCGTTATTCGCAAGCAATGGAACGTATGTGATTCCGCCCATCGGAAATCCTGATGCAGATTTTAAAAAGTCGCTTTTCTTTGTTCATGATGATCGTGCCCGTTTAGAACAGCGGGCGTTACGATTACTGAAAAGAGAAGCCCATGTAGAATACCCGCACTCCACTACTCTTCACAATGTGACGAATGTAAGAATCGTTAATAATGAAGAGGATGCCGTAAAAGTCAGATGCAATTTCTCTACCTACCGTACGAAACGTGAAGTACTTGACAATTATGTCGGGGTCCTCGAATACATCTTGGTAAAAGAAAACGGAGAATTAAAGATTCAATCCAAGAAAGTCATTCTCAAATTGGACAGTCTCCGCCCGCACGGAAAAGTAAGTATCATTTTATAATATGAAGTCAGATTTTGATTGGGGTTCATACGAATTAACACATTAACGTGGTTAAGCTATGAGGGTCAGACCCTCTACTATAACATAGGAGGTTTTTGAATGATTCGTTATAAAAAGTTGGGATATGTTGTGTTAAGCGTGACTGATCTTAATAAATCGGTAGATTTTTATGAAAATATTGTTGGTATGGAATTTGTTGAACGGGTTCTTGATGCGGCATACCTTCGATGCAGCGGGGACCATCACAATTTAATCCTTGAACAAGGAGAAGAACCTGGGTTAAAAAGAGTAGCATTTGAGCTTGAAAAGGCAGACCAATTTCAAGCAGTGTTTGACCATTTAACGGAACAAGGTGTAAATCCTGTCGAATTAAGCGCAGAGGAGTGCCAAAGTTTGGCCCAAGGTAGAACATTGCGTTTTAAAGATCCATATTTAGGGGTAACGTACGAATTTTATGTGCAAATTATGCAAATGGGTACACCATTTGTTCCTAAGAAAGCCAGAATTACGAGACTTCTTCATGTCGTTTATGAAACTAATAAATTTGACGAATTATTTGATTTCTTTACGAATGTTTTGAACTTCAATATTTCAGATATCCAAGGAAGGGAAACGGGATGGGCCTGGTTAAGGGCAGCTGGAACTCCATTTCACCATAATTTTGCCCTAACAAAAGGAAAAGAAAATAAATTGAATCACCTTGCTTATCAAGCTCAACGTGTAGATGATGTGGGGATTCAAGTTAATAGATTAAAGGATAACAATGTTCCGATTCTTTTTGGGCCAGGAAAACATCACCCATCGGGCAGCATTTTCCTATATTTTGCGGATCCTGACGGTTTAACGATTGAGTATAGTCAAGGAATGGAAGAATTTCCGGAGGAAAATCCAAGAGAGCCTCGCCGTCTAGAACCAACCATGCATACCCTTGATGAATGGGGAGGAAGACCTAAACCAGGATGGGGAAAAGTTGGTAAATTGATAAAGGAAGACCTGGAAAAAGTTAATCAATAATCAATCAACAATTATCCTTTAAGGAGGCAGCATCGTGTCAAAAGGTGAGAATTTCCGTGTTGACTTTCACACCCATATTATTCCTGAGAATTTTCCTGATTTTGCGGAAAAATATGCGGATGATCGTTTTCCGATTTTAAAGCATACGTGCAGCTGTGGAGCTGAAATTTACAAGGATGGAAAGTCATTCCGAAAAATCGACGAGAATGCCTGGAATCCTGAAAAGCGCATCGCTGAAATGGATGCAGAAGGTGTCAATGTCCAAGTTTTATCTCCGATTCCGGTTACGTTTACATATTGGGCAGATGTAGAAAAGTGTTTAGAGCTGTCGAAAGCACAAAATGATTTCATAGCTTCGGTAGTAGCCCAATATCCTGATCGTTTTGTCGGCCTTGGAACGGTACCATTGCAGAATTCGGATTTGGCGATTGCAGAAATGGAAAGAGCAGTTAAAGAGCTGGGGCTGATCGGGATTGAAATCGGCAGCAACGCAAATGGAAAAACCCTCGATGATCCAGAGATTCAAAGATTTCTGGAAGCAGCGGCAAAAATGGATGTACCCATTTTAGTTCATCCATGGGCCACGGTCGGAGTAGAGAGAATGCCAAACCATAACTTTATGTATTCGATCGGAATGCCGTCCGAAACAGCTCTTGCGGCAGGAAGCCTAATCTTCAGCGGTATTCTTGATAAATTTCCAAAATTAAAAATCTGCTTCGCCCATGGCGGAGGGTCCTTGCCGTATTTATTACCGCGAATCGACCAAGCCTGGGAAGTTTGGCCGCATATCCGCACAACGGAACAGCCGCCAAGCTATTATGCGAAGAAACTCTATTACGATACGCTCGTTTACGATCCGTGCAATCTCCAATTTATGCTTGGAAAATTTGGTGCTGATCATATTATCATGGGTACAGATTATCCATTCATGTTGCGGGAAGCACCGCCGGGGAAAATAGTTGAAATGTTGGAAAATGTTTCGGATGTGGAAAAGAAACAAATGCTTGGAGAAAATGCGATTAAGTTTCTGGGATTAAATAAAGAGAGTTTTATTAAAGAATCGGAATAGGCCAAATAAAAGAACATTCCATTTTGATAGGAATGTTCTTTTATCTTGAACTATAGTTCTATAGATCAGGAAAATTTTAATTTTTTTAAAGAGGTTTTAAACGACTGTAGAAATAGAAGAAGCTTTTCTAACTTTGATATGTAGGTATTCGTAAGATAAAAATGTAGTTAAATTAAATGATGAGGAGATGAGTAATAATAAATATTAATATTAAATATAAAAATATCATTTTTGCATTTTTAATGGCTTTTAGTATGTCCTTTTTTATTTCATTAATATTAATCTTAATAAATAGGGGTTATGATGGAACATTTTTACATGCATGGTTAAAAACTTGGTCACAGGCTTTTATTTGCGCTTTTTTTGGGGCTTACTTTTTTCCGAAAGTAATACAAAAAATAATGAAAAAGATTAATTTTGTAGAAAAACCATTAATAATTGAGAATAATATTATAGTGAGAGAACAAAACGATTAATAATAAAATTTAAAGCAAAGTACAGAGTCCAAAGTCATTATGGAAAAAGTAAAACAAAGAAGATTGAAAACGAACTAACTCAAAAAAATAATTAAAATGGTTAATACCGTCGAGATATATCTTGACGGTTTTTTGATTTTTTATAAGTTTGTGTAACATTTAATAACCTTATGAATATAACTAAAATCTTGAATTAAGGCGCAAAAACAAAGATTATTTCGATTAGAAATCCACTGAAACGGTACCACAGCAGGATGTCGATTTGGCAATTGCAGAAATGGAAAGAGTTATAAAAGAGCTTGGGCTGATTGGTATTGAAATCAGTAGCAATGCAAACGGCAAAAATCTTGATGATCCGGAGATTCCAAAGATTTTTAGAAGCATCGGCAAAAATGGATGTTCCGATTTTAGTCCATCCTTGGGCGACAGTTGGCGAAGAGAGAATGCCTGAATATAATATGTATTCAATCGGGATGCCTTCCGAGACAGCGCTTGCTGTAGGAAGTTTAATCTTCAGCGGCATTTTTGATAAGTATCCAAATATATAATTCTGTTTTGCCATATGGCGGAGGAACCCTGCCCTATTTATTACCAAGGATCGATCAAGCTTGGGGAAGTATGGCCGCATATCCGTACAACGGACCAGCCGCCAAGCAATTATGCGAAGAAAATTTATTACGATACACTAGTCTATGACCGGCACAACCTTCAATTTATGATTGAAAAATAGGGGGCTGATCACATCATCATGGGTACTGACTAGCCATTTTTGCTGCGAGAAGCACCAGCAGGTAATGTAGCCGAAATGTTAGAAAACGTGTGCTTGGAGAAAATGCTATCGAGTTTCTGGGGTTAAATAAAGCCACAGTGTTATTAAAGAAACGGTATAGATTTATAACAAAGGACATTTCTGTTTAAATGGAATGTCCTTTGTTATTGCTGATCCATAGCTTATACCTATTTAAATAGATTTTAAATTTTTTAAAATAGTTTCAAAAGTATGAAGGAACAGAAGAAGCCTTTCTAATTTTGGAGAATCCTTTTTATATATTCCAGCAATATTATAAGTGAGATCTTTAAATTCAGCAAAAGGGACGGTACATAAATCTTTATTGTGTGTATTTGTGTGATTAGCTAGAATTAGTTCTGGTACGACACTAAAACCCCAGTTATTTTTAATCATCGATATTACCATTTCGAATCCGCCAACTTCAATTCGTTTTAGATTTCTTATTCCGATTAATCTTTCATCAATTTTTCGCCATAAGGCTGTTTCCCTACGATAGCAAATCATCGTTTGGTCAATAAGATCGTCTTTGAAAATTTCAGCTTTTCCAACTAATGGATGGTCTTTTCCAACAATAAAAACAAGCTTTTCATGAAAAATATATTCAGATTCCAGATTTGTAAATGGGATTACATCTCTTACCAGCCCTATATCGATTGACCCATCTTCAATCATTTTAGAAACTTCTACAGAGTCCGCTGCTTCCACTAGTTCAAACGAAAACTCACTTGTTTTGCGCAGCAGTGATAAAACCTCTAAGACAATCGAAACAGAGATGGCAGGTGATAATCCAATGGTAATCGTTGGAGTTTTAATACCTTCAATCACCTGTCTGGCTTCTTTTACATAGTTTAATATTTTACGTGCATATGGAAGCAGGGCAGTTCCTTCCTTAGTCAATAGGATTTTTTTTCCGTCGCGGTAAAATAATTTACAGTCTAGTTCATTTTCTAATTTTTGAATTCTTGCCGTTACCGCGGGCTGTGTTAAATTCAAGTGGTCTGCTGTACGCGAATAATTATTTAACTCAAAAACAGTAATGAAGGTTAAAAGTTGTTCATCATCCATAACATCACTTCCTTATTTAAAAAAATGAGCTCCTTTAATATTATGATTTCAATAAAAACAATCCGGACGCTTGTATTAATGCGCTTTCATTTTTATGTAAAGAATTACAACTACCCAATAATTTAAACTAATTATAGATTTTAATAATGTTAAATTCTAATAAAAAAAATCTTCTTTTTACGGCTAAAATTCAAAATATTTTTTATAATACCGGGGGATTCAATAAATTGTGTATGATCATTCTTTAATAAAAATAATGTTTTTGAGATTAGATCATATACATAGTTTCTAAGATGAGGACAACTTCTTCAGATGGAATTTTTATATCATAAATTGATCCATTTTTGTACGATATCAATCGTTCCTCCTGTTGTATAAGTGGAAAAATATTCTAATTGAGTCTCATTTGCATATGGAAACCGTTTTTTTTGTTCTTCGATTGTTCTTACATACGCAGATTTCAAAATGGAATTTAGCACGTCCTACACCGTTACAAACTACTATTCTAGTATCTGTCCACAATAATATGCGTAGGATTTACACAGAAATAAAAAGATATTATTGAAATGGCTTTGGATTATTCAGGCCATTTTTTTATTTTTGAATTGGTATTTCGAAAGGTTACTTAAAATTTATTTACAGCACCCTTCCCTGATTAAACTTGCTAAAAACGCACTTTAGAAAAAGTAGAAAAGGGTGATCTTACTTGGAAATATAATATTTCCTTATTTACTATTAGTATTATATGTTAAAAATAACATTAAACAATATGTAAACATATATGATAAAACATATTATATATTATATTTTTATGAAAGGATCTGGCTTTCTGTATTCTACTTATTATGGTCAATGGTCCTAAGATGCATGTGGTATTCGCCCGATTCCGGAAAAGGTATGATGGTGGCAAATATACATGGGTGATTTTTTTATGCAGCAGTTGCAAGAAAGACAAATCGTAAAGGTGTAAGAAGTACTAAAAAGGTTACCCGTTTAAAAAATACCGAACAAAGAATGACGCTTTTTGAAATGTTTGGAAGGTTTAGCAAAGCCTAGAATACAAGGTTATTACGAACACTTTTATTACCTTAATGATTACTTAGGTTCAAATGAGGAAGTCACAGTTGAATTATTGTAGGGATTATATTGGCTATTTGCTTTACGAACAAGGCCTAAAACCTACTACTGTTAATGTTCGCATTAGAACCAATACTGCCTTTTTACGATATAGCTAATTTCGTGAGTTTGCTTTAGCAGCCAATATTGACGGATTTGAATCAGACACAAAAAAAGCCAATTATATCACTGTTCAGTTATTTTCCAATATACTCCAGTGAGTAAATGTGTGTTCTCGTTAAATCAATTACTTCATGGATAAATTCTTCTTGAGATTCTTTGAAGCCATTTGTAATCCAGTTCAGAATTAGTCCGTAAAATCCATATGCTGTATAACGTTTAAAATAATCCATATTAACGGGGAAATTGTTGATGGTTTCAAAAATAAATTGATCCTTATAGATTTTTAAGATTGTTTGAGGGAACCTTGTATGTAATCCTGGTAACGTGTCATCGTAGTTAATCAGATTAAAAAAATTCCGGTTTTTATAGATATATGAAACGATATTTAAAGATGGTGCATTTAGTTTTGCTGTATAAACTTTTTGACCAGGCACATATGGTTTGCCCACTGAAGCTTCTAACCCTCGAAGCATGGAAACAAGTAAATCCTCAGCCAATTCAATTTTATCTGTGTAATGGATATAAAAGGTACTACGATTATAAGAGGCATAATCGACAATGTCTTTTACAGTAACAGAATGGTAACCCTTCTCTTTTATAAGTTCAATCAATGATTGCTTTAAATGCTCTTTTGTCCGATTTTGTCGTGGAGAAGTCGTAGTTTGTTCATTATTCATGAAAAAACCTCCCTTAATATAGACAGATCAATAATTATTGTCTAACTAGTAGACACTTAATGATATCTTAATGATTGTTAAATGTGAACAAAAGAGTACAATTGAATTGTGAACAAAATAGTACAGATAATCAATCTGACTATTATTTTTCTTTAGAATGTGTTAAAGGAGGAACTAGTATGGAGAAATTATTAGACAAAGTAGCTGTGATTACCGGTGGAGCATCAGGTATTGGGGCAGCAACAGCACGTTTATTCGTTTCAGAAGGAGCCAAAGTGGTTCTTGTTGATTTAAATGAGGAAAAAGGGAAAGCATTTGAGGCAGAATTAAAAGCGCTAAATGCTGAAGCTCTTTTTATAAAAGCCAATATTACGAGTGAAGAAGAAGTCGCAAATATCTTTAAACAAACTGTTGAAACGTTCGGCAAAGTGGATGTTGTATTCAACAATGCGGGTATCGGCCGTGTTCATTCTTCACATGATTTAGAATACTCAGAATGGCGCAACACCGTAAATGTTGACTTGGATGGTGTATTCTTAATAGCACGTGAATCCATCCGTGAAATGTTAAAAACAGGCGGCGGTACGATTGTTAATACGGCATCTATGTACGGTTGGGTTGGGTCACCAGGTTCAGCAGCTTATAACGCGGCAAAAGGCGGCGTGGTTAACTTAACTCGTTCACTTGCACTTGAATATGCAGAACAAAATATTCGCATTAACGCATTATGCCCTGGTTTTATTGATACACCAATTATTCCGGAAGAAAGCAAGCAGGCTTTATCTGCAGCCACACCGATGAAACGTCTTGGTAAAGCTGAAGAAATGGCAAAAACAGTACTATTCATGGCCTCTGATGATTCTTCATTCATGACTGGTACTAGTTTGATTGTTGATGGCGGGTATACGGCGCAATAATTTATCCTATATCTCTAATGTGAGATATTTTGATTAAAAATAATTCAAAAAAATTCACTTTAGACCTTGAAAAAAACAAAGAGAGGAAATTTACAATGAGTAATCGTTTTGATGGGAAAGTGATATTAATTACAGGTGCAGGATCTGGTTTAGGTCAAGTCTTTAGCCACTAACGCTGCTTGCTATTTTTACAAATAAGTCCTGCATGCTCTTTGCTCCCTCCTAACACTAAATAAAAAAGACTGCTCCCATTTAGAATGGAAGCAGCCTTCAGTTGACTGATAAGCTAAGCTCATTTTTATATACATTTTTGGAATATTATGTACCTATTACATTATAACAAGCAAATTAATCCAATGTGTCAACTAGGAATTTAAATTTGTATTTCCATTAACTAATTTACGAACGGCTGTACTCCTTTCCATTCCTTTCCTTATCAGCTGGGTTTCACAGATTATGACACTGGAGCCTGGTGATGTTTTGGCTACTGGTTCACCATCTGGCAGTTGTCCAATGAAGGCAGGCGATGTCGTACCTGTGGAAGTAGAGAATATCGGTAAACTATGTAATTATGTATTGTAGCAGATATAAAAAAGAAGAAGGGGCCTAATTAGCCCTCTTAGGAGCACGGGAACCGTCCCCGTGCTTCTTACTTTGATTGGAAATATTCAAGTAATCCTAGATAGATTCCTTGAGCTACGTTATTAGGGAAATTAGAGCTTAGAACGATGATATCATCTTGTTGATTGGAAAGGAAGCCGAGTTCAATAAGGGTAGAAGGTTGTTTGTTGTTTCTTAGTACATCTAAGTTGAAGTATTAAATCCATTAGAAGGATTAACGAAAGAAGAGCAACAACAAGGATTAGACTATATTGGTGTTATGAAAAAAAATCTGGATGCATTGAAATTATCGATTATGGATTAATTATCTAATTTGAGGCTACTTCAAAGGGGTCCATATTCTAATAACTTTTGAGTAACCTCTTCATTTATTTATTTTGGATTGTGAAGAGTTTTACTTAGCTTTAGATTCGGCTGCCATTTTTGGTGGCTTTTCTTATTGAACGGGCAGGATAGCAAAGCAAGACTGTGTTTATGCATTTAAATATATGTTATTTTTAATATTAATAACTTTATAATCATTTGTACTATATATATTCGTTTTATAAGGGGGGTGCACATGGTGAGAGACCAAAGGATATTTCCGCTGTTCTGCATCACTATATAAAATTAACCAAAGGTGACTTTTTTGAATTTTCAAATAATCAAACTACAACAAATTAGTTGAAGAGTTATACATGAGTACTAAGATAATTACGTCAGAATGCAAATCTACAACATGCCAAATTAAGGAAATTATGTTGTTCAAATTTTTAATCTTAATTTACTTTGTGCATTTTATTAATTTTAGGTAGTATTTTCGTTGATTCCAAGTTCTTTTAAAATCACCTGAAAGAATAAATTTTAAATGAATATTTATATCCATTGCTCTACGTATTGAAATCAAAGTTAATGCTGGATAGTTTTCCTCAGAAATCAGAAGATATCACTCAATGGTTTAGAATAGACATAACCTGAATAGGTCCCCTATATTGTTCTCCATGGTCTGTAGATCAATAAAAATGGCCAATAATTTTTCCTTCTAGGAAAGTAAAAAAACACTCTTTCTAATCCAAATATTTCCATTCAACTGTTGTATGCTTTACGTTAATAAAAAAGAGTGTCTTTAAAACAAGTTAACTTTATTTAAATGAATATATGAGTTATCTTGGTTGATGCGTTTTAGGTATATATTGGTTGTAGAAATATCCGAATGGCCGGCCCAATCCTTAACTACCGCAAGAGGAACGTCGTTTTCAAGCAGAAGAGTGACAAATGTATGACGGAACCAGTGGGGAGTTACATTTAAATTTTCACCAGCAAGTTGTACAGCTTCCTTCACAATTTTATACAAGGCTGGGTAGGTTAACCGTCTTTTATTTACTATAGGCTCAATTTTATTGTATAAAGCAAAAAAGAGAGGGCTCGTATCCTGCAAATTTATTTCAACGGTTTCGCCCATACTTTTTCGATAACTAAATAAAATATCTTTGGTTTCATCTCTTATAGGAATTGATCGAGGTTTATTCCCTTTCCCAATGACATCTACAAATAAAAATCCTTTACGATTATATCGAAAGCTTCCCCAATTTAAGCTTAAAAGCTCACTTGCACGGAGCCCCGTGGTATAGAGCAAGTAGCCAATTAGCAAATTCCTCTTCTCCAATTGTTCTCGATTTCGTGTTGCCCTTACTATTTTAGGAAAGAAGGAAATTAGAAATTCAGCTTCTCGTTGATTCAATTCCCTGACTTGCACACGAGTTTGTGCTTCTTCATGACGAGTTTCTTCTATTATAAAGTGTCCTTTTTTAGACACTGGCTTCGAGATCCAAGTGGAAAGATGGGCTTTATAAAATTGTGTTTCATAACCAAAGTCCAACAATCTTCTGAAAAACTCCAATTTTCGTATAGCTGATTTAGCCGAATAATGTTCTTTAATAAATTGGTTATACGCTTTTACTTCTGGGAATCCGATATCCCGAAAGGAAAGGGAATGGTCCGTCAGAAAAGTAAGCAGCGTTTTCGCATCCGATCGGTAGGCTTTAATAGTGTGGGAAGAAAGTTTTTTATCTTGCGGAAACAATTTCTCTAAAAAAAACATTTCAAGAAAATCCTGTTCGGAACTAATTTCAAGTGTGAGGTTCCGATTTTCATCAAGTAGATGACGTGCTTTTAGATTCTCCTGTAAATGGGTTAAGTACTGTTCACCATTCATATTTTGAAGAAGAGTCAAGTAATTCATTATTGACCTCCTATGTTAGTTCTAAATAATTATATTATGTATAGTAAAGATAACTCCAAATTATCTTTACTTATATATTAACACAGAATGTTTGTTCTACCTATAATTCTGTCTTTCTTATTTTATTTAAATAAATTCAAAAATTTAATTTGGGTCCTGTCTGAGATTCCCACTCAGGCCAAATTACTTTTTATTTTTAATATAATAGCCTATTCAATTCAATACAAAGCATATATAGAATTCTAATCATTTGTAAGTAGAAATCAATTAGTAATGTTATTTGAATAATAAAAAGCCTATTACTGCCACTTAATGAACGCAAAATAGGGGGCTATTGGATGAGTTGTTTAGGTGGATATAAGGACACTTATGATTTAAAAGTAGAAGGTGAAGTTGATACAAAACCTTTTGGTGTAATCAATTTGGATTTATCTTTGATATTTAAGAAGTTCCATTTCAAATGATTTAAAAGAAGAACTTATGAGGTGGGCAGTGATGTTTGGTAAATGGATTAGTTGGAATAAAGATATGTTACGTCCCAACGGAATTGAAATGGAAAACGTTAATAAACGAGGTAAACTGCTTGCAGAAAAAGTGAAGAAAGAACTCGGAACTAAAAATAAAGGGAAATTTTCTAGTTTGTCACCTCTAGAATATATGCTTAAAGGTATTAAATTACATATGTCTTTTTGTCCTATTTGGTACGGTTGGCGAAAATAAAAAACCAGGATTTCTCCTGGCATAGACACAATGGAATGTGTCATTACGATACATACTGATTGAAGGTCAGTATTTGTATATATATTATTACATTTGAGTTATTAATCTTGGATATTAGCCTATTTTTTTAAATTATTGAGCAAGGCATTTCAATGAAGGTGTTATCAGAGGTTGATTTCCTTGCTCTGTTATAATTTTTCCTAATATTAAAATACATTATACAAAAAATAGTAAATTAAATTTGGCCCAAATTGAAACTAAAGTGAGTGAATTAAATATTATGGCATTATGATTATATTCATTTTAAGACAAAATGTTTGTTAAAAAAGCGAGATCAAGAGTTTAAAATTGGGATGTCATTAAGGTATCTTTTCCTTATTTCACTAACGGGCCATGATAGTTTTAAAAAGAAATTTTATTCATTTTTTTAATCATTCCTTCCACTTGAGCGAATTTATTTCAATGTTATCGAAAGAGTATTCAAAAACTTCCATAAAGTCATCTCCATATATACTACGAACAATGGTTGTCATTTCAATAAAATCAGGAAATTTTCCGTATAATTGGTGTAATGGTAATGCTCCTTTAAATACGGAATTTTGTAACGGCTCATAATTTTTGAAAATGGTTAAAAGCAATTCTTCCCCTTTTTCCGTTAATTGAATATATGTGTTTCTCATATCATTTTCCTTTTTAGAAAATTGCAAGTATCCTCGGTTTTCCAACTTTCTTGAGAAATTAAAGGCTGTTGACACGTGCATGACTCCAAGTTTGGCAATTTCTGAAATGGGAGCGTCTTTTAAATAATAGGTAATCCATAAAATATGGTGTTCATTAATGTTAAGATCATAAGGCTTTATCCATTGCTGCCAATCCTTTTCAATTACTTTCCAGAGCGCTTTGCTTAATTGCATTATTCTTTGACTAAAAAATAGAGATTCCATAATTGTATAATCATTAATCGACCCTCTCATACTTTCACCTACTTTTCTGGAGTTATATTAATTTATTATGGCAGTAAAATAAACATTAATAAAGTTGTAAATATTTCAAATTTTTTTATAATTCAATTCATAAAAAGGGAGATAAAAATAAGAATGTTATCAGCAAAGAAATAAATAACTGCGTTAACTATCCTTCGTGAACATGCCGTGAACTTCCTTCTATTGCCCAGCTTGTATCATCTAGCGATAGAGAATGCAACGCTCGGCGCCGACCGTGTCAGATGAACTTATAATTTTGAGTTCTATCCAATATTAAAAAGACAATAACAATATTTACAAAATGAAGCTTATTTTATTACTGGTATTCACCAGAATTTTGAAATAAGATAGAACCCAAAAAGTTACATCCCGACTGCTTTCATTATTTCAATCCGTTACTTTACAATATTCAATAAATATTAAAAAGACTTTTTTTATATTTATTGATGACTTAATTGAAACTGGTATAGAGATTGAAGAGGTGGAAAAGGCTATAAACCTTTCGCTTTCCGATATGCCATTTAAATATGAAAAAGTATCGAGTTGTCCTACTTGTGGTTAAAAGGGTTCTGGGTGGTTATTCGCCGTCTAATAATCATAATGGGTGGACCTGGCATAGGGTCTGCCCTAAAAACCATGTAGTTATAGATATTACTGATGAACCGAATTTTTAATGGTTAGGACTTGCACAAAAAAAGGCACCGCCTTTTTAGGGTTATTTACCCAAGGAGATTGTGAAGTAATGTACTTAAAGTAACGGGGCAGCATTCC
>NZ_NUNF01000033.1 GCF_002585305.1 Bacillus sp. AFS037270 | reverse complement strand
TTGCAGGGAACGTCTTATGCCTTCGTCCCAGGACAGTCGCCTCCACATTTAAGACAATCCGTCCAAAAGGTTAAAAAGCAACCTTTCGGCCGGCTCGTCTTTTGCTTGTCGGCGCTGACCAAGGGGCTTGCGCTTTTGTTCTTTTAGCTGACTGTAAACATCCAAGTCACACCATATTTGTCCTGTACAGAACCGTGCAGCTTGGCAAAAAACGTTGGTTGCAGGTCCATATAAATGGATCCGCCTTCTTTAAGGATTTCCCATGCTTTCAAAGCACGATCTTCCGAGTTAAGCTCCACGCTGATCGACACTTTCGCACCGTCTGGTAAGTCTCGATTTGAATCTGAACCATAAATAAAGCCTGATTCTGTTAATTTCAATTGAGCATGTAAAACAAGGTCTTTTTCGCTGTCAGACACAGGAAATTCAGGATTTGGAGGCATGTCCCCATATTTCTGCATGGATACGACTTCTCCAACAAAGGCCTTTTGATACATTTTAAACGCCTCATCACATTCTCTGTTAAACATTAAATATGGTGTAATCATAAATTCGACTCCTTTATTTTTCCATGTTTTATGTATTTTCCTAGAACAAAGATGTTATACTTTTATTATAACAGAACATTAGTTCTATATACAATAAATTTGAACAAGGTCTCAAATTGTTTTACGATTAATAATAGAGTCAAAGAGGAGTGTATACTTATGGAACAAATCGTAGAAGTAGAAGGAATTTATAGACAGCTGTTAGAGGCTTGGAATATTCGCAGTGCTCGTGGAATGGCCGAGTTATTTACAGATAATGGTGAGATGATTGGGTTCGATGGGAGTCTATCAGTTGGAAGTGAGGAAATATTTTCGCATCTTAAACCAATCTTTGAACACCATCCAACAGCTCGCTTCATAAGCAAAGTAAAAAATCTGCATTTTCTGAGTCCAGATATAGCTATATTGCGCGCAATTGCTGGTATGCTCCCTCCAGGACAATCAGATATTAATCCAAATGTAAACACGCATCACACGCTTGTTGCTATTAAAATTGATGGAGACTGGCGGATTAAACTGTTTCAGAATACTCCGGCCCAGTTTCATGGAAGGCCTGAGCTAGTAGAACATATGTCCAATGAGCTTAGGGAATTATTATAGTAAACACTAAGTTAGCAAAATAAAAAACAGTGCGATTTCACCCGCAAATCGCACTGTTTTTTCAAATATAAATTTATTGTGAAAATGAATTTGATTTGATAATCGCCTCATGCTCCGGAACCCTGATCAGAAGCAGGCCGCCGATTATAAACAATACAATTAAGCTAAAAACACCGCTATTGGTATTCCCGGTTATTTGGGCCGTTAATCCGACTAGAAATGGACCTAAGATCGCCGCAAACTTATAAAAAATACTATAGAACCCAAAGAATTCGTTGGCACTTTCCTTTGGGACCAGTTTAGCAAAATAGGAACGGCTTAATGCCTGAATCCCTCCCTGTGAGGAGGCGACTAGCATGGCGAGAATCCAAAAATCCAGAGTGGTTTTTAAAAAATAAGCATAAAAACATATTACGATATAAACAAAGATTCCCACTAACAGCATCGTTTTCCCCTTAAACCGGTCAGCCAGTTTTCCATATAGCACCGCAAACGGTGCGGCCACCACTTGCGTCGCAAACAAGATGATTAAGAGATTGGTTGAGGAGATACCAAGATCAGAGCCATAGGCAGTAGACATCGTAATAATGGTATTAACGCCATCAATGTAGAAGAAATACGCAACTAAAAATAAAAAGAGTGGACGGAAAAGTCTTATTTTTTTAAAGGTTAAAAAAAGCTGTCGAAACCCATTGGTAACTGGATTCGAGACGCGTTCCTTATAATAAATCTGCTTGACGTTTTTCAACATCGGAATTGTAAATAACCCCCACCATACAGCAGTGATAGCAAATGCTGCTTGACTTGCGACCGTAACAGAGATTGGAAGGATACCTTGCTGCGATAAAATGATAAGCGCTATTCCTAATATAAACGGGATCGTACTGCCGATATAGCCCATTGCATAGCCTTTAGAGGAAACTTGATTCATTCGGTCTTCAGTCGTGACATCGACAAGAAAGGCATCGTAGAAAATATTGGTTCCGCCAAAACCAATGACAGTCACCATATAACAGATTAAGAGAATCAGCCACTGGTTACTAGGAACAACGGCAAGTAATAGGGTGAAGATAATTCCGAGTGCAAAGAAAAAGGTAAAGAATCGTTTTTTGAAGCCCTTGAAATCGGCGATGCTACCTAAAATAGGGGCGCAAAGAGAGATTAACAGAGTGGCTAACGAATTGGCATAACCCCAGTAGGCCGTAGAGGTAGAAGCGGCAATTCCTGCTTCCTTTGCTGCTGCCTTGAAATATAACGGAAAGATGGCAGTGGTAATCAGGATGGAATAAGCAGAGTTTGCCCAATCATAAAAAACCCAGCTCTTTTCTTGCTTCGTCATCCGACTCATGTAACTTCCTCCTTTAAAGTTAACAACTCTTCAATCACTTCTCCATCGGTATTTCCTAAGCTGACACCCAGAAGTCTAGCAAATGTGGGGCCTTCATCGATGAGACGGATGGACGGCAAGGTGACCTGCTGAATTCCTTTCCCGGCTGCCATCAAAATTGTTCCATAGTTTTCTTTTTCGGGTGAATAGCCATGGCAGGCAAACGTATATTTTTTATCTGCCCTAGCATCCTCTGTTGTAATGGGTTTGATCAACTCCCCCGTGTAGTCTTCTAAAAAGAAAAATCCACGACTTGCTTCAATCATAAAGGCACAGGCAGGATCTGCTCCTCTTGCTGCTGCTTCTTCTCCGGTAATGAATTTCTCAATCCCAAAGTCCGGTTCCTCCAATAGTAAATTTAAGAGATTGCGAACCGTTTTAAAAGTGTCCACATCTTCAGGATCTTTAAGATAAATATATGCGGAGCCATCACAACTTTTACAGTAGGCCTTCCAATCTATTAGTTTTCCGGATGCGTTTGTAGTAATTAAGTTTTGTTTAGTAAAAAGGACATTGAGGTTAATCGCCTTCTGTTCGTCAAGTGCACTGTGATCGCCTAAAGCGATGATGGTGGATTGTTCAAGGATCTGAGCTTCTTTTAAAGCTTCGAGTATTCTCCCAAGACGTTGATTATGACGATGAATGGAGAGTATGGCTTCTTCTGAAGAAAAACCATGTTCATGGCGCTGTGTATCTAAATCGGTAAAGTGGACCAATAATAGGTTAGGTTTCTTAGATTTTATCGTATCGACAGCTGCCTCCAGGACAAAATCATCCAATTCCGGCTGCTGAATACCTTTGCGGATATGACCGTAGCGTTTGTTCATCTTCCATTGAAAGCGGGGCGTTCCGTTCAGTAAGGAAACTAGTATTTGATTCTGCCATGCTCGGTTAGCGAAGATTTCCGGCATGTTGTAGTTTATGTCAGCTTTTGCTGTGACGGGCCATAACAGGGCCGCGGTTGTCATGTTGGCCTTTTTTACTTCATCATAAAGGGTCGTACCCCGGATACATTTTCGGTACCAGTTCCAATCTGGTGACGCTTTACCAGGCTGGAGGAGGGTATTATTGATGACCCCGTGCCGGTTTGGATAGTTTCCAGTAACGATCGTCGCATGACAAGGATAGGTGACGGAAGGATAAATGGATTCGACACGTTCCACGAGTGCCCCGTTGGTAAGAATGGTTTGAAAGTGTGGCAGTTCTTTAAGGATGGGAAGGTCTAAAGCCGAAAGACAGTCAAAGGAAATAATGATTAAATGCTCGGTGAGACGGTTCATAGAACACCTCCTGTTGACTTAATTGTACTATAGGCAGGATCAATTGTTACAGTTTATTTACAAAATATTCGAAAATTAGTTGGATTTACTGAATGTATGCCTCAAGATTATTCTTTTTTAGTATAATGAAATTAGCAGATATTGGATGAAGAGGTGGAGTGGAATCATGCCAAGTTTCCAAAGTTATTTTTTTGAAAAAGCAATTAAGCTCTCGGTGAAACGGGCCGTCAAAAAAGGCGTTCGCCAAAAAGGTATAGAGGAACAGCGGGAGATGCTGGATACTGCTGCCAGTAAAATCGGCAGGCTCCCGAAAACCTGTCAGGTAGTCCCGCTGAAATTAGAAGGGTTATATGCAGAATGGTTAACGACGGGCACTACTTTGCCGGATAAGGTAATTCTTTATCTTCATGGTGGTGGTTATGCGCTTTGTTCTGCGAACACGCATCGGCCGCTTGCTGCTAGAATTGGGAAACAAGCTGGTATGAAGGTGTTGTTCCCTGAGTACCGCTTGGCACCCGAACATCCTTTTCCGGCTGCGATAGAAGATGCTGTTAACGTTTATCAATGGCTGTTGAAGCAGGGTTATGCAGGTAAGGACATTATTTTTGCAGGCGATTCGGCCGGAGGAGGCTTGTGTCTAGCAACGGCACTAGTCTTAAGAGATCAAAATGAACCGCTTCCGGCTGGGATCGTTTGTCTATCTCCATGGGTTGATTTAACCAGCAGCGGGGAAAGTTATCAAAAAAATGGAGAAGTGGATCCTTATTTAAGTGTAAGGGCTGTAAAGGAAGCGGCCCGAATGTATGCTGGGACGGAATCTCTTGACCATCCGCTGATTTCACCTGTATTTGCAGACCTAACCGGATTGCCGCCCATCATGATTCAATCAGGGACGCATGAAATTTTGCAAAGTGATGCCGTATCGCTCGCCATTAAAGCAAAGGCTGCAGGTGTGAAGGTATCATTTAAGGCATGGGATGGCATGTGGCATGTATGGCAAATTAGTGGTGATCACTTGCCTGAGGCTAGAAGGGCAACTAAGGAAATCGGCCAATTTATCAAGCGGATTATCCAAACGTGAAGGTCAATGCTGACCTTCACGTTATTTTTTTAAAGAGCTTGTTTTGGATTGTATCTTGTGAAAAAGAAACAAGGCCGAGATTATTGGTTGTTTCAATGATAGAGCTTTTTTCAATTGATTGATAGCGAAGTTGATCCTTCCATAAAAATTGCGTAAGCTCTGTACAGGAGTTGGTTTGGGTGATGGTGTAATCAGGCGTACAGACTCGGTAAATGTCGCCTCTTTTTCTGCTGTAAGCGTTGATGGCGATAACCATTTTCATTAATAATCCCCAGACTCCGGAAAAGCTCATATTTTTAAAAGGGCTGCTAGTGAATTGAAAGATCGGGAGTGTTTTTTCGTTGTCGAAAGTCACGGTTGATTTTACTGCCGAGGCGTAATGGACATCGCCTGATAAAATAATGAGCGATGATGGATTCCAAGTGGAGGTATGAGTCAAAAATTCTGTAAATCCTTTGCCATTATATTTCCAAGCTTCAAAATCAAACGAGGTTTGAACTTTCACGCCGATCACTTGAAAGGGGTTAATAAAACCATGTAAAAAGGATTCGATTAGTCCCATTCCATAAACGGGAGTAGCGGAAACAACAATTAATGGGCTCTTTTTTTTCCAGCCGCTGCTCTCGAGCTTCGAAGTGATGAGCGACCATCCGGTTTGGTTTAATAGCTGTGGACAGCCCTCACTTTCTTTCATAATATGACCAAATTTAATCGGCTTTGGGGCGGTATCATAGTCGCGCATTGTCCGGGTATCAAGAAAAACAGCCTTGGGGTGGGTGGGGGCAACATAATGCCATGAATTGAAATTCCAGAGCATTTCTAGCCATTTTTCATAATACTTTCGATGCGTGTAACCCCGGCGTAACAGTTTAAGATAGGATGCCATGGTGCTCATAAAAGTACTGTCAAAGGTATCAGGCTCATTTCCCCAGCCCTGGAAAAGCCAATAGGCACAAAGGCCGTTGGCGACCACATGTTTCCCCATTGGAGTGTTGTTGACGGTCATTTTCCACTCGGCTGAAAGATTCCAGTCATCCGTAATATCATGGTCATCAAAGATCATGTAGGTTGGAATATTGGCCAGCAATCTTCTTACACGGGTAAGCGATTCCTGAAGGGTAATCAGTTCCTCCTGCTGCTCAAGGTAGCGTTCCCTCAGCTTTTCCCGTTCTAATTTATGCTCTTTTTTATAGTTATTGTTATTAGGAAAGGTGAAATGGATGAGCTGTTGTTCTTCTGCTTCCTCAAAAGACGGCAGCAATTGCTGGTTCTGAAGAACTGCCCAAAGTTCGGGATTCCAAGACAAGAGGTACATCGCCGCAAATTCGCCGAGTTCAATTAAATGATTGTGGGATTGAGAGGATGTAAATTGAGCAATGTTTTCCATAATAAATTGTCTACCGTTGATTTGAGTTAGAGCGGTAAAATAGGGCTCTTGACCAAGCCTTATATCCTGTTTGGTTAGTGGTTCTTTATGACCAATTAATTCTCTGCTGATGGTGGATATCGCTAGGATAAGCGGGTCGGCGACATCATCGGCATAGATTTGGTCTCCCATTAGGAACAGGGCATCAGGGCGGGAGTTCGTATTTTGATATTCTTTTTCTAGAATTTGATCAGCTAAAGCGAGTGTATCCAGCCCTTCGCCATGAAGCTTACGGCAGGAACCGTATAGGATATTACTTTGACTGCTCTCATTTTTTATGATGAAGGCAGGATATTTTAGGTTTCCGTATACAATTGAGTGTGGATTATTAGGGGATAGGTAGTGAAGACTTTGTAAATCATACGATATGGAATCACTGTCACGAGTAAATTGCAAGTTATAGCCAATTAGGGTTTTCGTCGGAAAGTGGCCGAGAGTGGGCGTAACTTTGATTAAATGAAGGTAAAACTGTTTTCCAGCTCTTATCGTCGTGGTTTCTGATTCGGTTTCCAACAGATGATAATCGAATGATGGTTGATTGCTTAAATTTTCAACTTCATAAAGGCTGGCTTCAATTTTAGTCCGCCTGCTTGTCGCCACCCAAATAAAAATCTGACCACGCTCCACCCTCCGCACAATCGGTCCAGCTAAAACAAACGGAAATTGTATCAACCCCATCTTAAATCACCTCCTCAGATTGTAAATGGTGACAGGCACCATTTCTGTAATAATATTGCCACTATTTTTACGAGCATTTGGCCTTATAGGATTTATAATGAGATTAGTATATTCGCATCTTGGTTCCAGCATGTCATAACGTCTGTTTTCTTGTTAATAAAAGGAGGGCTAATACTCATGAAAAGTTTAATTGTTTATTGCTCGTCCCATGGGACTACTGAAAAAGTGGTTGGAATTTTAAGCGATTATCTTGCAGGAGAAGTGGTATCGGTAGATTTAAAGAAGGATAACAATATTATTGATTTAGAAAATTATGATACCGTTATCATAGGCGGTTCGATTCATGCCGGCATGATTCAACGAAGAATTAAAAAGTTTATTCAAACCTATCATGATAAACTAGTAGACAAGGAACTTGGTCTATTCCTAGTTTGTATGCGTGAGGGCGAATTGGCCGTGGAGCAATTTAACAATGCCTATCCGCAGGATTTGCGGAAGAATTCAGCAGCCCTTGGTCTTTTTGGCGGCGAATTCCTTGTATCGGAAATGAATTTTTTTGAAAGACAAGTGGTGAAAAAGGTGGATGGGATTACAACTGATCAGTACAAATTGGATTTGGAAGCCATAAGGGAATTTGCTTCACGGTTTAATAATTTGAAGATGATGGTATAGATTTTTGAAGCCGATTCTTGATAGAAAATGTTCTTGCTAATGGCGAGAACATTTTTTTTTGCAGAAATTAATTATAAAATGTTTTCTCTTTGTCCATAATGGAAAGGTCAATTTTAATGTAAGAGAGGTTTACAATGAAGATTTGGTTTAATCGATGGTTTACCACAGTTACGCATTATATGGATATGATTCGCGATAATGAAGACCATCGGAAATTTACGATTTATGGAACAAGCCCGAATAAAGATGCTCTATATTTACAAAATTGTGATTATGCCTTTGTTGAACCTGACATTTCAGGGGATGAATATATTGAATTCTGTCTTGATTTTTGCCAAAAACACGGAATTGATATTTTTATACCCCGTAAAGAAAATGTGCTGATTTCAAAGCGATTGGCGGAATTTGCGGAGATAGGAGTGAAGGTCCTAGTTTGTCCTGATGCAGCCCTAATGGAAACCATGGATAACAAGGCAGCTGCCTATCAAACCTTAACAAATGGAGCTCCCATTTTTTCAATCCCGGATTATTATGTCGTTAATAATATTAATGATTTTAAGCTGGCTTACACATCGCTTAAAGAAAAGGGGCACACGGCTTGCTTTAAACCAGCAATTGGGGAAGGAGCAATGGGTTTTCGGGTCATCAAGGAAGAAATGGAGTCCATCCATCATCTTTTCCACAGCGGGGGCGGTTATCGAATCTCATATGATCATGCCTGCGAGATCCTAGCGCAGCAGGAGACATTTCCTGATTTAATGTTGTTGGAGTATTTAGAAGGCAGAGAATATAGTATTGATTGCGTGGCATCACAGGACCAATTGTACGCAGCCATTCCGAGGATGAAAGGGGATGGACGTGTCCGGGAACTTGTAGAAAGTGTCGAGCTGATTGATTTGGCGCACAAGTTTCACCAGGAGTATCGATTACCATATGTATTTAATATTCAGGTGAAATACAGCAGGGGGGTGCCGAAGCTGCTCGAGATCAATCCGCGGATGAGCGGAGGCCTGCATTTCAGCTGTCTTTCTGGGATTAATTTTCCGTACATCGCTATTAAGATCTTATTAGGGGAGAAGATTCGTCCATTAAAGCCACGGTTTGGTATCCGTGCAAGTCATCTTGAAAAAGAAATGATTTTAAAATTGGACGATATTAGTTAAAACAAAGAGCAGGTCCTGCTTAAAAAGCGTGAACCTGCTTTATCTGTTTATTTATAGAAAACTTTCTCGATATTGTATTTAGCGTGAAGTGTATTAATGATGTAGGTTTCATATATTTCTCGGTCCATTGGTTCTTCAACCACTAATACGGCGATCTTATAAACGTCGTCGCGATGCGCCTTAATTGGTGAAACGGTATCCTCAAAGTGACGCTTTACCCGAGGCCGCAGCTTTCTTGCTTTTCCTACAAAAAGCAAGTCGTCATTGGCGTTAAAAAATAAGATAATCCCACCCTTGTCACGGGGGATTTTATTATAATCAGTAAAACCATAGATACTGCTTAAAGGGGCTTCGACTTTTTCGCCGACTTGTCTGCTTTTTGTAATAACGATATCTGGATTTGGTATTTCAATTTTTATCATAAAATGATTCGCTCCCTGCTTAAATATAACGGCTAAACAAGTTTAGCCAAGAGTTCATTATAGCATATCCTGCCAGTTTAGGTTGGACTTTCTTAATTTAACCATTTTTCTCAATTTGAAACCGATTTTTTGCTGCGATTGTATATGAGTTAAAAGTAGTAAAATAAATTAAATTTTTGTAGAATAAAGGAAGGTATTGGAACTTTCTATGGTTCTAGTCGTTTTGTTTTGTGGAGTTACATAATAAATAGTGGAAAGGGTGTTAGTATGGCAATTTCATTGTCTAAAGGTCAAAAGGTCGATTTAACGAAAACGAATCCTGGTTTGTCCAAGGTTATTGTGGGTCTGGGCTGGGATACGAACCGTTATGATGGCGGGAACGATTTCGATTTGGATTGCAGTATCTTTCTTTTAAATGCTAACGGTAAGTGTGCATCTGAAAAGGATTTTGTTTTCTATAATCAGCTCGAAGGCGGAAATGGCTCCGTTGTACATACAGGTGATAATCGTACTGGAGCAGGAGACGGTGACGATGAGCAGGTGAAAGTAGATTTGGCCGCTGTGCCGGCTCAAGTGGAACGGATTTCGTTTGTTATTACGATTCATGATGCGGAAGCAAGAGGCCAAAATTTTGGACAGGTTTCAAATGCCTTCTGCCGCGTCGTAAATGAAGAAACAAATCAAGAAATTATTCGTTATGATTTAGGCGAGGATTTCTCCATCGAAACAGCAATTATCGTAGGTGAACTATACCGTCACAACGGTGAATGGAAGTTCTCAGCAGTCGGATCAGGCTACCAAGGCGGACTCGCCCGGATTGCTACCGACTTTGGCCTCGACGTAGGCTAAAACTAAAACAGACAAAAAAGGACGAGAAGAAAAAATTCTTCTTGTCCTTTTTAATCGCTGTTTTCACTTGTTTTATAGTGTAATTGGTGACAGACACCATTCTAACTTGCTTGTTTAGAAAGATCTTGTTTATGTTTGTTGGCATTTAGTTTTAGGTAAACGGGAATGCCGATTAGAGTGACTGCTATGGATAGGAATGCGTCTAATGGTTTGGTGATTAAGGTATTACCAAGTATATAGAGGCCTCCAATGATCGCCACAATTGGTGTTATCGGATATAATGGCACTTTATATAAGTTATGATTTAATCCTTGTTTACGAAGTTTGAATACCGCTGCAAATGAAAAGGAATAAAATGTAAAGACAGAAAAAATGGCAATATCTGAAAGACGATCAGGATTTGCTAAGATCATCATTAAGATCGCAATAACAAGCTGCCAAATCGTCGCTCCAACGGGTGTTTTGGTTTTTGGATGTATATATGACATTGACTTTGCAGCTGGCAGGTATCCGTCTGCTGCCATGGCATAAGGAATCCGTGGGAAGGTTAGCACTTTTCCATTCAGGCAGCCAAAAATAGAAACGAGAATTCCGATGGTTAACAGATTTCCGCCCATTTTTCCAAATAAAATAGATGCTGCTGTGCTGGCCGCATTTGGCCCAAGCTCAACAATTTTACTAGCTGGCAGTACATGAAGCATGGCAATATTAACGGTTAAGTAAGCAACAATAACAATCACAATACCTGAAATAATCGCTCGCGGCAGGGTTTTACTAGGATTTTTCATTTCTCCTGCCATATAGCCTACGTTCATAAAACCATCATAGGCCCAAAGTGTGGCTAAAACGGCAGCCCCCATATTAAACGATTGGGTAACACCGCTATCCATATTAAGTATTTGGACATCTCCTTGGAAGATCCCAAATGCTGCGATTAAAATAATCGGAATTAATTTTCCTACAGTAGAAATGTTTTGAATGAATCCGCCGTAGCGTGTTCCTAATAGATTCATAAATCCTAAGAAAAGAATGGTGATGATTCCAATAATAGTATTGCTTTCTGGTGAGAAACCAAACAAAGCAGCTACAAGTGATCCAAAATACAGACCGAGTGCCCCCATGATCGCAGGGCCGTAAATAAGGGTTTGGACCCATCCACACAAGAAGCCCCAAAACTTTCCATACACTTCCTCTATGTATGCATATAAACCACCGGTTTTCGGAATTTTAACACTTACTTCAGCAATCGTTAAACCGCTTGCTAAGGTAATGATCCCGCCAATAATCCAGGCCCAAAGGGCATAGGTAGAGTTGCCGGTATCTGAAATAACGATTCCTGGCTTCATAAATATCCCGGAACCAATAACAGTACCAACGACTAGTGATGTTGCCACGAAAAAACCAATATTTTTCTGTAATTGAGCCTCTTTCCTCATGTGTCCGCCTCCCGTAAACAACTGTATTTTTAAGATACACACAGAATTATAGCATGAATATCTGTACATTTATTTTTTTAAAATATTTAAATTATTATAGAATAAAAATTTTAGGGACGACAGAGGGTAGATGAGTGAGTGGTTTCTAAGGATCTAAAGTTAAAGAAATGTAAAAACAAGCCCGAATGTTCTTAGTTATTAGTCATTTTGTGTCATATTGTGGTATGGTAAATAGGTTAATGAATCAGCTGTTAGAGGTGACTGTTTGATGAAGTATTTACTTAAGACACAAATATTTGCAATATTATTAACATTATCTTGGATTATTTACTTGGTTGTTTTAGCTTTCTTAGACCAGCCCGACCGTGCTCTCCGATACATAAATTCATTTGTGTTTGGATTGGCTATTCTTTTAGCCGTAATATATTTTGTTTTAACTAGGTATCTGCTGAGGAGAAACTGGTCTGCCCTTCTATTAATCCTAATCTCTTATTTTCTTCTATATAAGCCAATCTTTCAGGAAATTTTATTAAGAATAACTAATGAAAGTTATGGAAGTATCATCAAATTTCTATCAATATCAACTGGAACAGTTCATTTACTTGCCACCGTCATTGGAATGGGGTTTGGTATTCTCTTTTCCAGGCCGCAGCTTAAAAACTAAATCAGCAAAAGGATAAATACCCGATCACTTAGCGGGCATTTATCCTTTTTTATTTTGGATCGAGGGCTTTCCCTTCTTTCGAGTCATGTGTACATAGGGGATGGACAGTGTCCACGTTTGGTGTCAGGCACCAAAAATTGTAGAAATTTATCCGTATTTTTCAGAACGTTTTATTTTTATAATGAAGATAGATTGATATGCAGAGGGAGTGATGAGAATGGAGACGAATACGGGAAAACATCGGGTGATTCAGAGCTTTACGGGAACACAGTTGCATGCGAAGGGCTGGATACAGGAAGCAGCCCTTAGGATGCTGATGAACAATCTTAATCCGGAGGTAGCGGAGCGTCCTCTGGATTTGGTGGTTTACGGAGGGATCGGCAAGGCGGCACGAAACTGGAAATCTTATGATGCAATCGTTAAAACACTATTAGAATTAGAAAATGATGAAACATTGCTCATTCAATCTGGTAAACCTGTAGCTGTATGGAAATCCCATAGGGATGCACCACGTGTTTTACTTGCTAACTCCAATCTTGTCCCAGCATGGGCGACATGGGAGCGTTTTCATGAACTCGATCAAAAAGGGTTAATGATGTACGGCCAGATGACTGCAGGAAGCTGGATTTATATCGGCAGCCAAGGAATCGTCCAGGGAACCTATGAAACTTTCGCAGAATTAGCGCGGCAGTCATTTGGCGGTTCATTAAAACATACGATTACATTAACGGCCGGTCTTGGGGGTATGGGGGGCGCACAGCCGCTCGCGGTCACGATGAATGAAGGGGTTTGTCTAGCGATTGATGTCGATGAATCCAGAATCGACCGGCGAATCGAAACCGCTTACCTTAACATAAAGTCTAAAGACCTTGATGAGGCATTAAAATTGGCGTATGAAGCCAAGACAGCAGGAAAGGCCATCTCCATCGGGCTACTTGGTAACGCTGCAGAAATCTTGCCTCTAATCATTGAAAAAGGATTCACTCCTGATGTATTAACCGACCAAACCTCGGCACACGACCCATTAAACGGATATATCCCTGCAGGCGTGACACTTGAAACCGCTGCCACTTTACGAGTCCAAGAGCCTGCCAAATATGTGAAGCTTGCCAAGCAAAGTATGGCTACACATGTGAAGGCGATGTTAAAAATGCAGGAAAAAGGCGCCGTTACTTTCGATTATGGAAACAACATCCGCCAGGTGGCCAAAGATGAGGGGGTTGAATGCCTTTGATTTCCCTGGCTTCGTGCCAGCCTATATTCCCCCACTTTTCTGTGAAGGGAAAGGACCTTTCCGCTGGGCCGCACTATCAGGCGATCCCGAAGATATTCGAAAAATTGATGAAGTTCTCTTACGTGAATTTAAAGAGGATCAACATTTATGCAAATGGATTACGATGGCACGAGAAAAAATCAGCTTCCAGGGACTTCCCGCCCGGATTTGCTGGTTAGGCTACGGCGATCGTGCCAAATTTGGAAAGATCATCAATGATATGGTCGCATCGGGAGAAGTTACCGCACCAATCGTGATTGGACGCGATCATTTAGATGCAGGTTCTGTTGCGTCGCCAAACCGGGAAACGGAGGGAATGAAGGATGGAAGTGACGCTGTGTCCGACTGGCCGATTTTAAATGCCCTGATAAATGCTGTCGGCGGTGCCAGCTGGGTTTCGGTTCACCACGGCGGCGGGGTTGGAATGGGCTATTCACAGCATGCGGGGATGGTTATTGTCGCAGATGGCACCAAGGAGGCAGAAGTTCGCCTAGAACGGGTTTTAACCACCGATCCAGGGATGGGTGTCGTCCGTCATGCAGATGCGGGTTATGGTTTAGCTATCAAGACTGCGAAGGAAAAGGGTATCAAAATGCCCATGCTCGACCAGGACTAACAAAAGAGAGTGGGTGAACAGATGGGCAAGGCAATTTTTATAAGGAATGCACGTCAGCTCATAACCTTAAAGGGAAGTTCCTGTGCTCCGCTTGTTAAAGAAGGAATGTCTGAGCTAGGCATCATTGAAAACGGCAGCGTTTGGGTCGAGGACGGAATCATCCAAGCAGTTGGCAAGGACGAAGTGCTTTTTGAAAAATTTGCCGCACGTATTGAACAAGCAGAAGTGGTTGATGCAACAGGCAAACTTGTCACGCCAGGCCTCGTAGACCCGCACACACATTTAGTTTTTGCTGGAAGCAGGGAAACTGAATTCAACATGCGCCTTAAGGGTGCAACTTATATGGAGATTATGAATGCCGGCGGAGGCATTCATGCAACGACAAAGCGGACAAAGCAGGCCACCCATGAGGAACTTTTCCAAGAAAGCTTCGAGCGGTTAAATCAATTCCTACTTCATGGCGTAACAACGGTTGAAGCGAAGAGCGGCTACGGAATGGAATGGGAAACAGAACGCAAACAGCTGGAAGTAGCAAAACAGCTAAATGAGCTGCATCCAATAGATGTTGTGTCCACGTTTATGGGGGCACATGCGGTACCGAAAGAATATAAGGACAATCCCGATGATTTTGTGAAACTGTTGGTAAAAGAAATGATTCCAAAGGTGTCTGAACTTAGACTCGCGGAGTTTAATGATGTTTTCTGTGAAAAGGGTGTTTTTACTCCCGAACAAGCACGAACGATTCTCGAGACGGGAAAGGTTTATGGGTTAACAGCGAAAATACATGCAGATGAAATTGAACCATTTGAAGGGGCGGAACTAGCCGCCGAAGTGGGGGCGATTTCCGCGGACCATTTATTAAAAGCCTCTGAAAAAGGACTACGAGCGATGGCGGATAAAGGAGTCGTCGGGGTCCTGCTGCCGGGAACCGCTTATTTTTTAATGGCCGAGTCGGCAAATGGACGTCATATGGTCGATTTAGGGGTACCGGTAGCTCTATCGACCGATTGTAATCCTGGCTCCTCTCCAACCGTTTCGCTGCCATTTATGATGAATCTAGCATGTTTAAAAATGGGGCTGACACCAGCAGAGGTAATCACTGCAGCAACTATTAATGCAGCACATGCCATTGGGCGCGCCAGCATAATCGGCAGTTTAGAGGAAGGAAAAAAAGGGGATGTTACGATATTTAATGTAGAGAATTATATGAAACTCCAATACTTATATGGGGTAAATCATATCGATACCGTAATCAAAAATGGAAGAGTTATGGTAAAGGGAGGTCGGCTGGTTGAAAAGCTTTCTCTATCCTAAATTAAATCCACCGAGTTTTGTCTGGGTCAGGCCTGAAGGGAACACCCGAATAACAAAAGTTCATGAATGGATTCAGCCGCTCTCAACCAATTCCAATCCAGAACAGACCAGGAACACGGATGTTGTGGTAGTAGGTGTCCCGCTCTCTCGTTCATCGATTAGTCCCTCTGGGGCATCAGAATTTCCTGATGCCTTCAGGCGTGCCTGGAAGGGCTTCACTACTTATAACATAGATGAAGATTTGGATTTAGCAGATATGACGGCGCTGGATGTGGGGGATGTCCCGATGCATGTAACCGATATCCGCCGCTGCCATGACAATATTGTCGAGGCATCGGCTACCATCCATCGGAATTTTACTACTTCGATAGTGGCTGCAATTGGAGGAGATCACTCGATTACAGCGATGATGGTTAAAGGATTACACTGGGCCAAACCGCGCGAGAAAATCGGCATTCTTCAATTTGACACCCACTTCGATTTAAGGAGTCTGGCCGATAATGGACCGTCTAATGGAACACCGATGCGTAATTTAATCGAAAGTGGTGTGATAGAAGGCTCGAATTTATACAACATCGGTTTGCATGGGTTTTTTAACACCAAAGATTTGAAGCAGTATGCGGATGAAAAGGGTGTTAATTATTTTACACTTCACCAGTGCAGAAATAGGGGGGTCGAAGAAACGGTGAGCCAGTGTCTTAAAGAGCTTGCTGAAAAGGTCGATACTATTTATTTAACCGTAGACATGGATGTTCTCGATATCGCATATGCCCCGGGGGTCCCCGTTGGAACGCCAGGCGGAATGACAACAGCAGAACTCTTCGATGCAGTACTCACTGCTGCTATGCATCCAAAAGTCAAAGCCATCGACATCGTCTGCCTCGACCCACTAAGGGACACCCAAGTTCATACAACCGTTAAACTCGGCACCCACGTCTTTTTAACCTTTCTAACAGGAGTAATGTTACGAAAGGTGACAGGCACCGAAAAGGATTTAAATAAGTTAGAAAACTGATTAATATGATGAATGGCTATCCATTTCCCTCTCAGGTGATGGGCAGCCATTTTTTTATTACGGTTTTAAATGGGAGTAAAAGTAAAAAGGTGACAATCACCATTGGTGGTATTACCTATTTTTTATTATGAATACTTGTCTATTCCAATTAGTTTCCTATCTCATATAATATTGTAATTCGTTTATACGAAGAAGTTTTGCTGTTGTCAGGGGTTAGGCACTATTCATATTGGGTGTTCCTCAGTAAAAAGTAGCACTCCTCGGGCAGAAGTAGATTGGGAGGGGGGGATGAAATGGCTGCTATTCAAAAGAGTGTTGACTCTTCTAGCTTGGCTGAAGTAATTGACCGTATTCTTGATAAGGGTGTAGTAATTGATTTATGGGCTCGTGTTTCGTTGGTTGGTATCGAACTTCTAACCATTGATGCTCGTATTGTTATCGCAAGTGTGGATACATGGTTAAAGTACGCTAAAGCTGTAGGCCTGCTGAAAGACGATGATCATGACCATGACGATCATCATGACCATCATGGAGAAAGTTAGAGGCTGCGCTTTAAATAGATGTTAAGGAGGAGCCAAGGCAGAATTATGTTGCCTTGGCTCCACTTATGAACCATAAATTCTCTGATAAGGAGGAAAGACGATGAACCAAATGAGGAAAGAGGATAAGATAGGCGGCTTCGTGAAAACAGCTTTTTTTGAGGACATTATTACAAGGTCGGTCCGTTATCTGAAGGCTGGATATCCTGTTCATTTTGTTGGACCCTCGGGGGTTGGGAAAACCAGTATCGCTCAATATATTGCTAGTTTACTAAACAAACCAGTCACGATAATCCGCGGTCACCATGACTTATCCAATAAAGATTTAATAGGTCACTATTCCGGATTTAGTAAAAAGGAAGTAATCGATAATTACATTCATTCTGTTTATAAAAAAGAACAAGAAATAACACCGATATGGATACAAGGCCAACTTATTGAGGCTGTTAAAAAAGGCCATGTCGTTATTTATGATGAGTTCTCACGTTCCCGCCCGGAAACGAATAATATATTTTTATCTCTTTTAGAGGAAAAAGTTCTTCCCATTTACGGGAAAGGGAAGGGATCGTTCATCAAATGCCACCCGGACTTTTCCATCATATTTACTAGTAATCCTGATGAATATGCGGGTACATTTCATACACAAGATGCCCTTTTAGACCGGTTAATCACGATCCATGTGGATTATTGCGATAAAGAAACAGAAGTAGAAATTATCCATCAAAAAACAGGAATCAACCACAAACAGGCCGGCGAGATTGTAAGAATTGTGTCTGTCTTAAGACGTTACGGAAAAGGACTTTGTCCTAGCCTGCGGGCTTCACTCATGATTGCATCTGTAGCCAAAAAGGCCAATATTCCTTTCAACCCACAGGATAATAATTACCAAAGGCTCTGTCTGGACGTGTTAACAAGACCAGTAAAACAAATATTTCCTGAACTGAATCGTGTTGAGATAGAGGAACTTATTTTAAAGGAAATACTTAGAAAGGAAGAACACCTATGAGTCTTAAAAAAGGTGTCTACGTTTTTTGCGTGATACAGGAAAACCAACAGAAGCGATTTGGAAAGATTACTTTAAACGGACAAGAAAATGAAATATATACGATTCACCACCAAAATACAGCGTTGGTCGTTACACAGGTAACTGACGAAGTCTTGCCAAATCGGAATAACCTGTTTGCCCACCAACAGACCATCTCTAAAATAATGAAACAATACACGATAATTCCTATGAGTTTTGGGAATGTATTTCAGTCAGAGGGAGATGCCCTTTTAGTGGCAAAGCATCTACACCCTGAATTTGAAAGACTATTTCTACAATTAGAAAATAAATTTGAAGTAGGACTAAAGGTTCTAGCGAAACAAGAATGGGTCGACCAATTGTTGAAAAATGACCCGGTTTTAAGTGAGTGGAAAGATGGTAAAAAGGACAAAGACAATCCTGCCACGTTTTATGACCAGATCCATTTAGGTGAACGTGCTCAAAATCTTGTTTTAAATATAGAGCGAAAAGTGGAAGAAGAAATTTATATTCCTTTACTAGACTTAGCTGAAGCAGGTAAGCAAAATAATACGATACCAGGGAAAGTGATTTTGAATTCCGCGTTTTTGATTGATAAACAAAACGAGGACGCGTTCGACCAGAAGGTCAATGATTTATACGAATTGTGGAAGGAAAAGGTGGAATTTAAGTATTCCGGTCCATGGCCTGCCTACAATTTTGTTAATATTCGCTTACGGATAGAAGGGAAAATATGATTCATAAACTATTTACACTGCCAATCCGTTCCATCATCAAGCTTGGGGAAAAAATTCAAGAAGAGGTTGATCAAGAATTATACAATTTACCTTTATTGCAACAACAACTGGTCGAATTGCATATGATGTATGAACTAGGCGAAATCGACGACGAAACTTACGATGAACAAGAAGAGGAACTACTGCGGAGATATAAGATTGCCAAAGAACGTGAACAAAATGAAAGATTAACCGATTAGAGTATGCTTTTTTAGGAGGAGACACTATGGCTTCTACAAGGGTTTCAACCGATTTTTTATATTTGTATGGGGTCATTCTTGCAAAGGAACTTCAAACTTCAGAAGTTCCTTCCATAATGGGGATAGATGGGAATTCGGTCATAATTAAACATTTAAATGAGTTAGCAGCCATTATTACAACCGTCAATGCCCAACACTTTTCACAGGAGCAAATAGATTTGCAGATTAAAGATGCTGATTGGCTGAAAGAGAAGGCCTTTCACCATCATGAAATCATCTCCACTTTTCATAAGGAATTTACGGTTTTGCCAATGTCGTTTTGCACTGTTTTTCAAAATACCGAAAATTTAGAGACCATCCTGAATGATCAATATCCTGAAATATATCAAATGCTGCTTTCCCTAAAAGATAAACAGGAGTGGAATTTAAAGGTTTATTGTCAAGTCGATAAAACATTAGCGTACGTATACGAACATAATTCGGCCGTTGTGGGGTTAAAAGAAAAATTAACCTCTATGCCAAAAGGAAAGCAATACATTATGAAGAAAAAGCTTGAACAGCTGATTGCTTCTGAAGTTGAACTCGAGCAGTCCAAATGGTGGCAGGGAATGAGTGAAGAATTATCTCCTTATGTAGGAGCAACAAATCTTCGGAAAATTTGGGGTCGAGATGTGACGGACCGGATAGATGACATGATGGTTAACTGTGATTTCCTGGTTGATCGGGTAACATCGAGCGGATTTTTACACAAATTACAAGATCTGGAAAAGAAGTATGAAGCATTAGGCTGCAGTTTTCACATAACCGGACCATGGCCTCCATATCACTTTTCAAAAATTGATAAGGGGTCTCCATGATGGAGCAGTATGAACTTTTTGAGAACAAAGAAATGACGTTATTGGACCTCTTGGATGGTATCATCGACACAGGCGTCGTCGTACGAGGTGAAATACTGATTTCCATTGCAAATATTGATTTAATCATCATAGATTTGAAGCTGCTGATTTCATCGATTGAAAGTGCATTTGGGACCTATGAGCACAAAAACCGCAGGGAGGCAATCGACCGTGGAACGATTACCGCTGGACTCAAGTAAGGTGGAGCAAGGATTAGCTAAGCTTGTCTTAACAATTATCGAACTCCTCCGTCAACTAATGGAGAGGCAGGCAATGCGAAGAGTGGAGAATGATTCGCTGTCGGATGAACAATTAGAGGAACTAGGGTTGACCCTGATGAGACTGGAAGAAAAAATGGATGAATTAAAAGTCATTTTCGGTCTGGAAAAGGAAGAGCTCAATATTGAACTCGGACCGCTGGGGAAACTTCTTTGAGAGGAGAGAAAGTTATGCCCATTCAACATCCTTCAAACTCATCCAATTTACTAGAAGTGTTAGAAAAGATCCTAGACAAGGGCGTAGTTATTGCAGGGGATATAAAAATATCGTTAGCTGATGTGGATCTGTTAACGATCAAAATAAGGCTGCTTGTTGCCTCTGTTGACAAAGCAAAGGAAATCGGCATGAACTGGTGGGAAAATGATTCGTACTATTCTTCAAGAGCCAAACTAGCGGAGCAAGAAAATGCCTTATTACTAGAGAGAATCGACCGTTTGGAACAACTAGTAGAAGCAAAAGCGCTACCGGTTTTACAAGAGCCAGTTAAAGAGAAAGATCAACAAGAGAGAGATTAAAAGAAACCTTGACTTTTCCTCAAGGTTTTTTTGGTTTGACATTTTGTTCTATAACAGTAGTTTTTCCGACATGACTACGCGAGAAATGTCTGTTCCTGCGCTTTCCCGAGCAATAAAAGGCAGAAATCACGAGATTTCAACATACAGAAGCCTTTGTTATATAATAGTGATAGACTATTTTGAACGAGGGATAAAATATGAAGATTGTTGTTATTTCCGACACCCATATGCCTAGACGAGCCAAGGGACTTCCAGCCAGATTGAAAGAGGAATTATCGGACACGGATTTGATCATTCATGCCGGCGACTGGCAGACCATAGACGTTTTCCATGAGCTTCAATCCTATGCGAAAGTGGAAGGGGTCTTTGGGAATGTCGACGATGATAACATTCAGGAACAATTCCCCGAAAAAAGGATTCTAGAGCTAGGCGGGTTTAAGATAGGTATTACCCATGGACATGGTAAAGGGAGAACGACTGAAAAGCGGGCCACTCTAGCATTCAACGGGGAAGCAGTAGATTGTATCATTTTTGGTCACTCTCATATCCCGATAAAACGCTATGAAGACGGTGTGCTTCTTTTTAACCCTGGCTCACCCACAGATAAACGGCGTCAGAAGATGTATTCCTTTGGAATTTTTTATATTGGTGATACCATAGAAGCACAGCATATCTTTTTTTCAAATAAGGGAGAAACCAATGAATAAAACAGTGATTGTCTATACAACCAACGATTGCATTGAATGTACAATGGTTAAAAAGGTACTAACGGAGGAAGGAATACCGTTTGAGGTCAGGGACATTTCAAAAAATGCTTCCTTTCAAAAAGAAGTCGAACACTATGGCTTCCTAGGGGTTCCAGTAACTGTACTAAATGACCGGGCAATAAAGGGATTTACAAATGAGTTAAAGGATATTATTGACTTAGCAAAATGTTAAGGTGTCAATAAAAATTCTTTACATTGTAGAAAATTAGCGTTAATATGAGTGTAATTTAATAACCAAAGATCTACTAGGGGTGCCCTGTGTATCAGGCTGAGAGAAAACAATAAAGTTTTTAACCCTTTGGACCTGATCTGGGTAATACCAGCGTAGGAAAGTAGCTAAACGAGATATTTTTTTGCGTTTTTCTTTCAAAACACTAACCAGATCCATTTTAGGGGTCTGGTTTTTTTATTTTTAAAAAAGAAAAGGGGAGTTTAGATTGGAAACAAATTTCGTATATGAAACATTACAGAAAGTAAGAGAGGTTAGCCCGCTTGTACATAATATTACGAATGTCGTTGTGACAAATTTTACAGCAAATGGTCTGCTTGCCTTGGGTGCATCGCCTGTCATGGCTTATGCCAGTGAAGAGGTAGCGGATATGGCAAGGATTGCAAGTTCACTGGTTTTAAATATCGGTACGTTAAATGCCCAAAATGTTAATAGCATGGTGATTGCAGGGAAAGCGGCTAATGAGCAGGGCGTTCCTGTCATTTTTGACCCAGTGGGAGCTGGGGCAACCACATATCGAACCGAAACGGCCCACAAAATCATGAGCGAAGTCAAAGTTTCAGTGGTCCGAGGAAATGCAGCTGAGATTGCCAATGTAATTGGTGAAAAATGGCAAATAAAAGGTGTTGATGCAGGTGCGGGAAATGGAGACAAAGTCGAACTTGCGATCAAAGCAGCTAAGATAAGTGGATGTGTTGTTGTCATAACTGGTAAAGAGGATATTGTATCAAACGGTGAAACCACTTATGTCGTATCGGGCGGACATCCAATTTTAACAAAAGTGACTGGTACGGGCTGCCTATTAACTTCCGTTATCGGTGCCTTTGCTGGAGTGGAAAAGGATGTACTTCGAGCAGCGGTTGCTGCGTTAGCCTATTACGGGATTGCTGCGGAAAAGGCGGCAAAGAAAACAGCTGAAGCGGGACCAGGCAGCTTTCAAATTGAATTTTTAAACCAATTAGCATTAGTCACTGAAGAGGATATTAAGGCAAATGCTTCAATTAAAAAGATTTAACGGAGGTTTGTAAGATGAATAAAGCATTAACAATTGCCGGCTCAGACAGCGGAGGCGGCGCCGGAATTCAAGCGGATTTAAAGACCTTTCAAGAATTAGAGGTCTTCGGTATGTCCGCCATAACTGCAGTCACCGCGCAAAACACCTTGGGCGTTCATGGGGTTTATCCGATGACACCGGAAGCGATCATTCAACAAATTCAAGCGATTGGAGAAGATATCGGTACGGATGCGGTGAAAACGGGGATGCTGTTTAGCTCAGATATTATTGAAGCTGTTTCTGAGCAAGTGCGGAAATATAGATGGGAGAATCTCGTCGTTGATCCTGTGATGATTGCTAAAGGCGGTGCATCTCTACTGCAGCAGGAAGCTATTTTCGCGATGAAAACCTATTTATTACCGCTCGCAAAGGTGATTACACCGAATATTCCTGAGGCGGAGGTTCTAACGGGATTGACCATAAGAAGCGCCGAAGATAAAAAGGAAGCTGCCTTAAGATTGGTTGAGCTGGGTGTTCAAACGGTCGTCATCAAAGGCGGTCATGATGAAGATGAATCAGAGTCAACGGATTTACTATATGATGGTGCAGAGTTTCATACCTTTACCAATAAACGAATTCCGACAAAAAATACACATGGAACCGGGTGTACGTTCTCAGCGGCGCTAACGGCTGAACTTGCGAAAGGTGCTTCAGTATATGATGCAGTCTTAACAGCCAAGGAGTTCATTCAAGCGGCAATCGAGGATGGCATTGAGGTCGGCCATGGACATGGGCCGACAAACCATGGAGCGTTTCGGAAGAAAAGGGAGCGGGGAAATCGATGAAAAACCTGAGCGAGGCTTTAAAGGTATATTTTATCATGGGCAGTCCTAACTGCCTCAAAGGACCGGTCGAGGTTTTAAAAGAAGCAATCGCTGGCGGAGTTACCATTTTTCAATTCCGTGAAAAAGGGAAGGGTGCTTTAACTGGGGCAGAAAAATACGAACTGGCTAGACGGTTACAAAGTATCTGCAAAGAACATCAAATCCCCTTCATCGTGAATGATGACATTGAGTTGGCAATCGAGCTGGATGCGGACGGAGTACATATCGGGCAAGAAGATGAGCCAGTAAAGGTGGTACGTGAAAGGATTGGTGACAGTAAAATCCTTGGTGTATCCGTCCATACCCCGGAAGAAGCCGAGACGGCACTTAACGATGGTGCTGATTATTTCGGAATTGGACCCATCTACCCCACTAGCTCAAAGGATGACGCGAAGCCTGTCAGGGGAACAGAGCTAATCGAAATTCTCCGCCAACAAGGCTATACCATTCCAATGGTCGGAATAGGTGGTATTACTAGTGAAAATGCAGCGGCAGTCGTAAAGGCCGGAGCAGATGGTGTTTCCGTTATTACGGCCATCAGTCATGCAGATTCACCACTCGAAGCAACGAAGGCATTAAAAAATAGTGTGGAGGGCCGATAACATGAATAAAACGTATAAGCTGACACTAACGGCGATGATGGTCGCGATAGGCACGATTACTAGTAATCTCGTAGCTATACCTATCGGGTTTACAAAGGTATTCCCCATGCAGCATTTTTTAAATGTTTTATCTGCTGTCTTACTAGGGCCCTATTACGCCGTTGCCCAGGCCTTTTTGGTCTCATTGATCCGCAATTTAATGGGTACAGGCTCTATTTTTGCCTTTCCTGGCAGTATGGTCGGTGCCCTACTCGCATCGCTTTTATTTTTAAAAACAAAAAAGATGTACCTTGCATTTGCCGGTGAAGTAATCGGAACAGGGATCCTTGGTGCGCTTCTATCCTATCCGATCGCCACGTTAATCCTTGGACAAAAAGCAACACTATTTGGATTTATTCCGTTATTTATCTTCAGCTCGTTTGCAGGTGCACTGCTTGGATTTGTGGTCTTAGTCGTATTTTTAAGAAAGAAAGTATTAGTAATGAATGATAGTAAATCTCCAGCTATAAAAAACTAGGGTGTGTGAAAATTGAACGAGGAATTGATTGCAAAAATCACGAGTGAAATTGATGCGAGAAAAGGGGAATTGTTAGACCTTTTATCTGATCTTGTTGCCTTTCCAACAGTCAGTCCTCCCGCCCGTAATACGAATGAGGTTCAGGAATTTATTAAAGGATATCTTGAAGAGTTAGATTTCAGCACGGATAAATGGGATGTCTATCCTGGTGACCCAAACGTGGTCGGGATTTTACAAGGTAAATCTTCTGGTCAGTTTAATAGTTTAATCATAAACGGCCATGTAGATGTCGCCGAGGTTGGCGACACAAAAGAATGGAGCTCCTCCCCATTTGAGGCTTACCAAAAGGATGGCTATATATATGGACGGGGCGTCGCGGATATGAAAGGCGGAATTGCCGCATCACTCTTTGCCATAAAACTATTAAAAGAATTAGGTGTCACCTTACAAGGCGACCTTCAATTCCAATCCGTCATTGGCGAAGAGGTCGGTGAGGCCGGAACTCAAGACTGTGTCGAGCGCGGATATAGTGCAGACTATGCCGTAGTGGTGGATACAAGCGACTTACATATTCAAGGACAAGGAGGCGTCATTACCGGCTGGATCACCATTCAAAGCAAGGAAACCTATCACGATGGCATTCGCCGGAAAATGATTCATGCCGGCGGTGGTGTTAAAGGGGCTAGTGCGATTGAGAAAATGATGAAGGTTATCGCTGGCCTCCAAGAACTTGAACGCCACTGGGCTGTAACCAAAAGCTATGAAGGTTTCCCGCCAGGTACTAATACTATTAATCCTGCGGTAATCGAAGGTGGCAGACATGCGGCGTTTGTTGCGGATCGCTGTGCATTATGGGTGACGGTTCATTTTTATCCGAATGAAGATTTCGAAGAAGTGATTACGGAAATTGAACAGCATATCAATGCCGTTGCCGCTGCTGATCCGTGGCTCAGAGAAAATCCTCCACAGTTTGTCTGGGGAGGGAAATCTATGATTGTCGACCGCGGTGAAATTTTTCCTTCATTAGAAATAGACCCGGAGCATCCAGGTACAAAACTGTTAACGAACTCCTTTGAAAAAATGTTACACCAACAGCCGAATGTAGGCATGTCAACAACGGTGACTGATGCAGGCTGGCTAGGTCGTGCCGGGATTCCGACTGCTATATTTGGACCTGGAAAGTTAGAGGATGCACATGCAGTGAATGAAAAGCTGCAAATCCAGCAGCTGCTGGATTTTACCAAGGTATTAGCTATTTTTATCGCGGAGTGGTGTAACACCAAGAAGGAGGAATAACAGCATGACATTTTCTGAGCGACTTTTTCAAAAAGTAAGTGATATTTGGGAGAAAACCCATCAGCATCCATTCGTTGTCGGGATGGGGAAGGGGGACCTTCCGGTTGAATCATTTATTCGCTACATGAAACAAGATTACGTGTTTTTAATCGATTATTCGAAGCTGTTTGCTTTTGGTACTGTGAAAGCAAGAGACATTGAAACAATGGCAGCCTTTGCCAAGCTACTTCATGAGACATTGCATGGAGAAATGGATTTGCATCGCCAATATGCGGAGAAATTTGGGATAACGAATGAACAGCTTGAAGAGACAAAACCAACTCCGATGAATTTAGCCTATACCCGTTACATGTTAAATGTCGCACAAAATGGTTCATTAGAAGAATTGATTTCGGCATTATTGCCTTGTATGTGGAGCTATTGGGAGATTGGCAAGATGCTAGCAAAAGAATATCAAGGTGCTAGCAACCACTATCTTTATGGTGAGTGGGTGAAAATGTACTCTTCTGATGAATTTGGTGCCCTAGCCCAGTGGCTGATCGATTTATTGAATCAATTGACTGAAGGAAAGCCAGAATGGGAATTAACCATCCTAGAAGAACACTTCCTGACGACATCCCGTTTTGAATATATGTTCTGGGATATGGTCTATCAGGGGGGCGAGTGGCCTGTCTAATTCATCAATGCTACAGATCAACGAACTATCTTATACCTTTGGTGCCGAAAAACCGATTTTTGAAAAAATTTCACTCGACGTAAAAGCTGGGGAATTTGTTTCCGTTATCGGGGCGAGTGGTTCTGGTAAAAGCACTCTCTTTAAGTTGGTAACCGGGTTACTCGAACCTCAACAAGGAGAAATTCTGATTAATGGTGAGCAGGGTGCCGGAAAGAGACTAGGAAGTGTGGGCTATATGCCGCAAAAGGACTTGCTTTTACCCTGGAGAACCGTTTTAGACAATGTTCTACTTCCGCTCGAGGTGTCGAAGGAAAATAAGAAAGCGAAATTACCAGAAGTGCGGGAGTGGCTGGCTCGCTTTGGACTTGCCGATTATGAAAATGCTTATCCCAAAGAACTGTCAGGAGGAATGCGGCAGCGGGTCGCTTTTTTACGAACTCTTATGACTGGGAAAGACCTATTATTGTTAGATGAACCGTTTGGTGCACTGGATTCGATGACGAAACGTAATATGCATAGCTGGTTATTGGGATTGTGGGGCGATTTACAAAAGACAGTACTGTTTATCACCCATGATCTAGAGGAAGCCTTACTGCTAAGCGACAGGATTTATGTGCTAAAAGTGGATGGAATAGAAGAATGGAAGGTTAACCTGCCGAGACCGAGAAGTTCAGAACTAATCTATGAAGCTGATTTTATCAGGATGAGAAAAGAACTGGAGTGGCTGATTCAACATGAAAACAACTAGATTAAAAAAATGGACGAGTGATTACGGTTTATTTATTATCGTCGTCATTCTTCTGGTCAGCGTATGGGAAATGGTTGTAGAGCGGGGAATCATTCCAGCCTTTATCTTGCCGTCACCTTCAGCTATCTGGAGCTCATTAATAGACAACCGTGAGCTTTTGTTTGAGGAGCATTTGCCAGCCACTCTGAATGAGGTGCTGATTGGGTTTGCGATTTCCGTTACTGCCGGAACCCTACTCGGAGTAGGCATGCACTTTTCGCGTCCATTAGAGAAAGTACTTTATCCGTTTCTAGTGATTTCACAAACGATTCCGCTGATCGCGATTTCGCCAATATTTATTATGTGGTTTGGCTATTCGATTTGGAGCAAAATTGCCGTCACGATTTTAACGGCGTTCTTTCCGATTGTCGTTAGTACTTATGATGGGTTGAAGTCGGGTGGTCAGGAATATCGTGAATTATTGTTAACAATGGGGGCAAACCGCTGGATGATTTTTAAGAAAATACAGGTGCCAATGGCCCTGCCAGCGTTTTTGTCAGGTTTGAAAATGTCGGTTGTCTATTGTGTTGTCGGGGCGACGATAGGGGAATGGCTTGGAGCCAGTGAAGGTCTGGGCTACTTTAGCCGCCGGATGTCGGGGAGCTTAAAGGCAGATGCCGTGTTTGCCGCGATATTTTTATTATCGTTACTTGGAATTATTCTGTTTTTATTGATTAGTTTCATCGAAAAACAATTATTGAAAAATAAATACCACATCTAAGAGGGGAAGTAGAAATCAATGAAGAAAACTGCTTTAATCCTGTTTAGCCTTTTGCTGCTAATATTAAGTGCATGCGGGAAAAACGACGAAAAGGCAACAGAAAAGAACACAACAAGTGGGGACAAGAAGCTTGAGAAAGTGACCTTAATGTTAGACTGGTATCCAAACGCCGTACACTCTTTCCTTTATACAGCACAGGATAAGGGCTACTTTAAAGAGCAAGGCTTGGATGTAGAGATTCAAATGCCTGCCGATACAAATGATCCGTTAAAACTTGTCGCTGCCGATCAAATCGATATGGCGCTCAGCTATCAGCCGCAGGTATTGGTGGCACGCGGGGAAGATATCCCTGTTCAATCGTTTGGAGCGATTGTCCGTCATCCGCTTAATCAATTAATGGTGCCAGCAGATAGTTCAATCAAATCACCTAAGGACTTAGCAGGTAAAACAATCGGCTATCCATCGATTCCTTTGGATGAAGCAATCGTCCAATCCATGGTTAAGTCTGACGGTGGAGATGCTTCTAAGATTAAAATGGTTGACGTTGGCTGGGACTTAATCCCGGCGATGGCAACGAAGAAAACAAACGCTCTAATTGGCGGTTATATTAATCACGAGAAGTTATTGCTTGACAAGGAAGGTCATCCAATGCGCACTTTAAATCCTGCTGACTACGGGGTACCAGATTACTATGAATTAGTATTGGTCGGAAGTGAAAAGGAACTAAAAGCAAAGCCGGAAGTATTTAAGAAGTTTATGACTGCGATTGGGAAAGGACAAAAATATGTTCAGGATCACCCAGAAGCAGGCTTGACCGTTTTATTAAAGCATGAAGACAAATCATCTCCATTAGAGAAGGACATTGAGACAAAGAGCTTACAAATCCTCTTGCCGCTCATGGACGCAAAAGACAAATCATTCGGCTACCAAGACCCACTAACATGGGAACAAGTTGCAGAGTGGTTAAAAGAAAACAAAGTAATTAAGAACAACGTAAAAGCAGAAGACGCATTTATTAACTTTTAGTATATAAATAGAGTAAAAAAAGGTGACAGGCACCGCCCGTGGACATTGCCCACGAGCGGTGCCTGTCACCAATTTCACTATTTCTACATTCATCAGTTTGACAATGATAGATAGTAGGGGCGTGTAATCATGTTCATGAGGTAAGCTGAATTCTTTGGATTCGGCATTCTTTTTTTGTTTAGGAAGTTGATGATCGTACTGGCTGGCTGGATGCCAACGCCATGACCGTAATACTTGTCATCGCCAAAATAGACAACATTTTCGGCGCGCCAATGTGGCTGTTTCGGGTCAAAATCAGGATTGTTAAAATGTAAGATATCGCCAGGCAGGAAATCATCCGAATACATATTATAAACCGGCAGATCCTCATCGAATTGCCAGCCCATTAAGTAAATCCGGGCAAATAACACATCAAACCTCTGACGTCCAATGGAATAAAGAGTGGCAATATATAAAACGATCGCAATGGCAGTGGAACATTCAAACGCATAAAGTTTCCCGTTTTTCAGGATGTCCAGGATCGCAACAGATGGGCTTACCGATGGCTTCAGCAAAAATCCACCGTTCGATAGCCGATCCCAGTACGTCTTATTACAAAAAGCATACGTGAATGTCGTAAACTTTGCCCCGCTCTTGTTAAGTTCTTGAGCTGCTTTCATTGTGTTGGTACGAAACAAGAGTTCAAATTCCAGCTGATTTACTGATTCATATCCAAACGTCGAATGATAACCCGCCATAAGTTTAATAATATTTCTTTCACCTGGTTTGGTAATTCCCTTTAGGTCTCCCGGCTCAACAACCTGATGATTGATTTTAATCATTGGCCCCTCCCGTTTTCAGAAATCAACTCCTTCTAAAAATATGAACCTTTTTTAAATATATTAGCAGGTTTAAAAATTTACAGGTATCTCACCACAATTTTCGCTGTAAAAAAACGCCCCATCAAAATTAAGATGATGGGGACGCACTTTTGGATGAAATCATTTTGGTTGATCTTTTGTTTCTCATAAATTTTACATACATCAAGAAAAAGACAAAGGCGCTGATACCTCGCAAGATCGTGCAGATCTCCATCGATATCCGCATGTTGGAGAGTTCTAAAAACCAAATGCCAATTTGTGGAGCAATAAAAGCTACAAAAGATAAGAGGACATTATAGGTAGTTATACAATAGGTTCGCTTTTCTTCTGGTGATTGCTCCAACAATAGATTAAACAATAAAAGCGTTGTACCAGAAACAAAAAATCCCGAGGTCATCGAAACAAAGGTTATATAAAATACATTTGTCGACAAAATGTTTAACACAGGGGCTGTAGCCATTCCCACTGCTACCCAGACGAGCATTAAAGTGTTAGACCTTTGCTCCGCCCATTTCTTCCACAAGGGAAACGAGAAAATCTGGACTAGCTGATTGGCAACCGAAAAAATACTAATCCAAAGGATGGTGGCATGCACATATTTAACATTGTAAATATTAAATAACCCCCAAGCCATCTGCCAAGTAAAATTAAAGCAAAGTGCCGTAATCAGAAACCATTTGTAGCCTCGATCCTTAAAAATCGACCAATCCATCGAAGATTTCTTTTGCTCCTGTATTATTTGTGGTTCTTCCCGATGCTTCATTAAATAAAATACTTCTAGAAAACCAAACAGGAAAGCAATCACAAACAAAATTTGATAGGCCCAGGCATGATGGGTTTGACTTTTCATCACCACCCCGATAATTAAAGTAGTGATCATTCCCACGACCGTCAAGAGCCGGTTGCGGTCACTAAAAAAGGCCCCGCGCCGATTTTCTTTTATCATCCCACTAATCAACGTCTGCCAGCCTATATTCGAAATCGTTCCAGGAACATTCATAAGCGCTACGATAATCAGAAATGTCCACGCTTGATAGGAGGTATGAATGAAAACGACGCCTGCCAACAGTAAAAACATCATTCTCGCCCAGAGAACAGACATGGCGACCGTTTTCTTTTGCAGTTCCAACCGGTTTAGTAAAATAGCTGCCGGAATCGTCATCATCAATGCGACCAAAGGCGGTAGAGAGCTGATTAAGCCCACTTGGTAATTGGTGGCACCTAGAATTGAGATAGCGAAGATAGGAAAATAATTACTTGCAAGATTCACAGCAATGGTAGACACCATTCCATGGTAAATACTGATCTTTTCGTTATATGTGCGCATGTGTCGTCACCGATTTCTTTTTAAATTCCATAGTAATTATACAATCAAAAACCACAATCTAATAGAAGAATATTAGAAGTTTTTAAAAAAAATTCGAAACACTAAATATAAAGTAAAGCGCTTACAAAATTTGGCTTAAATGGCCGACTTTTCTACCAAAATAAAATTAAAAGTCCAAATGAGTTTGCTTTATAGATATCATTCTGCTATAGTTAAGTAGAATTATTTTTGTGAGTCGGAAAGAACGTTAAAGTGAACACTGCTTTTTGTCTTGAAGATTTGAGCAAGGATAGTAACAAATTGTGTGCAAAGCACACAGCAGGAGGAACCACACATGGAACAAGGTAAAGTAAAATGGTTTAACGCAGAAAAAGGATTTGGATTTATCGAGCGCGAAGCTGGAGACGACGTATTCGTTCACTTCTCTGCAATCCAAGGCGAAGGCTTCAAATCTTTAGACGAAGGTCAAGCAGTTTCTTTCGACGTTGAACAAGGTCAACGTGGACCACAAGCTTCTAACGTTCGTAAAATATAGTTTTAAGCCAAATGAAAAAAGACTCTCTTGCGGAGTCTTTTTTTTATGCCGATTGATCGATCAGTGTTAGAGTGGTCAAATTATTCTTTTCTAAAATAAATGTTATAATCAAAGAACATACATAAATAATGGAGGGAATTGTCAGTATGGCCATTCTGCGTTCACAATTAGAACAGTCCGATTTAACTAAATATATTCCGCCCAAAGGGGATTATGAACCATTTCGAGATGATGATCATTATAAGGAAAAGCTTAAGGAATGGGGCCTGCCAACGGCGAAAAAGGAGTTTTGGTACAAAGAAGGCAACTATCAGCGTCTTGTAACAATTAAAGGCTATGAGACCTATGGGAATACCGGAGAATTTAACACACTTGTGATTGAATTTCAAGATGGCAATTTGACCTGTATTCATCCTGCTTTTTTAAAAGAAATGCAGTCGTCCAGCTTCGGCAAGGAGAGTTTAATTAACCTTGAAGACAAGGATAATTCGGATGAAGGAACAGTGCCTAAATCAGCAGAGGCCACACAGCAAACCGAAACAGTCTCACCTGTAGAAGCTCCCAAGAAGGAAAAGGCAGCGAAACCAGCCAAGGAACCTAAACCAAAGAAAGAAAAAGCTCCAAAAATTGAACTCCCTGCCGATAAAGTACATTTTACCGCTAAAGTTAAACAGTTTGCGCTTGTCTATAATCCTTTTAATGAAGAAAATGACGAAGTGGTTGTTTTGGAAAATGTCGAAATTGTTCTAGAAAATCCAATTGAATTAGGACTAGCCTGGTGCAGTCATAGTAAGACATTGAAAAAGTTTGAATTGGCAGCTGGGGATGTACTTGAATTCGATGGAAAAGTGGCCGCTAAGAAAATGGGGAAAGGTAAAGATGCCCCGGAGGAATTTGTGGTGGATACAGCGGTGTTATATAAAATCAATAACCCATCCAAAATCGTGAAGAAATAGAACTTCGAATGAAGTTCTATTTTTTATATCCTAAACTAATTCTTTTTGCGGAAAATTAGCCCATAGTAGGGTATAATGAAATTTCGGATTTTTATTTTTTTATAGGAGTACATAAATAGTATGAATCAAACCTTTACACTTAAAGAAAAGACAAAGCAAATTTTTGTTTTGCTTGTGCCGATTTTAATTACCCAACTTGGCATGTTTTCAATGGTATTTTTTAATACGATCATGTCAGGAAGATATAGTAGTTCTGATTTAGCAGGAGTGGCTATTGGCACGTCGATATGGAGTCCAATCTTTACCGGAATTAGCGGGATTTTTCTTGCTGTGTCGCCGATTGCTGCCCAGCGCTTTGGAGAAAAAAAGAATGATGAAGTAGCTACTGTAGTCAAACACGGGATGTATCTATCAGTATTAATTACAGTCGTTGTCATCCTTCTTGGAACTTTTTTGTTAAATCCCATTTTAAATTTTATGGAGCTTGCACCAACAGTACATGATACAGCCTTTGATTATTTAGTTGGACTTAGTTATGGAATGCTCCCACTTTTTCTTTTTAATGTACTAAGATCCTTTATTTATGCCTTAGGAAAAACACGTGTTATTATGGTCATCATGCTGTTATCATTGCCGATCAATTTAATATTGAATTACGTTCTTATCTTTGGGAAGTTTGGATTCCCAGAGCTTGGCGGTGCAGGGGCAGGCTATGCGACAGCTATTACCGATTGGATATTTCTGGGGATGACGATATATATCGTAAAAAGTAAAGACCCTTTTTCTTCTTTCCAAATCTTTTCAAATTTAAAAGAGTTTTCATGGGAACAGTGTAAGGAAATCTTAAAAATTGGTGTGCCGATGGGACTGTCCGTTTTCTTCGAGACCACCGTGTTTGCCATCGTAACCATCTTATTGAGTAAGTTTAATGTAACGACGATTGCAGCATATCAGTCGGCTCTTAATGTCGTCTCATTCATTTATATGATTCCGATTAGTATTTCAACAGCGCTAACCGTGCTTGTCGGTTTTGAAGTAGGAGCGCGAAGATATAAGGATGCCAAACAGTACAGTTGGTTAGGTATTGGGACAGCAGTGCTAATTGCCATTGGGACGGGGTTGGTTGTCGTCGCATTTCGTTATCAGGTTGCCGGGCTTTATTCTACTGAAGCAGCAGTTATTAACTTAACGGCGAACTTCTTAATCTTTGCCCTGTTTTTCCAAATTTCGGATGCCATCCAGGCAACCGCGCAAGCTGCATTAAGGGGCTATAAAGACGTAAATATTGCCTTTATCATGACACTTGTCGCTTATTGGCTTATCTGCCTGCCAACAGGCTATCTCCTGGCCAATTTCACAAGCCTGGGAGCAAGAGGGTACTGGATTGGACTTACCATAGGGCTGCTCGCAGCAGGAATTGCCCTCTCCATCAGACTCATCCAAATCCAAAAGAAAAAATTTAACGCCTTGGTGTCAGGCACCATTAACTAATTTTGTATTGTTCTTATGATGGGAACATGTCAAATGGTGCCTGACACCATTTTTTTATTGATCTAGTTTCCTAATTCTGTAAGTGTTAAAATAGAGGAAGAAGGTATGAATCAAAACCGTAAGTGAGGGGACCATTATGACAAGGAAAGTCCACTTTGATGAGGAAGAGTTCGTACTTAGATTAAATGGTGTTGAAAGTATTTTTGCGCTGAAATGGCAGTTGAAAATTCCCTATAAGGCTATAAAAAAGGTGTATCTAGATGAATTTGAACCGCCGATGTGGATGCTCAAGATGCCCGGCACCTCGATTGCACCACTCCATATTTACGAAGGTAGCTTTAAATTTGGTAACGAGTGGTATTTCCTTTCATTCGAACACAATGTACCCTTATTGCACTTGGAAATCGAGGGAGCTGGAAAATATAAATATGTCATATTTGAACTGGAAAACCCAAAAGCGGTGATGATTGAGCTGCGTAAGAGGATCAGGGAATTGGAAGACTAAAAGCAAAAAAATGCAATGGCGAGACAACCGCCATTACATTTTCTCTGCTTTCTTTTTTTGCTTTCTTTTCTTCGCAACACTTCTTATTATGTATACACCTGCTAGCAAAGCTAATAAGTTCAAGGAATCACCAAAATGAACCGTTAAACTAAAGCGATTATGGACCCTAATATTATTCGTATTGTTCACGGTCTTCGATTGTCCTTCTTTCTCCACCAATTCATTCGTCAAAACGAACACCTCCTATTTAGAAAATAATACCATATTTATTTATATGCAGTTATTTTACTGTTAAATTATTAAGTTATCAAAAGCAAAACGCCATTCATGCGAGAGAATGGCGTCTGTGGTTAATATAGTTTTTTTAGGCCGAACCATTTGGAGAATAAACTTTGTTTTTTATCCTTAATGATGAGTTCATCCATAACTAATTTTTCACGATTGTTGTGGATCCATGTCTGTAATTCTTGTTTATCTTTACAAAGAGTATAATATGTTTCCCCACCTTTTCCAAGTGCGTTGACAACATATCGACTTGTGTTCTCCATAATGCCCACCTTTAACATGTATTGTATAATTTGCATTATATCAGGCTGATAAAAATAATCCATGGTTATTTTTCATCAAAATCATCACATTTTTTATCAAACGATGCTACAACCATTGTAGGATGTCTTGCCGCCTATTACAAGCCTTATTAACTTAATAGTTTTTTATTTACATATTTTTTACAAACTACATAATAATATTATGTAAAGTTGATAATCATCCCAAATAAATTTGGGCTATTACCCCGTATCTTAAATAGCTCAAACAAACGTTATAAAGAAAAATGAGCGCAGAGAGAAAGAGGGGAATAAAATGACCATTAATCTCTTATTCTTTACCATTTCCTTCAATAAACGTAAAATCACTCTAGAAGAAGCAGCCAGAGAAGAATACGTGACAAAAGTGTATCAGCAAATTAAAGAAAAGCAGATCTCCATCCATCGATTTATGTGATCCTTCGAAAATTAACATATAATAAAATAAAAAAATGAATTTGACCCGTATCTTATCATCCTTCTTGAAACGTTTATATAGCAGAGAGTGCATAAGGAGTGAAAAACATGTCAGTTAAGCTTAACCCATTCAGGACCATGGGTTCAAAAGAGGAAGAGAACCACTGGACTGAATATTATCCTAAGCTACAGCGCTATTGCCGTTTTCTAGCCCAGAATGAATGGGATGGAGATGACATCGCCCAGGAGACCTATCTAAAGGCTTTAAGGTATCATCAGCACAAGATAAGTCCGGCTTTATTAAACAAAATTGCGTATCATCATTGGATTGATCAACTTCGAAAAAGAAAACATGAAACGTTAGAGGCTGAACTAGACTTTTCTAGTCAAGAATCAACGAAACAACTCGATGAAGTCCGTAATGCAGTTGAAATGCTGATTCGTAAATTTACCCCTAAGCAGGCCGTCATCTTTTTGCTAAAAGAGGCATTTCAGTATCAGCTAAAGGAAATTGCTGAGATATTAGGCACAACCGAAATGGCTGTAAAGGCCAGTCTTCATCGTGGAAAAAAACGGCTGGAAAAAACAATTGAAGAAGGGGAAGCCTTCTCAGTTGAATCATTTTGGGATGAAGAAGAAAAAGAGGAGCTCACTGAAATTTTTTATGAGGCCTTGAAAGAACAGGACCCATCTGTGCTGATTGAAGCCATTCCTTCAATCAAGGCCATAAGCAATGTAACAAGTTTCTATGCAAATGCAAAATCATCTTATAAAAATCAAGCTCCTTCTAGCACTCTCTGTATGGCTGCATAGCCTAATAAATCGCTTCAAGGAGGAAAAAAATGAGTACGATTCCATATGTAATTGAACAATCCAATCGCGGTGAGCGTTCTTATGATATTTATTCCCGTCTGTTAAAGGACAGAATTATCATCATCGGGGAGGAAATCAATGATCATACCGCCAATAGCGTCGTGGCACAATTATTATTTTTAGCAGCGGATAACCCGGATAAAGAAATTTCTCTCTATATAAACAGCCCAGGAGGCTCGACTACAGCGGGATTTGCGATCTACGATACCATGCAAATAATTAAACCTGACGTTCGTACAATTTGTACCGGTATGGCCGCTTCTTTCGGCGCCATGTTGCTCCTGGCCGGAACAAAAGGGAAGAGGTGTGCACTACCGAATAGTGAAATCATGATCCATCAGCCATTGGGCGGGGCTAGAGGGCAAGCAACAGAGATTGAAATCTCGGCCCGGCGTATCCTAAAACTTAGAGAACATATTAATCAAATTATTGCAGAGCGAACAGGACAACCGGTTGAAAAAGTGGCCAAAGATACGGATCGGGATTATTTTATGAGTGCTGAGGAAGCAAAAGCGTACGGGATTATCGATGAAATCCTTTATCCAAAATGATAGGGTAATAAGCAATGCGGAGGTGAAATTGTGAGGTGACCCCCGAAAGTTAGATTTTCACTCTAACTTTTGGGGTGCACTTCATTGCCGCATTGCTTTTTTATGAATAAAAGCAGGATAAGGTAATCAATAGTGCTTATCGATGACAGTTAGCCAAAAAAATGAATCAACAAGGTAGTCAATAACCAATCAAATTGGTTATACATTATCAAATACAATTCCAGTAGTAATTCCATCTTCTAGAGTCTAATTTTAATAGAAACTATGCAGTCTTCTTTTTTATCTTTCCAGATCCAACCTTAAAAAACAGCCGCAGCATGGGTGGAACGACAAAATAAATGAAAAAGAGCCGGAATAATTGATAGCCTGTAACCATGGATAAATCGGCGTTCACTTCATGGGCGAGAATGGCCATCTGATCCATTCCTCCAGGAGCCAGGCTTAATAAACTAGTGGACGGTGTAATATGGTAAAAATATATAAGCAGCATTCCTAATAAGACAGCCCCGACAATCATAAATAGACCACTTAAAAATGCAAGGCTAATGACTTTTGCTTTATGCTCGAGTTTCTCCGGTTTCAACAATAAACCAATATAGGAGCCAATCATAAACTGCGAAACATCCAATACAGATGGCGGCAAAACAGGTCCATGCAGCCCGGAAATACCGGCAATCGCTGTTCCGAGGATAGGTCCTAATAAGTTGGGAGTAGGAAATTTAAGCTTCCGAGCCAGGAATGCACACAAAATACAGATCATTGCTAACAAAAACAAATTAGGAAAAACCGGCCCTGAGGTTTGCATTGCCTTATCGACGACATCCGCTGCGGCACCGCTGCCCGAATGATAAAACAACGGACCCAAAATCAAAAAGGGGACGACAAAGATAATCATCATCAATCGAGCTACTTGCAGGAAAGTAACAGTGGTAATGTCGATTCCTTTCATTTCTTCCGCAAAAATAATCATCTGCGAAAGCCCGCCAGGAATACTTCCTGTCAGGACCGTTGGATAATCGACCCCAGTCAGTTTAGAAACAACCCAAGCAATTCCAGCGCAGAAGCAGACTAATAAAGTTGTCATGAGCAGCATCGAAGGGAGTTTCGCGATAATCTGTAAGAGCGCGTCTTTTGTAAACGATAAGCCAATCGAATAACCAACGATAATTAAGCCCGTATCACGAATTCCTACCGGCCAGAAAAAGGCAATTTTTCCAAACCTGGCGCCGATCAATACAGCTGCCATCGGTCCGAGCAGCCAAGGAATCGGTGTATGCAAGACGGTGAACAATAGTCCACCCAGAAAAGCAGTAATCAAGGTAACCGAAAAACGAAGTAATTTATTGTCTGAATTCATTGATGATTTAATCAAGAAAAAACCCTTCTGTCTATAAAAATTTAATCTCGTCCTTTCATTAAGGAAACTCGAAATTTATGTAATTCGCATCTTTCAATTCAATATTTTATCACGTTGATACGTAAAAGGGTAATGAGATGACACCTTGATTTGAATAATGCAGACATTATCCCAATGTACCTATTTGCAATTGAGGTTAAGTAGACAATTCCTTTTTTTATGGATATACATCAAAAAACCATCCTCTTTATATAAAATTAGGATGGTTTTTTTAATAATTGGACAAACAGTTAGGGCAATGCACCACAAAACCATTCAAAAAGGAAACAATCTATTCACTACATTTCTTTGGCAATTTCTTGTCTATTAGGAGCAAGAGGCGGTTGTTCTAGCCACTTATTTTCTACCATCAAATCAAACCATTTTTTTGTTATTATTAGATTTTCTAGAATGGTACCCTCATAAGCGGTGACAAGGTCTGTCCGCATGGCTGAAGCTAGACCTGCGCCATGATAGTTTTGTGCAGCTTGAAATAAGAATCCCGTATGATAAAGCATTAACTTATCAGAAAAAGGGGATTCTGTTGAAGTTGTGACTTCTGTTTCCCAAGATTTCGGAACTGGTAAGTTATCGGCTTGCATTAATTTTGTTAAGACTTTTATTTGTTGATCAGCCGTTTTTTCGGATTTAGTCAAAAATTTTCTTATTTCTTTTGATTGAGCGACCTGACTAAATGCAATAGAAAGAGTTTTAGCCATTATGCTCTTTTTAATGTTGATAGAAATACTGATCATTTCTGTCGCTGCTAATTTTCTACCCTTTCCGAAAAAGCCATCTATGAAATCTTTGCTGGAAACATATTCTGGGGTTTTTGCTGGATAAAATAAAGGATCTCTTTGAAAATTTCCTTTTTCAAGCAATAATTCAATGGTTTGGTGATACATTCTTTTTGCATCGTTATCGCATGAATCGTAAAAATCCCTTAAGTCTTTTCTAACTGATACCCCTATTGAAGTGGTGTGCCCTAGTAGGCCATGTAATGACATAATATGTAAATAATTTAGACAAAAAATATCGGTGAACAATCTCTGCTTGCATTTATATAGGTCTGATTCAGTAAATCCATTTGGGATTGGAAATCCTTCGCTTTCCATAAAAATGACGATTTGTTGCTTTTGCTTTTCGAACGTCTTAATTGCATCCTGAAAAATAGCTTTAATAGCCTCGTCATCAATAATAGTTACCATATATCGATTTACCACATCTGTCATGGTGCCGTTAACATACTCTGCCCATAATGTTCCGATCTCGGAAGATGTGAGTCTTAATTTATCATCCACTTTATCACCTCGTGGCTAGTATTTCCCAATTTAGGAAGTGATATAAACTTTTATTAAGAAATTATTGAAGAGTTTTAAATCATCCGAAATTCATGCCGGGTCGATAATGCAAGATCCTTAATCTAAAAAAATATCTTTGAATTAACTTTAAAGAATAGAGTTTATCCAGCTTAACAATCAATGGACCTCCCCAATTAGGTAAGAAAGAGAAAGCAATAAATTGCTTTCTCCTTTTTCGTCCTTAATGACTGCTGCTACTGCTGCTTTCCTCGTGTCCTGGTGAATGTTCAACTTCCCCTGGACCAAATCCAAATGGTCCTCTAGGTCCAATATTTTCTACCCGGAAAATCGCCACGATGGTTTCAATTCTGATCGCTAAAACACGTGGGCGAACCCTGCCTCTCGATTCCAATACAATGACATCGCGGCCAACATCGAGAAGTCTGCCAACAAAGTTCCCTTGAAGGGTCACCACTTCTACTTCTTTTTTTAACAGTTCATGGGCAATATGATGAAAATTCAATTCCGTCACATCTATCATCCTCCTTCACATTACAGTAAATGCAAAAATTCAAAAAAGGGCATTGGTTTCACAAAAAATTTTGCTAAAAGTTCACAACGAAAGAGAGGGGAGACTAAGAATTTTTTAAATTTTGTATTTTTTTATTTACATAAATCCTATTGGTATGGTAGGATTAATTCCATCAAATAAAATTCTTATCTAGAGAGGCTTAGGGACTGGCCCGATGAAGCCCGGCAACCTGCCAAGCAAGGTGCCAATTCCAGCAAAATGTTTTTCATTTTGGTAGATAAGGTGTTTACTGGTTTAGTAACGCCTTTCCTAAAATGGGGAAGGCGTTTTTTGTAAAAAGGAGGCGAATCAAGCTGAACAGTGCTGAAAGGGAAGAACTAATTACTCATTTAGAGAACATGTTGGTTTCTTTAAAATTTGGCTCGATTACACTAGTAGTTCAGGATGGCAAGATTGTACAAATAGAAAAAAATGAAAAGGTTCGTCTTAAACAAAATAAAATCCGCTGACCAGAACACTGGAGGCTGACCACACGTCAACCATCCAGGAAGACGTTTTTTTATGAAAAAAGGAGGCATGTAGAATGACGGCTGCAATAACGTATCAAAATTGGCAACAAATTTCAGACACATTTTCTTTTGATGATGAAACAAAAGGGGCACGTGCGGTATTAGAATGGGCCTATAACAACTATCCCGATGAAGAAATCGTATATGCATCAAGTTTTGGTGCAGAAGCGATTGTGTTGATTGACCTCATTCATCAGGTAAAGCCTGATGCCCATATCGTATTTTTAGACACAGGGCTCCATTTTCCTGAAACCTACGAGGTAATCGACAAAATCGAAGCCCGCTTCCCAACACTGCGGATTGAGCGAAAACAACCGAAAGTAAGTCTTGATGAACAAGCAGCACAATATGGCTCAGCTTTATGGCTTAGAGATGCCAATCAGTGCTGCAACATTCGTAAGGTAATCCCACTAAGGGAGACATTGACTGCTAAACAAGCGTGGATCTCAGGACTGCGCCGGGAACAGTCACCAACAAGAGCCAACACTGAATTCCTTAATAAGGATGAAAAATTCGAAAATATTAAAGTTTGCCCATTAATCCATTGGACTTGGGATGAGGTTTGGGATTACATCAAGAGTAAGGATCTTCCATACAACACCTTACATGACCAAAATTACCCTAGTATTGGCTGTTTCCCTTGCACAAAGCCGGTTGGAGATGGCGGGGATTCACGCGCAGGACGCTGGTCAGGCAGCGGCAAGACAGAATGCGGCTTACATACCCGTTAAGCCAGAGCATCACCACCGTGGAAATCCCCACTGTGGATTTTGAACCATTCCGGTATTGATGGGCAGTGCCCACCTCTTCGGGCTCTTAATCCATCATTATTTTAAAGGCGGGGGTTAAAAGTCCGTAATGCGGGATTAAAGGAGGGTATTTTATTTGCTCACAATTATTGCCATGATGATTGGTTTGTTTTTCGCCATTAATATAGGTGCCAGCGGGGCAGCAGCTTCGATGGGGATTGCCTACGGAGCAGGTGTCGTAAAAAAAAGGCTGGCCTTGCTGTTATGCAGTATCACCGTTTTCTTTGGAGCATGGCTTGGCGGCGGAGAAGTTGTGAAAACGCTGGGAAGCGGGATTGTCCCAAGCAGCACGTTTACGGTCCCGGTTGCCTTAATTGTTTTAACTTCTGCGGCACTGTCATTGTTCCTAGCGAATATCTTCGGAATTCCGCTTTCAACGAGTGAAGTAGCGGTAGGTGCTGTGATTGGTGCAGGGATTGTTTATCAATCCGTGTTTGTCAGCAAATTAGTTTGGATTTTGCTATTCTGGCTGCTGACGCCATTTGTTGCCTTTATCATTGCGATCTCGGTTACGTATCTATTAAAAAATAAACACTTGAAAAAATGGATGGAAGCACCGAAGGCAGTCCCTTTTCTTTCTGTATTAGTCGTTTTTATGGGATTGTTCGAAGCCTTTTCAGCTGGAATGAACAATGTGGCCAATGCCGTAGGTCCTCTGGTCGGGGCCCAAATAATTTCTACCGAAGATGGGATCTTGTGGGGCGGTTTATTCGTAGCCGGCGGGGCACTCATCCTCGGTCATCGCGTCCTTGAGACGAATGGGAAGAAAATTACGGCACTGCGGTTAGAAGAGGGCTGCGTGATCTCAGGAACAGGTGCAACGATTGTAACGATTGCTTCTGTTTTTGGAATTCCAGTTCCGTTGACACAAATTACCACATCCTCGATTATCGGGATTGGATTTGCTAAAAATGGCAAATCTGTTTTAAAAAAAGATATCGTCGTACAACTTCTTACAGTTTGGATTGTATCACCGGTTTTATCCATGGTATTATCATATACATTAATCCAAATGATTATTGAACATAATTTTTACCCTATCATCGCAATGGCCGGGGTGTTAATATCCGTCTTTGGTGTAATGTCCTTAATGAAAAGACAAAAACCAAGTATTACGGTACACCAGGAGATTGCGAAAGATTAAATCTGCTAGTTTCATATTTTTATTGATATATAACTTCTCAAAAAAGAAAGGACTTGATTGAAAGTGTCATTTTTACCAGCACCTCACGGAGGAAAACTAATTCAAGCATTCGACCCAACTTATGATTTAACAAACATCGAGAAAGAACTTGAGATTGATGCCATTGCATTGAGTGATCTAGAGTTGATTGGTGTAGGACTATTCAGCCCTCTAACAGGGTTCCTTGGAAAAGCCGACTACGAAAATGTTGTTTCTAACATGCGTTTGGCAGACAATACCATCTGGTCCATTCCAGTTACATTGCCTGTTTCCTATGAAACGGCTGCAACACTCAAAGTAGGAGAAGAAATCAAGTTAGTTTTTCAAAACGAGGTTTATGGTGTAATCAAAGTATCTGAATGGTATGAGCCAGATTTAGATAAAGAAGCAATTGAAGTTTACAAAACAGACGAAGTCGCCCATCCAGGCGTTAAACGTTTATATGAAAGAGGACCTGTTTATGTAGCAGGGGATATTACACTTGTTAAAAAATCTGATAAAGGCGTATTCGCGGATGTTTGGTATGAGCCAAAAGAAACACGTGCGATGTTCGAAGCAAAAGGCTGGAAAACAATCGTTGGCTTCCAAACCAGAAATCCAATCCACCGTGCACATGAGTACATCCAAAAAGCTGCCTTAGAAACAGTTGATGGACTATTCGTAAGCCCGCTTGTAGGGGAAACAAAATCAGACGATATTTCAGCAGAAGTTCGTTTAAAAAGCTACCGTGTATTACTAGATAATTACTATCCTGCTGAACGTGTACAACTTGGTGTATATCCAGCAGCAATGCGTTATGCCGGACCAAGAGAAGCGATTTTCCATGCGATTGCCCGTAAAAACTTTGGCTGCACGCACTTCATCGTTGGCCGCGACCATGCTGGTGTAGGCAACTATTACGGAACATATGATGCACAGTACATTTTCAGCAATTTCGCTGAAGGCGAACTTGGCATTAAACCAATGTTCTTTGAACACAGCTTCTATTGCACAAAGTGTGAGGGTATGGCATCTGATAAAACTTGCCCGCACAGCAAAGAAGACCGCGTGATCCTTTCTGGTACTAAAGTTAGGGAAATGCTTCGCGCCGGTGTCCTTCCTCCTGCTACATTCAGCCGTAAAGAAGTAGTGGAAGTATTAATCGAAGGTATGAAAGAAGAAGCCGCAACGGTCTAAGGAGGATAAACAACAATGACTAAAGCAACGAATATTACATGGCACTCTGCAACGGTTTCGAAAGCAGACCGCCGCGCTCAAAATGGTCATGGAAGCTGTGTTCTTTGGTTTACTGGCCTTTCCGGTTCTGGTAAATCAACGATTGCTAATGCCGTTTCAAGTGAATTATATCGTCAGGGAATTAATGAATATGTCCTAGATGGTGATAATATCCGTCATGGTTTAAACAAGGACTTAGGCTTTTCAGATTATGACAGAACAGAAAATATCCGCCGAATTGGAGAAGTGGCAAAATTATTTGTCGACAGCGGTGCAGTTGTCACAACGGCGTTTATTTCTCCATTCCGCTCCGACCGTGATCAGGTTCGTGCATTGTTTGAAGAGGGCGAGTTTGTTGAAGTATACATTGACTGCCCAATAGAACAATGTGAAGCTCGTGATCCAAAAAAGCTTTATGAAAAAGCTCGCCGCGGCGAAATTAAAGATTTTACAGGAATTGATTCTCCATATGAAGCACCCGAGCGTCCAGAAATCACTATACGCTCTGACAAATTTTCAGTGGGTGAAGCAGTCGAGCAGATTTTTCAATACTTGCAAAGTAAGAACATTATCTAGTTAGGGAAAGGATGAACAGCCATGGCTGGCAAGGTTTATTTAGTGGGTGCGGGTCCAGGAGATCCAGATTTAATAACGGTCAAAGGATTACGATGCCTGCAGGAAGCCGATGTCATCCTCTATGATCGGCTCGTAAATCCTGAACTACTTGAGTTTGCAAAAGAAGGGGCGCAGCTTGTTTACTGCGGAAAGCTCCCCAACTACCATACAATGAAGCAAGAAACCATTAACCATTTTTTAGTTAAATACGCGAAAAAAGGCTATCAGGTTGTGAGGTTAAAAGGCGGCGATCCATTTGTATTTGGACGCGGCGGCGAGGAAGCGGAAGAATGTGTGAAGCACGATGTTCCGTTTGAAGTGGTTCCCGGGATTACTTCCGGGATCGCCGCATCCGCTTATGCCGGAATTCCAGTCACCCATCGCAGTTTGAGCAAAAGTTTTGCTTTTATCACGGGACATCAGGCCGCTGGTAATGTTGCAGCGGAACATCAATGGTATCATTTGGCTAATGGAGTGGATACGCTTTGTATTTATATGGGTGTATCTCATCTTCCGACCATAACGGAGCAGTTAATCTCAGCCGGCAAATCACCCGATACTCCAATTGCGCTTGTACATTGGGGGACGCTAAGTGATCAGCAAACGGTTGTTGGAACGCTTGAAACCATCGAGGATCTTGTGAAGGAAGCTGCAATCTCAAATCCAAGCATGATTGTGATTGGCGAGGTTGTAAAGCTTCATAATCGGTTAAACTGGTTTCAAGAGGAAATTGTTCCTAAACTGCCGGTTGTTCATGGGTAGTGTTTGGAGGGGATGAAGATGAAAGCCATTTTATACATTGGTCATGGTACACGCTCGAAAAAAGGAGCAGACGAGGCAAGGGCCTTTTTTGCAAGAGTAAGTGAGCGCGTGGATGTGGCGCTGCAAGAAATTAGTTTTCTAGAGTTAACAGAGCCGTCGATTGAAGAAGGTTTTAGGCGGTGTGTAGAGAAAGGCGCAACGGAAGTAACGGTTGTTCCCCTGTTTTTATTGGCTGCAGGGCATATAAAGCAGGATATTCCAAATGTGCTTAAGGTGTTAAGCTCGGCTTACCCGAATATTTCGATCAATGTAAAGGATCCTTTCGGTGTTCAAAGTAAGATTCTGGATGCAGTGGCTGAACTAGTTCGAGTGACCGCAGGTCCAGTCGGGTTTCAGGATCGAGTGTTGATTGTCGGAAGGGGGAGCAGTGATCCTGCTACTCTGGCAGATTTCGGCTTAATTGCAGATGGCGTGAAGGAACGGCTTGGTATTACAGGCGTTTCGGTATGTTATTTGGCGGCAGCGGAACCTCGCCTGCAAGAGGGGTTAGCGGCGGTGCTGAATGATGCTGAGGGTAAGGTGATTGTGATTCCTTATTTATTATTCACTGGGCTCCTGATTGCGGAGGTAACGGCAGAGATCCGCAAGTGGTCGAAGCTGGGCCGTGAAATTTATCATACAGGTATTTTGAGCAGCCATCGGGTAATTGAGGATATTGTGGTTGAGCGGGCAACGGAAAGCTAGTTGTCTAACCGTTTTTATGCCCGTATCCTCAAAAAAATTGAATGAACGATAATTAATATTAAAAATTCAGTGTATTTTTTAGATTAATAGTTGTCTGAATCATAAAAAAATGGCATGCTAGATTATTAGAGAGACTTTTCTCAATAATTTTCTAAAATAATAATTTTTTATTCCATGTGAGGTGGTATAGTTGCAACTTCAGGTATTGAACAGCCCGTTTACAGAGGAGCAGGTGGAGCTTCTAAACAGACTCCTGCCAACCTTGTCAGAAACACAAAAAGTTTGGCTAAGCGGCTATCTTGCCGGCTCCCAATTGGGAACCGCATCAGCCCAATTAGCACAACTTCCAGCTGAAAATCAAAAAATCTCTAAAGAGGTAACCATCCTTTACGGTTCTCAAACTGGGAACGCACGAGGTTTAGCAAAAAAATCAGCACAAACTCTTGAAGCAAACGGATACCAAGTAACCGTCAGCGCCATGAGCGATTTTAAACCAAACAATCTTAAGAAGCTTCAAAATCTTCTAATCATTGCGAGCACTCATGGAGAAGGGGATCCGCCTGATAATGCGATTAGCTTCCATGAGTTCTTATATAGCAAAAGAGCACCAAAACTAGAAGACTTACATTTCTCTGTTTTAGCACTTGGCGACAGCTCCTATGAATTTTTCTGCCAAACAGGAAAAGACTTCGATGGTCGGCTTGAAGAACTGGGAGGAACACGTCTATATCCACGTTTTGATTGTGATGTTGACTTTGATGAACCTGCTGCAGAATGGCTTGAAGGAGTTCTTGCAAGTTTAGGTGAGGCCGCTGGAGTGACTCAAGCACAAGCTCAAACGACAGTAAACCCAGCAGTCGAATCGGTTTACTCAAGAACGAACCCATTTAAAGCAGAAGTTCTTGAAAATATCAACCTGAACGGCAGAGGCTCAAATAAAGAAACACATCACCTTGAGATTTCACTTGAAGGTTCTGGCCTAACATTCGAGCCGGGAGACGCTCTTGGAATTTATCCAGACAACGATCCAGAGTTAGTGGATCTATTAATCAAGGAATTAAATATGAACCCTGATGAAAAAGTAACAATGAAACAGGGAGACGTTCGTACCTTACGAGATGCGCTTGTTTCTTATTATGAAATTAGCGTTCTAACAAAGCCATTTCTTCAAAAAGCAGCAGACCTGACAGGAAATAAAGAGTTACAGGATCTTCTTGCACCTGGTAAAGAAGAAGAGGTAAAAGCTTATATTCATGGACGTGACTTAATTGATTTAGTTCGTGACTACACGCCTTGGAACGTAACAGCACAGGAGTTCGTCTCTATCTTAAGAAAAATACCAAGCCGTCTTTATTCAATTGCTTCAAGCTTAGCAGCTAATCCTGATGAAGTTCATTTGACGATTGGCGCTGTTCGCTACGATGCACATGGACGCAGCCGGAATGGGGTTTGTTCGACATTAGTAGCTGACCGTATTAATCCTGGGGATATCCTCAATGTATACGTCCAGCAAAACGAAAACTATAAACTGCCACAAAACCCAGAAACACCGATTATTATGGTTGGACCTGGTACGGGTGTTGCGCCGTTCCGTTCCTTCATGCAGGAACGAGAAGAAACTGGGGCAGAAGGAAAATCATGGCTGTTCTTCGGTGATCAGCATTTCGTGACTGACTTCCTTTACCAAGTTGAATGGCAAAAGTGGCTGCAAAACGGTACATTAACGAAACTAGATGTAGCCTTTTCAAGAGACACTGACCAAAAGGTTTATGTACAGCACCGCATGCAAGAACAAAGCAAGGAATTATTCCAATGGCTTCAAGACGGTGCGGTCGTATACATTTGTGGTGATGAGAAGCACATGGCACATGATGTTCATCAAACACTTATCGACATCATTGAAAAAGAAGGCAGCATGAGCCGCGAACAAGCAGAGGCATACTTAGCCGACATGCAGCAGCAAAAACGTTACCAGCGGGATGTATATTGATTTTAAGGGGAAGGAGTTTTAATTCAACATGGTTAATCAAATTTTAAAAGCACCAGATGGACCACCAAGTGATGTTGAGGATATAAAAGTACGAAGCAACTATCTGCGCGGTACGTTGAAAGAAGTTATGCAGGATCGAATCAGCGCCGGTATTCCAGACGACGATAACCGTCTAATGAAACACCATGGCAGCTACTTGCAGGACGACCGCGATCTTCGCAACGAGCGTGCCAAGCAAAAACTCGAACCAGCTTATCAATTCATGCTTCGTGTCCGCCTTCCAGGGGGAGTGGCAGCACCGAGCCAGTGGCTTGTTATGGATGAACTTGCTGACAAATATGGTAACGGCACTTTAAAGCTGACCACACGTGAGACATGGCAAATGCACGGCATTCTAAAATGGAATATGAAAAGCACCATTCAGGAAATTAATTCTGCACTTATGGATACCATCGCAGCCTGCGGTGATGTAAACCGTAACGTAATGTGTGCTTCGAATCCATATCAATCGGAGATTCATGCTGAAGTGTATGAATGGTCTAAAAAATTAAGTGATGATCTTCTTCCAAAAACAAGAGCTTATTATGAAGTATGGCTGGATGAAGAAAAAGTGGCCGGCACTCCTGAATTCGAAGAAGTGGAACCAATGTATGGTCCAACTTACCTGCCTCGTAAGTTCAAAATTGGTATCGCTGTTCCGCCTTCCAATGACATCGATGTCTTTTCACAAGACCTTGCCTTCATTGCGATTGTCGAAGATGGCAAACTAATCGGCTTTAACGTAGGTATTGGCGGAGGTATGGGGATGTCACACGGTGATACCGCAACATATCCACAGCTTGCAAAAGTGATTGGCTTCGTTAAGCCGCACCAACTTTATGAAGTGGCTGAAAAGACAATTACAATCCAACGTGATTACGGTAACCGTTCCGTTCGTAAAAATGCGCGCTTTAAGTACACAGTTGACAGACTTGGTCTGGAAAACGTCAAGGCTGAACTTGAAAACCGTCTTGGCTGGAGCCTGGAAGAAGCGAAGCCATTTAAATTTGATTCTAACGGCGACCGTTATGGCTGGGTAAAAGGTGTTCAAGGGAAATGGAACTTTACTCTATTTATTGAAAACGGCCGTGTAGCTGACTACCCAGATTATAAATTAAAGACCGGCTTGCGCGAGATCGCCAAGGTTCATACTGGTGATTTCCACTTGACCGGTAACCAAAACGTAATTATTGCCAATGTTTCTAGCCAGAAAAAGAAGAAGATCAATGAATTGATTGAAGAATATGGTTTAACAGACGGCAAGCATTATTCTGCTCTCCGCCGCAGTTCAATGGCTTGTGTCGCTCTTCCTACATGCGGATTAGCGATGGCAGAAGCAGAGCGCTATTTACCTTCTCTGATTACAAAAATTGAAGAGATCGTTGATGAGAGCGGCTTACGTGATAAAGAAATTACCATCCGGATGACAGGCTGTCCAAACGGTTGTGCAAGACACGCCCTTGGAGAAATCGGTTTTATCGGTAAAGCGGTTGGAAAATACAATATGTATCTAGGTGCAGCACATGACGGTTCACGTCTAAGTAAAATGTACCGTGAAAATATCGGCGAAGAAGAAATTCTAAAAGAGCTGCGTGTAATTCTTCCTCGCTACGCGAAAGAAAGACAGGAAGACGAGCACTTCGGTGACTTTGTGATTCGTGCGGGTATCGTGAAAGCAACAACCGATGGTACTAATTTCCACGAATAATGTAATTGAGAGGCAGGAATTCTGCCTCTCTTTTTTATTGGCCCAGGAAATTATAGATTTACTACTTGTGGATAACTTTTTACAGGTATAGACACGTCCAGCTTCAGCGCCTAGCCCCTCGAGGTCATAAGCCANNAGGCGCTTGCGCTTTTGTTCATTAGAACTGAAAAACTTATGTAAAAAGAATTAAATTGCTGTACAGAAACCTGAAAAAGGTGTAAAAATGGATTGATTGGGAATGTTACAAGAACAATATTTTTAATGAGCGGTTTTTTTATAGGGGGAAAGAAGTTGAAAAAAAGGTTTGGCATGAAGCTTACATTTATCTCAGTTCTCGTCATCCTAGCGGGTTTTGCCGCTTACATGGTTAATAATAGATCAGAAGCGGCACCAAAGCCCGCGATGGCAGAGCAAGCACCAAAACCTGTCACCATCTATCTTGCTGGGGATTCAACGGTATCCGATTATCCAAGTTCACTATTTCCGCGTACAGGCTGGGGTCAGGTGCTTCCAACCATGCTTGACCAACAGGTAACAGTCCGAAATTTCGCAAAACGGGGAAGAAGTTCGAAAAGCTTCATCCATGAGGGTAGATTAGAATGGATTTTGAACAGTATTCAAAAGGGTGATTATCTGTTTATACAGTTTGGCCACAATGATGAAAAAGTTAGTTATCCAAATCTCTACACAAATCCAAATACAACCTATAAAATTTATTTAAAACAGTATATTGATGGGGCACGGAAAAAAGGGGCATTTCCCATTCTGGTCACACCTGTTCAACGGATGAGTTTTTCAAACGATGGCAGGGCATTGGATACTCACGGCCGTTATCCGGAAGCCATGAAGGCTCTTGCAAAAGAGGAAAACGTCCCTGTGATTGATTTAGCGGCAAAAAGTAGAAGATTATACCAACAGCTAGGGACCGATGATACAAAGAAATTATTTTTATGGCTAAAAGCCGGCCAATATCCGAATTACCCTCAAGGAGTTAAGGATCCAACCCATTTTCAGGAATATGGGGCAGAACATATTGCTAAATTGGTGATTGAGGGGATTGAGGAATTACATCTACCTATAGAAAATCATATTCTGGCTAAATATCGTTAAATAATGAAAGAAAGACTGCTTCTTTTCGAAAAAGAGCAGTCTTTCTTTATGTTTTGTTTTAGGAAATTCACCTTATCGGTGTTTTTTTAGGATATATCAGCGATTCGACACCTTTTTCGGCGATTTTTCAATTTTTTGCAGCGAAATACACAATACTAAATTAAACTCACAATCATTCTCCCCCGTGCCTGACCCTTTAAGAGAGTGGGAAGCACCTCAGGAAGCTGCTCAAGTGTAACCTCTGACTGGATGAGCTCTTCTAGGTTTGCTGGTTTAAAATCTGAAGCGAGACGATCCCAGATTTTTAATCGCGTCTCCATTGGACAGTAGACCGAGTCTATGCCTAGTAAATTAACTCCTCTTAGAATGAACGGGAACACGGTTGTGGGAAGCTTAGTCCCTGCTGTTAAGCCACTTGCCGCCACGGAACCGCCGTATTGAATTTGACTTAATAACGACGCAAGCGGCTCACCACCGACCGGATCGACTGCGGCGAACCATTTTTGCTTGCCTAAGGCTCTAATTTTTCCGTCATAAACTTCTTCACGCGGAATGACCTCTGTCGCACCAAGCTTTTTCAAGTAATCATGCTCTGAAATTTTCCCGGTGCTAGCTTCTACCAGGTAGCCAAGTTTTGAAAGAATAGAAACAGCAAAGCTGCCGACCCCGCCCGTAGCACCCGTTACGAGAACCTTGCCCGAATCTGGAGTAACGTTATTTTCTTCTAAACGTTGCACGGAGAGTGCAGCCGTGAAGCCGGCTGTACCAATGATCATTGCTTCTTTCATAGTTAAACCACTAGGAAGTGGAACAATCCAGTTAGCAGGAATCCGCGCGTACTCACTGTAACCGCCAAAATGGGAAACTCCGATTTCATAACTTGTAGCGATGACCTCATCTCCTGCTTGGAAACGATCGTCACTTGAAGAAACGACTACCCCTGCTAAATCAATTCCCGGTACAAATGGATAGCGTGTAACAATGTTGCCATTCGGGATGCTGGCTAAGCTATCTTTATAATTGACGCTTGAATAGTGAACACGAATGAGGACTTCGCCTTCAGGCAGATCGGTTAAAGATAGATTTTGTACTTCAACCGAAAATTTTTCATCCTGCTTATCCACAATCAAGGCATTAAACGTTTGTGACATAGTGTTTTTACTCCTTTGTTTAAAAAAAATATAGGTTTAATTTCATCATACAATAAATATTAGCACTTTACCTTTTTAGTACATGAGCTATTTGTGAAATTTTTAAGGATAAGAAAAGGGATTCCTTATCGTGAAGCTCCCTTCTTAATGGGTTAATAGTCCTGAAAACGGAACATGATTTGATAACATGAATATCTTATGTAAAATTAAAGTACCATTAAAGGTATCGCTTCCACTTAATTTAGGAAAACATTCCCTTATTAGATTAATTTTTAATTAATATTCAAAAAACCAGCAATATCTTGTATAGTACTTCTGGTTTATTTAGCTTATTTGGAATATAATTAACTTATAATCATTTATTGTATTCGGTTGGGGGGTTAACTTATGAGCATAAAACATAAAAAGCATAATTTCTTTCAACGTCTAGGACGTGCTTTTAAGTTAAACTTTTTAAAACTTCTCCGTTCTCCAGGAGGGGCAAAAAAGGTATCATTGGGATTTGCAATTGGATTCGGGCTAGAGATGTTAGTGATTTCGTCTGCCTCCCTTATCTATATATTATTTGTACCCATTGTCCGCTTAGCAAAAGGGTCACTACCAGCTTCAATAATCGGTAATGTGATTGGAAAACTCACCCTGCTGCCAGTTATTCTATTGCCATTTGCCAGAAAATTGGGGAAACTAATCTTTCCAATGAAGGTGAAACTAGGTCACAATGGAACATTTTCATTTCAAAAACTCCTTCATGGTGATTTCCATAGCTTAGTAAGCCTGATCCACGGCGGGTTTCATGCGCTTATAGGAATGACGATTTTTGGTATTATCCTAAGTGTAATTTCCTACTTTATTGTTCATTATTTTTATGAAAAAGAACGAGTAAATCGTCTGAAAAGAAGACGTAATAAAAGTGAAATTCGAATCAAAAGAGTAAATAAAAATTTTATTTGACCTGTGAAAACGTTCGCATTAAATTTTAAAAAAACGAAGGAGTTATGCTCCTTCGTTTTTTTATGCTGCCGTTTTTCGATATTGATGTTTAAATTGGTACATCATTTGCTCGGAGATGGCCGTATAGCCCGCCAAATTTGGATGAACACCATCGGCTGATAAATTTTGTAAGTGTTCCCCGTTAATTACCTTTGTGGTTTCTATCACAATGGAAGAGGGAAGCCTGTTTGATGTTTCGTATATATGGACATTCCATTTTGGCAGAAGTTTATCAGCAAGAGCGTACATTTGATTGTCAGGAGATAACGGGTTATATAATTCTAATAACACAACTGTGGCATTAGGATTTAGTTTAGTTACTCTGGACGTAATATCAGTTAAATTTTTCGTAAAAGTGGCTTGGAGCTCGTCGTAGGTCTGGAATACAGACTGGAGGTCGAGTCCCTTGGCAGCATGAATGATATCATTTCCGCCTACATTAATGGTGATAATGTCCGCCTGCTTAATGGAATTATCAAATTGCCCGGTCTGTACGAGCTGATTTAATTCGCTGCTTGTAATCCCGTTAATCCCTTGGTTGTCGGACTCTATCTTTTTATGGGTTTGTCCGCTCAGCAAATTAGAAAATTGCGTCACCATATTTTCGCTCTGCCCGGCACCAACCCCGCGGATAATTGAATCACCTAAGGCTAAATGATGCAAGGTGTCATCTTTTGTGTTTTTAAAATAGGTTAGATAAGAGACTTGATTGTCCGTTTGACTCGCTTTAACGGTATGTTTTTTCATTTGGTAAAGTTGATAATGAGGATAATAAATCCATATGGAGGTCCCAACTCCAATTAACAGTACGAAACAAATCAAGTATTTTAAAAGCTTCATATCATTCACTCCCTGATATTCCATTATAGCAAGGAAAACAACAGAAATATGTAGGAGTTGGTTTCCATTCGATAGGGAAGGTGGTCATTAAATCCGGATGACCTGTCCATTAAATACAGACTTCCAGTAACCCTTTGTCATATCGGCAATCGCCACTCCTGTAGAGGATTGAGAACCGATGAATTTACCGTCTCCGATATAGATCCCAACATGACCATCTTTTTTATATGTGTCGAAAAACACAAGGTCACCCGGCTGCATATTAGCCGCAGAAACCTGTCGGCCATCATTTTTGATGGAAGAGGTATCTCGTCCAATTTCAATACCAGCCTGAGAAAACGCCCAGTGAACGAAACCGGAGCAATCAAAGCGTCCTTGGGCGATATCAGAGGCTGTTCTCCCGCCGCCAAACACATAAACGGAGTCTCCAATATACTTCCTGCCAGCATTTATAACTGTATGTACGTATCCATTTTGAGCGTTAATAGGGTTAACGATGTGAGACGGAGAAGCTTCAAGCTGCAGTGCCATTTGTTTAAACTCTGCCTGCTTTTTTTCAAGTTGTGTTCTTCTTATTTTTAGATTATCTGTTAATTCAGCAAGGGATGTCAACTTCTTGTTTAAATTTGCTTGTTTTCTTGCATATTCCTGCTGCTCACTCTTCTGTTGTTCGATCAGTACCTGATCAGCCTCTGCGAATGCTGCCACTGCACCCACACGGTCCAAAAAGTCATTTAAACTAGACGCTTCAAGCAACACTTCGATATATGTAAGTTGTTTATCACTCTGCTGATAGGCAAGGGCGCGTTCTTTTAAAATAGTAGTTCGTTTTTCCAGGCGAACTTTGACTACCTGAATATCTTTTTCTAGGTTTTGAATGTCTACCTGGAGCTCGTTTTGACTTTTGTCTGCCGCTCGGATGGCCTCCGTATTCTCTTGGATGTCTTGGGAAACTTGAACCAGGTTGTTGGATAGAGTGGAGGTATTCGGGAATTTTGGTTCTGTGGTTTTGGGAGCAGGAGGAAGGGCAGCATTATGATTTTGAGTATCTAAGTCAACTAACGATTCGGCTTGAACCTTATGTATGGACAAGTTAATCCCGCCTACTGCAAGCAAAATTGACAAGCTTAAAAGTATTAGTACCTTGTTAATCACTATAACACCACTACTTTCATGATTTTTCTGATTATTCTTAATACATGTTGTACATTGTAGCAAATCATTTTATCAGCGGTGTTATCAGAGTATTACAGTTTAGTATCAGGCGTAAGAGGGTATAAAAAAGAAGGATGTTTGCTGTGGAACAAACATCCTCCTTATAAAACTACATGACCGTTTCGCCTAGTAAAAGTACTTTTAATTGTTCCTTTGGAAGCTGCTGATTATCCCATGCGCGGTATAACCGTTCTAATGCTTCCGGTCCGGTATCGTCCGCTAAGCGATAGGCGCCGTAATGCATTGGAACAAATGTTTTCGCCTTTAACTCCAGAAAGGCTTTGACGCTGTCCTCAGGGTTAATATGAGAAACAGCCATAAACCATTCTGGTTCATATGCGCCAATTGGCATAAATACGGTATCAATGTCAAAATGCTCGGCAATTTTTTTAAAACCGGTGAAATAGCCGGTATCACCAACAAAATAAAAGGTTTCTTGCCCGGTTTGAAAGATCCATCCGCCCCAATGGGACGTATTCATATCATTCAATGACCGTCTGGTCCAGTGCTGGGCAGGGACGAAATGAATGGAAATGCCTTGATGCTCAGCATTTTCCCACCAGTTTAGCTCCGTTACATTTTGATAACCCTTTTTTAAAAAGAGTGATTTTAATCCAGCTGGTACATAATAATGAGGGCTGCATGTTAATTTTTTTAACGTTGGAAAATCTAAATGGTCATAGTGGCCATGCGAAATCATAACCATATCAATCTCTGGCATGTCCTCCAAGGCAATTCCAGGTGCTGTTAATCTTTTTTGAAAACCCATCCGCTTGGCCCAGACTGGGTCAGTTAAAATATTTACGCCATTTAGCTGGAGTAAAAAGGTGGAATGGCCAATCCAGGTATAGGTAGTCTTGCTCCTGTTTTCATTCAATTCTTGAATCTTTTTCACAGGCGATTGTTCAATGTTTTTTGTTAAATCTTTTATCTTGGATTTTCTTTCTTTTTGCCACTTACGCATATCTTTAAACGTTTTTTTATTTTCAACACCATCTAAATTTGCATATCTCATTATCGATATCACCTCGGGTCTCTCGGGAGTTTGAATCTACAACGAGTATAGCAATTATTTTTTCAACCATCAAAAATGAACAAATGTAACAATCTGATTAAATATCTTGAAAAAACATTATGTCCATATTCAAAAATTGTTGCGTTCATTAAAATAACGTTAAAGTTTACGATGATGTGAGGTTTCGACAATATTTTAAAATAGGACTATTTATAATTAAGGGCAGAAGGTCAAAAATAAAAGTCTATGAATGGAGGTTTTCTCGGGTGAGCGAATTACTTCAGGAAGCTGTCCACGATAAAAGACAAATTTTGATTGATCAATTAATCCAATCAGGGGTGTATAAAATAAAAAATAAGCATCTGTATGAGATGTCCCTGAGCGAATTAGAAAAGGAATACTTAAACACTGGTTTGGCAGAGCCGCCGAATCAACATACTTATATGTAAACTTAAATTCAGTTAAACATAGAAAAAGAGGGAGCTGCTCAGATTTTTGAGCGGTTTCTTTGTGTGAGTCCAGTTCTCGTCATAGGGTCCAACTTGTCTCATTCTAGAATCAATTTATAAACGGGAGCTAATAATATCCTTGTCATGTTTCATGCGAAAATTTAAAGTATGGGAGAAAACGTTTAATGGAGACAAAAAGTAAAGGACTGTCCGCGTGGCAGTTAACGATGATGGCCTTAGGAAGCGTCATTGGAGGTTCCTTTTTTCTAGGTTCATCCGTTGCCATCCATGCAGCTGGACCGTCTATTTTATTGTCCTACATTTTAGCAGGCGTCCTGGTTTATTTAATTCTCTATGCATTGTCAGAAATGACAGTAGCAGCTCCTACTGTTGGATCGTTTAGTAATTTCGCAGCACGAGAACTTGGTCCTGGATTTGGCTTTGTCGTGGGCTGGCTGTACTGGACAGGTACCGTTTTATCGATGTCGAGTGAAGCTACCGCCATTTCGATCCTGCTCCGAGAATGGTTTCCCCATTTATCGATTGCCATTTTCGGAAGTTTTCTTATTGTTGGGGTAACACTGGTGAACTTATTAGGGGCGGACAAGTTTGGGAAAATCGTAAGTGGACTATCCGGAGTGAAAATATTTGCGATTATTTTCTTTATCATTACCGCTATTGTGTTAATCACGGGTTTACTCCCTCACAAAGGTCCGATAGGGGCTGGGGAGTTAACGAGAGAGTCAATCATGCCAGGCGGGATTAAGGGGATCGCCGGAAGTATGTTACTCGTGGTTTTTGCCTATGCAGGTTTTGAAATCATTGGATTAGCAGCTTCAGAAGCAAGGAATCCCCGTGATACCATTCCTAAGGCGATTCGATACACAGTGTTTGCTCTAGTTGGTTTGTATATCCTTTATGCAATAGCACTACTTCCACTCATCCCGACAGCGGCACTAAATGAAACGGTTAGTCCGATGGTAGCATCTTTGGATCGATGGGGGATTGGCTGGGCTGGTTCCGCCCTCAATGGGGTGTTAATTTCGGCGAGTTTATCAGCGATGCTTGCAGCGATTTTTGGGCTGGGCAGAATGGTTCGGTCATTAGTTGATGAAGGACATGCCCCACAGTTGCTCAAAGATAATAAAGATGTGCCATATCGCGGCATTCTTTTTTCTGGTCTTGCTATGCTTTTAGGCTTAGGTTTTGGCCTGCTGTTCCCTAGGGTCTATTTGGTATTGATCAGTACGAGCGGTTTCACATTGATTTTTACTTATGCGGTGATTATGGCCAGTCATATCCGCTTTCGCAAAAGGGAGGGCTGCCCTCCTGAAGGCATCTGTCAAGTAAAGGGCTTTCCGTATACTTCGTATATTGCGTTAATTAGCTTAATTATTGTTCTTTTAAGTATGCCGTTAATTCCCGGTCAAGGTACAGGGCTTGTGGCCGGAATTGTCATGCTGGTTTTGTTTTCCGCCATTTACTTTGTAATGAGATATCGGATTAGCACACAGAACAAGACGACAGTTAGGGGAGGAAAACAACCCAAACCAGGTTTGTTAACGGAATTCTCGGAAGAAATAACTCCAGATAAAGAAGAAAATAAGGACAATTGAGCTGAAAACGTATAAAAAATGCTGACTCCGAAAAATCGTCACATACGATGGATCGAGTCAGCTTTTCTATTCTACCTTTTCTTTTTCTATTTATTATGTAAATAAATACATAAAGTTTCTTTTAACATCTCCGCCCAACCATGAATATGAATAAATCATAATCTACTGGCAACGGGAGGAGAAACTGTGGAAATCGAGTACCAATACCACTTCAGTTTACCAAGAAACTTGGTCTGGAAGTATATCAAAAATGAAAAAGTCCTTCATAATGCACTACCAGGATGCAGGTCCCTTTCCATAGTGTCAAATGGTGTATATAAAGCGGAAATTGAGACCCACATAGGGCCAATCCAAGACTTGTTTACACTAGAAATCCGATTAAATGAAGATCAAGCCCCAAGCCTTTTACGACTCCATATTAAGGGGAATGGAAATATGGGACAGCTGAATGGCTATTGCTTACTTATGCTTAAAGAGAACCAAGGGTCTACCATGTTAACCTGTAAGGCAAATGGCCAAGTTACAGGGGCACTAGGTTTAGCCAGCAAGCGAATTTTAGATTCCGGTGCCAACAAAGGATTAGAAAATTTTTTTCAAAATCTTGAAAAGGAAATCAAGCGGTGTATTTATGAACGTAAAAGACGAAACAGATGAGGGAGCGGTTGATAAATCGCTCTTTTTGTCTTTTTGGGAATCATTCATAACTTTACCATCGATAGGAAAAGATAATTCCATATAAACGAATGCAAGACATTTATTAGTAGGCAATTCATTACGAGGGGAGTGTTCTATTTGGAGGATCAATCAGAAATCCGCTTAACGGCTGCTGAAATGGCGGTATTATGGTCTCAATACATAAATGATACATCAGTAATATGTATGAATAACCACTTTTTAGAGAAATCAACGGACCCGGAAGTACGTACGATTATTGAATTTACTTTATCTGTGGCAAAAAGTAATATCGAGTTTCTTCAAGGTTTTTTTAAAAATGAGGATTTTCCCATTCCCTTTGGATTTACCGAAAAAGACGTATTGCCGGAAGCGCCAAAACTGTTTTCTGATACGTTTGTTCTCATGTATTTAAGACAAATGTCCATTCTCGCCATGGCTGCCAGCAGCGCAGCTCTGGGATTAGCTACTCGTGAAGATGTGGTCGCTTTTCATAAAAAAGTATTACAAGCAGCCGTTAAAGCACAGGACCTCACGCGCCGCTTGATGTTAAAACAAGGGACCTATATTAGACCGCCGTTTATATCGACACCAGATAAAGTTGACTTTGTTGAGAAACAGCAATTTTTAAATGGATTCTTTGGTAAAAAAAGAGCTTTGACAGTTGTGGAGATTACTCATCTGTTTATGAATGTACAAACAAATGCAATAGGAAAAGCCTTAATCACAGGGTTTGGACAAATTGCTAAGAGTGAAGAGGTCAAACAATACCTGAAAAGAGGTAAACAAATCGCCCAAAAACATATGGATATCTTTAGTGGTTTTCTTATAAAAGAAGATCTTCCCGCACCAATGAGCTGGGATGCTGCTGTCCTGGATTCCACGTCATCTATATTTTCGGATAAATTAATGATGTTTTTGACATCAGCGATGATTGCTGCAGGAGTTGGAAACTATGGTATGGGAATGGCAGCAAGTCCAAGAAAGGATTTAGGATTTCAGTATGCATCTTTAATTCCGGAAATAGCATTGTATGCAGAGGATGGTGCTAATATTATGATTAAAAATGGCTGGATGGAGGAACCCCCACAAGCTGATGACAAGGATCAATTAATGGATAGTTAAAACGGGCAAATGGGCAAAGAAAGAAGCATTGCTTTTCCTATGGAGAAAAGACAATGCTTCTTCCTGAAAATTTAACGGAAGATGTTATTGACCGTATTGTTAAAGTCGTTCCAAATGTTGTTATTCAGGTTACGGCCTTTTCTGTTTAAATCATTTGAGTAGTCGGTCATTTGACGGAAGAAATCTCGATCATACGAAATATAGACACGATTGACAGAGCGATCAGCAGTTCGTACCTGTTTTTCTATTTTTTGATCTAAAGCAGTCGTAACATTACGAAAGTTCGTTCGAGTGGTACCATCATTTGTTCCTGCAGTACCATCGTTTGTACCTGTAAAAGTGTTGTTTAGGTTACCAGTTGTGCCATTATTGGTGCCGGTGCCACGAATACCGATCGTACCACGAGTATTTGATGTTCCACCAGCTCCAGGGTTTAAACCAGTAGCTGTATTGTCAAGCGCATTTACACCGGTAGTACTCGGATAGTTTCCATTCAGACCAGTTCCAGCGCCACGAGAAGTAAGGTGGTTGTCACGGCCATTGGTACCGGTAGTACCTAGGTTATTATTTGTACCAGTGATGCCTGTTGTACCCATGTTGTTACGATTGTTTGTGGTACCAGTTCCCGTTTGGAATCGATTGTTTTTTAAGCGAACTGCGACATAGGCATTGTTATTTCGGATGATGACATGCGCTAAATCCACTTCTTGCAGTTTTTCAACCGCCCTTCCGGCACGGTTTGAATATCGTAGGTTATTATCCTGATCATTTACATTTTGAACACTTAAGCGGTTATCATTGTTGTTCCTGACGTTGCGTACATCCATACCATTGTTTACGTCATTTCTTAGGTTGTTTTTGGTCGCATTATCAGCACAGCCAGTTAAACCAACAAGGGTAGAAGCTAACACGAAAGTGACTAAACCTTTTTTCAAGAACTTCACTCCCTATAAATAATGTGTTACATATATATCGTCACCTATTTGTGTGGAACTATTCGAAGCTGGGATGAGGTAAATATTGATATGACTAATCTATCATTGGGTAATCGTATTCACTTAAATTGACGGATTATGGTACGATTAAGGGTGAATGAAAAATGGAAATTTAATAACGGAGGAACGGAAAATGTACAGCTTTAAGAATGATTACAGTGAAGGAGCACATCCACAAATCCTAAAGGCATTGATGGAGACCAATTTAGTTCAAGAAGAAGGATATGGAGAAGACGACTATTCTATAAAGGCAATTAAGCGAATAAAGGAGAAATTGGGCCGTACTAACGTGGATGTTCATCTGTTAACTGGCGGAACACAAACAAACCTAACAGCGATTTCAGCATTTTTAAGACCGCATGAGGCAGTAATATCCGCGAGTACTGGCCACATTCTGGGTCACGAAACGGGAGCCATTGAAGCTACAGGCCACAAAGTTCTCTCTGTTGAAAGTAAAGATGGAAAACTAACTCCTGCGGGTGTAAAAGCCGTACTTGAGGGCCATCCGGATGAACATATGGTAAAACCTAAGCTTGTATACATATCTAATTCAACGGAAATCGGCTCGATTTATAAAAAGGAAGAGCTGCAGCAGTTAAGTGATTTTTGTCGTGCGAATCAGCTTCTTTTATATATGGATGGGGCAAGACTAGGGTCTGCTCTTTGTTCGAAGGAAAATGATCTTCAATTAAGTGATTTGCCTAACCTTGTTGATGCGTTCTATATTGGCGGGACGAAGAATGGGGCGTTGTTGGGAGAGGCTTTAGTAATTTGTCGAGATTCTCTTAAGGAGGATTTTCGTTATCATATTAAGCAAAAAGGAGCACTACTGGCGAAGGGAAGATTGTTGGGGATTCAGTTCCTCGAATTGTTTAGAGACAATTTGTTTTTTGAGTTAGCCGAGCACGCCAATCGGATGGCAGGGTTGCTTCAAGATGCGTTGACGCAAGCTAATGTGAAGTTTCTGACGCATTCTCCGTCTAATCAAATATTTCCGATTTTCCCTAATACGTTAATTGCTGAATTGGAGAAGAACTATGCCTTTCATGTTTGGGAGAAGGTCGATGCTGATCATTCAGCGATTCGTTTGGTAACTTCTTGGGCAACGAAAGAGGAAGAGGTTGTTGGGTTTATTGAGGAATTGAAGAGGTGGCTATAGGCTTTTTTTAAAAGAAAATGAAGGTTTGGTTTGGACTAGGCGGAGTGAAAAAAGCCAGAGTGTGTCCGACTACGGACCTCATTTGGACAAATGAAGGAAAAAAGCTCACTCAGGAGTTTGAATGGAAGCAAAAAAATACCAGAGCACTCCATGGAGTAAACTCTGGTATCTTCTATTTAAAATCCTTCCAAGTAAAATCAATCGAAAGAATCCCAACCGGTTCTTCAATAAAATCATGATTTTTCGTTGCTAACTCAGGCTTACGAAAACAAGTCATACCCTTATAATACCCAAACATACTGCACGCTTTCGGACGGGCAGAATAAATGCCGCACCGGTCTTTTTCCGTATCATAAAAAATACAAGTTCCATGGAAGCGGAGTTGATTTTCTAATTGATCACGTGTCTTCCTCGGCATAGTTTTAATCTTCTTTTTTATCTTCTTTAATTCCACTTCGGATATAGCAACTGGACCACAGCACAACCCTTTGCAGTCCTGACATGGTAATTGCTCCATCTGTTTCCCCATTTCTTCGATTCTATATATCTACTAAGGTGATAAAAGGAATATGTTTCCACCAGTATTTTTACCATGTTAACGGTTACAGGTCAATAGAAAAAGCACTTATGATGAGGAAAAAACCATCATAAAAATTTGATGGTTTTAATCATTGGCGTTTATTGATATTCTCATATTTTTCCAGGTTTTTCATTAATTCATTTAATTTCTTTTCAAGGGCATCCAGTTTTATCTTTTCTTTCTTGATAATTTTCTCTAAGCTGTCTTCTAGCGAATCATCATTCAAGTTTGTTTTGTCATCACTCATGGGTAATCTTTCCTTTTTGTAAATGACATTCTTACATAAAAAGAGACCGTGGACTGAATCCTGCAAGATATTACCGTTTTCTCTTTTTGGATTGGTCCACGACGGCTGTTTTGCCTTTAGTGACTTTTTCTATGACTACTTGGACATGAAACTTATTTTCTTCCACATTGGTAACACTTGAAACCTTTCCTTTACGGCCTTTTATCTTTAATTCTTCCCCGACGTCAGGGACCCGTTGAAGGAGCTGGCTTAACAAAAGGTTTTTGTTTTCAAAAAAATGAACAGCAAACATTTGGTCTCACCTAATTTCATATAAAATGTATTAGAAATAAATCCTCATCTAAATATATGATAATAGTTGTATTAGAGACCATGATCCTAAAAAAATCATAAAAAGACTCCATGTTTTAAATTTATTATAAAATAAATTATGGTGACAAAAAGGGGGAATAAAAAATGAGTGAAACACTACAACCGCCGTATTATGCTGTGATCTTTACTTCACAACGGACAGAAGGGGATAATGGTTATGGAAAAATGGCTGAAACAATGGAGAAACTGGCCTCGGCACAGCCAGGTTTTTTAGGAATCGAAAGCGCGAGGGACACAAAATTAGGAATTACGGTTTCCTATTGGAATTCATTAGAAGCCATTGAGAAATGGAAGAACCATGCAGCGCATATAATCGCTCAACAAAAGGGCAAAGAGGAATGGTATAAAAACTATATAGTCAGAGTTTGTAAGGTGGAAAGAGCGTATTCTTTTGAAAAATAACGGAAGATATCGAAACAAAAAGGTAACTGGAAATTCCATGTTACCTTTTTCATATTTTGAAATGATAGTTGGAATAGCATGCTAACCAATATAATAAAAAAGTTTAACACCGGCAAACCATTAAATGGTTTCCATCAGGATCTTTGAAATTAAACCAATGGTTATGCTCTATACCTGTTGTTAATTCAACATCCTTTTCTTTCATATAATCGTAGGCATTTTCTATGTTGGCAGTGTTGAAATGAAAAGGAGGAGTTTTATAAATGGTATTTTTGGAATAAATCTTGCTATCTAATACGATTCCAGTGCCTTTCATGGGTAATACGTATAAATGGCCGAATAAAATATCTCCTTCAACGGGCAGGCCTAATAAATCACAATACCAATCACGTGCGCTACTAATATTACTGACAGGAATAAAAATAGTTCCTATTTGATTTAATATAGGGCTCATAAACTACCTCCAAAATGATATAGGAATAATTTCGCTAAAAAGGTTAAAATCCCTTTTTAGTACGATCATTCATAATTAAAACTAGCGAATCCTATTTACATTAGTTAAAACTTTAGCTACTATTTCAATAGTTATAAGAGAGAAGGTTGAATAGATGCCATTTGATTTAGATCCATCGTTATTAGTTATTTTAATTGTATTTGGTTTTTTAGCCGCATTTATTGATTCGGTTGTTGGCGGCGGCGGTCTGATTGCATTGCCGGTATTTTTATTTACAGGATTATCACCAGCGGCAGCTGTTGCTACCAATAAATTAGCCGGAACCATCGGCTCTTTAACCAGCACCATCATGTTCTACCGCTCAGGCAAGCTTGATATCAAGTCCGTATATAAGTTATTTCCCTTAACGTTTATTGGTTCAATGATTGGCGCCTGGACGGTCGATTTGATGAATCCTGAAGTCCTAAAACCATTGATGCTGGTCATGCTCGGGGTCGTAGCGATTTATACGATTTTCAAAAAGGATTGGGGAAGTGTAGCAACCAACAAAAAATTATCAAACAGGCACTTAACGATATTTATGATCCTCATTTTTGCCATTGGATTTTATGATGGATTTATTGGTCCGGGAACCGGCTCATTTTTAATCTTTGCCTTTTTAATGGTTGGCTTTGATTTTTTAAAGGCAGCGGGGAATGCCAAGTTTTTAAATTTTGGCAGTAATATTTCGGCATTGCTTATGTTCATGTATTTGGGGCATGTCAATTATGCCTATGGTATTACCATGGGAATTGCCCAATTAGTTGGGGCCATTTGCGGTTCGAAATTTGCGATTGCGCGAGGAAGTGGTTACGTACGGGCCTTGTTTATCGTCGTGACCTTTTTACTACTAGCAAAAAATACGTATGATTATCTCCATTAACAAGTGATAGGGGGAGCAAGATGAATACGGAACAATTAAAAATTTTCGACCAAGCGAGAAATGAAATGGGTGTGGCTACGCGTGAAGAGGTACATAAAAAGGGATATTGGCATGAAGTTTTCCATTGTTGGTTTGTGAGTGGGGATAATCTCATTTTGCAGCTTCGCAGTGAACAGAAAAAGGAAAATCCTTTACTCTTCGATATCACCGCTGCGGGTCATCTATTAGCAGCTGAAACGATAGTAGATGGAGTGCGCGAAGTGAAAGAGGAACTGGGTGTCGATCTTACCTTTGACGAATTACAGCCACTAGGAATCATTAATTATTGTTCGATCCAAGGGGATTATATTGATAATGAAATCGCCCATGTATTTTTATATAAATGTCATGTGGAGATAGATGAATTAATCCTGCAAAAAGAAGAAGTGGCAGGGATCGTAATAGTTGATTTTAACGACTTTCGCGAACTGTGGACTGGAATCAAAGACACAATTCGAGTGGCAGGTTATGAAATAAAAGCTGATGGCAGTAAGCATGTGGTTGATAAACTAGTTGGACGAGATCAATTTGTGCCACACCCAGCTGGATATTATGAAACCATTATTGAAAAAATAGAAGAGGAAATCAAATAGAACGGAACGATGGGAGGGCTTTGCAAATAAACGCCTCCCTTTTTAATGGTAATAGGATTCCATTATGATTGCACATTTAGATTAAAATACACATGCACTCATTACTTCTTATTTGCCAAATTTTCTCGATCATCAGCTAATGGCGGTTTGTTCTAACCATCCGTATTTTATTAATAGTTGTGCTCCATCCTCTGGATACAGATGGTTAATGTATCGTTTATATATTGTATCCAAAGGTTAGCAATTTCTGCTGATGTAAGTTCAACGTTATGACTATTTTCTTTCACAAAAATGCCCTCTAATATTTTTTTGACAGTAGAGACCTCTTAAACAATATGTATATAATATTTTCCAAAAAGTGTAACACTAACACTTATACCCTACTTTAATAGCAGTAATTTTTATAGTGAAAATATTGCTAAAGATGATATGATTAAATTTAATTGTGTAAACAATCGATTTAGTTTTAGAAACGGTTTAAAGAGAAGATTGCCTTTATTTTTATTATAAATTAATTGAAAGAAGTGATTGGTTTGATTAAATATCAATGCCTCCATCATGTAAGTCTTACTGTTACAGATTTGGTCAAAGCAAAAGAATTCTATGGGAAAACGTTATGTTTAATAGAAATACCTCGTCCTGATTTTGATTTTTCAGGTGCTTGGTATGAAATAGAGGGGCAGCAGCTCCATTTGATAGTCGATCCCTCATCACAGACGATTCGTAAGGATAAAAGCTTATCCAGCAGAGAAGGTCACTTTGCTCTTAGAGTAGAGAACTACTATGATACTCTTAAATGGTTAAAACAGAATAAAGTGGAAATCCTTGAAAAACCAAACGGTAAAAGTGGATTTGCACAAATTTTCTGTGCCGATCCAGATGGTAACTTGATTGAACTAAATGTTGATCAAAAATATCTATAAGTAAGAGATTATTGGATTATTTTTGCAGAAGTTAAATAAAGAGTTTGATTTAATCCATGCTCTTACTTATTTTAATAGTTTAGTATTTCTCTTCTATATGGAAATATTTCCTACGTAAATTAGAACATAACACGAAATATTTCAAAAAAATCCTGCTAGAATTAGTACTTAATATCCAGATGCCAGAATATCTTTTTAACTATATTTGGCTTACTGGAGGAGAGATTTGGTGGATAAATTTGATGTGATTTTCATTGGGAGCGGCCATAATGCGTTAATTGCGGCTGCCTATTTGACTCGCGCAGGACGTAGTGTACTAGTTTTAGAGAAAAATGATCGCCCTGGAGGTTTTCTTCGCACAGAGGAATTGACGCTTCCTGGATTCAAGCATGATGTCTATGCAGCGGCACATCCTCTCTTCACAACAGGGCCTGCTTACGCTGAACTAAGAGAGGACTTAGAAAAGCGAGGGTTGCGTTATTTAAATACAGACCTCCCTACAGGGGTTTCGATGGAAGATGGACAGACAGCTGTTCTTCCGACTGCATTTAACGCGCTAATGGAGGAAGCAGAACGGCTTGCTCCAGGTGATGGTGCGGCTTTAGCTGCGATGTTTGAACTATTAAATCCATATGTTAACGATGTATTCGGCTTGTTTAACATGGACCTTTCTAGCGCTGAAGCTGCGCCTATTATCAAGCGCTTGCTTCATGAAGAGGGTGGTGCTGGTTATTCTACTTTTGCGGCCACACTGATGACAACTGCACGTAACACAGTTAGTGCACTAAAATCGCCAGTAATGCGGGCGATGCTCGCATCCTGGGTCACACATTTGGGGCGTACTCCGGATGAAGTGGGCAGTGGTATTTGGGTGCCTTTGACGACAATGGCACTGATGGGCGGGGGGATGCCTACTCCAGAGGGAGGCAGTGAAAAACTCGTTCAAGCCTTGGTACAATTAATCAAGGATCATGGCGGGGAGATTCAAACCAACACACTAGTCGAGCGCATCATAGTTGAGAATGGTAAAGCAGTTGGTGTTCGGACAGCAAAAGGGAGAAAAATCCTTGCCAAACAGGCAGTGGTGGCCACCACCACACCAGACCAGCTTTATCTCTCACTCTTAAAAGATACCGAAATATCGCCGCCACTCCGTGCGCAAGCAGAAAAGTTTCGATATGGCCGCGGGTGTGTGCAGATTCATTTAGCCCTTAGTGAACCGCCCAAGTGGCCGGATGAACGGTTTAACCGGGTAGGGCAGCCACACTTGACCGACGGCTTAGATGGGTTTACTTTGGCTATTGCCCAGGGGATGGCGGACCTTCTTCCTGCAAAACCGACCTTCACTGTAGATTGCTCAACGAATTTAGATCCAACTCGTGCCCCAGAAGGCAAGGCAATTATGAGGGTACAGGTGTTGGAAGTGCCAATCCGTCCACGCGGGGATGCGGCCAACCAAATTGAGGTGGGGGACGGAACTTGGACTTGTGATTTAACAGAGCGTTTTACAGAACGGGTGATAAATGTGGTAAGCAAACATATTCCGAACATTCCTAGTGCTGTCATCGGAAAATATGTTGTTACGCCTGACACGATCGCAAGATATAACCCGAACGCAGGACCTGGCGACCCATATGGCGGTGCACATGATTTGGCGCAAAGTTATCTGTTTAGACCACTTCCAGGGCAGCCGGGGCATCAAACAGCAATTCCAAATGTGTATATGCTTGGAGCTGCTACATGGCCTGGCCATGGAGTGAATGGCGGTTCTGGTTATATTGTGGCTCAAAAGTTATTGGCCAACTAACTTTTTTGGAAGGGAAAATGCAAAAGATCCTATTTCTTTTTTTTGAAATAGGATCTTTTCTTGCTGATTTTGTGAAGATTTTCATCAAGGATAAAAGTTATTTGGTGACCAATAAGAATAAAAAGTGATCAAATTAAAAATTATTGTAGTCTTTGGAGGTTCTAATGTAATGTCTAAAACCAACATACCTTTAACCTCTTCTGAAATAGCATCTATTTGGGCAGCTTATTTAAATGATAGTATGGCTATTCAATTTCTAAGCTATTTTCTAAACATCGTGGAAGATCCAAAAGTCAGGCTCATAATTGAGACGGGGCATAGCATTTCCTCTAACCACCTTTCCTTTTTAACAGATCTCTTTAAGCCAAGAAGGGATTCCAGTTCCCACCGGCTTTTCTTCTAGCGATGTGAACCTCAATGCTCCTAGACTATACTCAGATTCATTTTTGCTTACATACCTCAACCATATGTCAAAAGCAGGAATGCTGGGCTATAGCGGTTTTTTAGCGATGAGTGCAAGAAGAGATGTTCGGCAATACTTTAAGAAAGCACTTCAGCAAACTTCTGACCTATATGATAAAAGTTCAGAGGTTCTCCTGGAAAAAGGGCTATTTATCCGTTCACCTTATATTGATTATACAAAGCAAAAGGATTTTGTTGATAGTAAGAGCTATTTAAGGGGTTTAAACCCGTTTTCAAACAAACGACCATTAAATACAGTAGAGCTTTCACACTTAAATTTGAATATACAAAATAACCTGATTGGAGCAAATTTATGTCTTAGTTTTGCTCAAACGTCCCCCAGAAAAGAAGTCCAAAAACTTATGCTGCAAGGAAAGGATATTTCTGATAAGCATGTGAAAATTTTTACCTCTATCTTACTTGATAATAATACACAATCTCCTGTATCTGCTGATGTAGCCATTACAAATTCAACAGCAGAGGTATTTTCTGATAAATTAATCATTTTCCATATGAGCTTGTTAACAGCATCGGGGACTGGTAACTATGCTACTGCTGCTGCGGCAAGTCAACGTAGTGACCTAATTTTAAATTATGAGCGGCTATCCTTTGAGATTGCTCAGTATGCAAAGGACATTGCCTATTTCATGATCAAAAATGAATGGTTCGAACAACCTCCTGGTACGTTAGATAAAGTAAAATTAGCCCGACAGAAGAAGCAAAATTAACGAGAATGAAGAGATGCGGCTGCTGCGGCAGCCTCTTTCTTTAATTTTGGGCTCGCTTAATAACGTTGAAATTTAGATTCACATATTTTTACATTCGTCATATAGTAACTTCTGTGCAAGAAATGTTAGAAAGGAAGAATGAACAATGAATAACAATCAATTAATAATAACTAAGAAGAATGAATATAAAGGTGGGGGAAATGGATACAAGATCATTGAATTTAATGTCTCCGATCCAGCCGAAAATTTATTTGCCGTTGTTACTCCTATTAAAAAGCAATAATGGAAGCACGGGGACGGTTCTCATGCTCCAAAAGAAGCACTAGAACCGTCCCCTCGTGTTTTAGTCGTTAGGCTCTATTTTTTGTCCTGCCCGAAATAAATTTAAAGATGATTACCACGGCAGCAACTACTAATAGAAGGTGTATAAGTCCTCCTGCGATATGGAATACAAGCCCAAGGACCCAAAATAATAGTAATAATCCAACGATTGTCCAAATCATCCTAATCCCTACTTTCTTTGAAATAGTGGTTTGTTATGTATCATACCCATAAATGAGAAAAGTATATCAATTAGTATTTGATATATATTGATCTATTACTATGAAATTTATTGATAAATATGGTAATTTAAAAATAGGACTGAAAGGAGTGAATAGTTATGGAGAAGAAAATTCCAGAGATAACACTAAATGATGGGCTTACTATGCCAGTTATCGGTTTGGGAACCTATAAGCTAAAAGGAAATGAAGGGGTCAATTCTATTATAAGTGCGATTGATATCGGCTATAGACTGATAGATTCGGCTTATAATTACGAAAATGAAGGAACGGTAGGGGAAGCTGTTAGACGCAGTGCAGTTCCAAGAGAAGAATTAAAGATTACCTCTAAACTGCCAGGCCGCTATCAAAACTATGATAAAGCCATTACGACCATTCAAGAGTCGTTATATCGGGCAAATTTAGATTATTATGATGTTTACTTGATTCATTGGCCAAATCCAAAACAAGATACATACGTAGAAGCATGGCATGCATTAATTGACGCTAAAAAATGGGGTCTGATTCGTTCAATTGGTGTTTGTAATTTCTTGCCTGAACATATCGAGCGTTTAGAAAAGGAAACTGGCGTTAAACCGAGCATGAACCAAATAGAATTACACCCATTTTTCAATCAAGCACAACAAAGAAAATGGCATGAAGAGAATAATATTGTTACCGAATCTTGGAGTCCCTTAGCTCGGGCAAATGAAGTGTTACAAAATTATCTGCTTCAGAAGATTGCTGACCATCATCATAAATCGATTTCACAAGTGATATTACGTTGGCATTATCAACTAGGAGCTATTTCGATCCCTAAATCATCATCACCTGAACGGCAGCTAGAAAATATCTCCATTTTTGATTTTTCATTAAATGAAACTGAAATGAGCTTAATTTCAGGATTAACTCGCCCAGAGGGAAGAATCAACAATCAAGATCCAGCTACATACGAGGAGTTTTAGGGAAGCATGGGGACGGTTCTCATGCTTAAAAAGAAGCGCAAGAACCGTCCCCGTGTTTCTATTGATAAAGATTACCACCAGATTGTTTAAACTCTTTTGCTTTTTCTCGCATTCCTTTTTCAATCGTTTCTTCTGTTTCAAGTTTGTTTTCTCTTGCAGAGTTTCGAATATCGTGAGAGATTCTCATGCTGCAAAATTTTGGCCCGCACATGGAGCAGAAATGGGCTGTTTTGGCCCCTTCGGCAGGCAGGGTTTCATCATGATATTCTAGTGCACGTTCAGGATCCAATGATAAATTAAATTGATCTCTCCAACGGAATTCAAACCGAGCTTTAGATAAAGCATCATCTCTAATTTGTGCACCGGGATGCCCTTTAGCTAAATCAGCCGCATGTGCAGCAATCTTGTAGGTAATAACTCCTTCACGAACATCATCTCTATTTGGTAAGCCAAGATGTTCTTTTGGAGTTACATAACATAGCATAGCGGTACCGAACCAGCCAATCATCGCAGCTCCAATCGCAGAAGTTATATGATCATATCCGGGCGCAATATCCGTTGTAAGAGGTCCCAGTGTATAGAAGGGCGCTTCCTTACAAATTTCTAGTTGTTTATCCATGTTCTCTTTAATGAGGTGCATCGGTACATGTCCTGGACCTTCGACCATCACCTGTACGTCATGTTCCCAAGCAATCTTCGTTAATTCTCCTAGAGTTTCTAATTCCGCAAATTGTGCTTCATCATTTGCATCGGCAATAGAACCTGGACGTAAACCATCTCCTAATGAGAAGGCCACATCGTATGATTTCATAATTTCACAGATCTCTTCAAAGTGAGTATATAAAAAGTTTTCTTTATGATGGTGTAAACACCACTGGGCCATAATCGATCCGCCACGTGAGACAATTCCGGTTAACCGTTTCGCTGTTAACGGAACATATCGTAAGAGAACACCGGCATGGATGGTAAAGTAATCGACACCTTGTTCAGCCTGCTCAATTAAGGTATCACGGTAAACTTCCCAAGTTAGATCTTCGGCAATTCCATTTACTTTTTCTAAGGCTTGATAAATCGGAACCGTACCAACAGGAACGGCTGAGTTTCGAATAATCCACTCACGAGTCGTGTGGATGTTTTTCCCTGTAGAAAGATCCATAATCGTGTCGGCACCCCAGCGAGTGGCCCATGTCATTTTCTCCACTTCTTCTTCAATCGATGAGGAAACCGCCGAATTCCCAATGTTGGCATTAATCTTTACATGAAAATGGCGTCCGATGATCATCGGTTCTGTCTCTGGATGGTTGATATTAGAAGGGATGATTGCCCGTCCTCTTGCCACTTCATCACGAACAAATTCCGGCTTCATATTTTCCCTGATGGCGATGAATTCCATTTCAGGTGTAATGATTCCTTTCTTTGCATAATGGAGCTGTGTCACGTTTTTCCCTTTTTTTCCTCGTAATGGCTTACGCTTTAATCTAGGAAATACTTTATGATTAGCCCTAGGGTCATTTAGATCTTGATATCCATTATCTTCTGGTTTGATTTCACGGCCTTCATATTCTTCAACGTCAGATCGTTCATTTATCCATGTACTACGAAGGGCAGGCAGACCTTTTGTAATGTCTACGGAATAATTTGCATCTGTATAAGGTCCGCTTGTATCGTACACCCGTACTGGGGGATTCGCTTCCTCTCCAAAGGTACTTGTTGTCGGACTTAGTTCAATTTCCCGCATAGGAACTTTAATATCGGGTCTTGAACCCTCTACATAAACTTTTTTACTGCCTGAAAAGCTTGACATAATGGAAATGTTTTTTTCATTTAATGAGGTGGATACCATTGATAAATCTCTCCCTTTTTATTTAGTAAAAGGACGAGTTCTAGAACATGAATGGGAAAAAAGAAGCACATAAAAAAGCCGGGTCCTTTAAAAGGATGGACCCGGCAAATGTATGTAGAAGTTAATCTTAATAAAAGATGCTTATCAACTTCCCCACGCTGGTATGATCCAGATCAGGTCCGAAGGGTCAAGAAACTTAAACGTGTTTCTCTCTCAGCCCAAACTATTGGACTCCCCTAGTTATGTTTATTTAACTTGCTCAAGTATACAAAAATAGAAATAGAAAAGATAGGTAATTTTTAAAAAAATTACAATATGAGGAATAAGGCGGGGGTCTTTTTGACTAAATTTGAAGGAAGTGTATAATCTTCAATCTCCAAACAGAAAATAAAAAGTAAAAGAAAATAGTGGAGGAATAGACATGGTACGCAACCGAGCTCACAAAGATCCGGAAAATAAAATGAAAATTTTTAAAAACATTAATCAGTCCGGTTTAAACTACGTGCAGTCTGCGATTGAGAACACGGCAGAATCGACGGATGATGCCACGCAAAACCTGGTTAACCAAACAATGAAAAACCCAGGAAAGTGATAAGTCTGGTTTAACTTTATAGGGTGTATTGTTTCTTAACACAACTTATAATACACATTTTCAGGAAGGGTGCCCCAAGCCGGAGCATCCTTTTGCGTGTTAGCGTTTATAATTTATGTTTTGTTGTATCTTAATCTTAACATGGATATGTTTTACAGAGTTCTTATTAATGTTATTGATAACATTAATGTCCCACTTTTTGTGATGATACCGATAAGGTATTTCAGTAATATTTAAAAGGTCCGCATTTATTTGATTGCTTTTTTCCAAGGTTATTAGGATTTCATTTTTTACTTTTTGTGCTAATTCTTTTTCAATATTACTCACACTCAAATTTTCTACGTTTTGATTGATATAGGCGTTGGCTTTTACAATTAAGTCATAGGCAGGTTTGGGATCACTTATCACTTTAATGGTGCTTTTGGGTTTTATAATTTCTACACTCACTCGCTCGTTAAAGAGTGAAATTGGGATTCGCGCTGCCTTTTCGGAAAACCACTTTAAGCCAATCAGATCATGTTTTTTGACCCAGCCCTTGTATTGCTGCTGTGAAACAACAAATCCTCCGGTCAAAGCTGCAATATTTATGGGCTTTTCATCCTGCATGAAAATCTTTTTCTCTATATCAATAGATGGGATGATTAAGGTACCTACTGACTGGTTATATTTTGAAATAATCCGGTTGTATTTTTCAATCTGCATTGAATAGTTTTCCTTTAATAACGGACTAGGACTATGGAGGACGGTATAGATAGAGGGGTAATTAAAAAAACTTTCTGCTGAAAGAACCTTTTTAATATCACCGTTTGTTCCATACAGCCAACAATTATACCTGAGGAAAGAGTTCTGCCCGATAAACTCAATAACAGAAGCTAAATGTTTCTCAATAACATTTTTACTTAAAACAAAAGTATTCACATGACCGTAGTACAGCGGAAGAGCAGCATGCTGCTCTAATTTACTGATTGCGGCCTGGATACTTTTACCTGTGGCTTGACCAATTAAAATCGGTGAAGCCTGTTGCAATCCAGAACCGCCTTCTTGTTTGGCGATATTGGAAAAATTCAATGCTTGAAGATACACGGTATACTGTCCTTTAGAATAATCAAATCCGATGGCCGTTATATAAGTTTCATTTTGAATTTCTTTTGCACCTGTACAACCGGTCACAACCAAGAGGAGACAACTGAGTATAGAAAGGAATATATATCTCATCATTAATTACTCCTTTTGACTATCGGGATCGATAGGACGATAGGCTTTGTTCCGTTTCTTGAGAAATGGAAATGGAAGCTTTAAGAAGTTTTTAAGAATGTCGAATCTATTTGGATTGGATAAATAAGAGATATAAGGCTGTCCAAAACTTTCCAATGAGACGACATGGGTTAATAACAGAAAGAAAGCAATAAAGAAACCAAATAATCCTAAAAAGGATGAAAATAGTAAAACAATCATACGAAGCAGGGCAATATTACCGCCAATGTTTTGGTTAATCAATGTATAACCAGAGATCACGGTGATAGCAACAACCACTAACATAGAGGGAGAGGTTAACCCGGCACGGATGGCAGCGTCACCGATAAATAACCCGCCAAGAACAGCCACCGTCTGGCCAACCGCTTTCGGAAGCCGTACACCAGCTTCTTTAAATAATTCAAATAAAATCAACATGATCATAGCCTCTGCAGGTGCTGTTAAAGGCAGCCCGATTCGCGTGATGGCAATGGTTGCCAATAGTGAGTAGGGTACCTGATCTAATTGAAACGTAATTAAGGCAATGTAAAAGCCTGGTAAAAAAACGGTAGTAAAAACACCAATGATCCGTTGGATTCGAATAAAACTTATATAATAAAAACTTTGGTGTACGTCTTCGGGTGAGAATAGAACTTGGTTGAAATTAGTTGGACCTATAATAACAGAAGGATTTCCATCTACGACAATGACAAACCTCCCTTGGTTTAAAGATTGAACAACAAAGTCTGGTCTCCCGATATGGTCCATTAATGGAAAAATAGAATAGAGATTATCATAAAGATGCTCTTCCAGCTCGTAGCTGCTGACAATAATATCAATCTTGATGGATTCTAAACGTTTTTTTACTTCATCTAGAAGGGAAGGGTTGATAATGTCATCGATATAAAGCAACAATACTTTGGTTTGGCTACGCTCACCTAGTGTATATTCAATACTTTTTAAAGAAGAGGTTTTTAATCTCTGCCGGATTAATGCCATGTTATCCGATACATTTTCAACAAATCCATCTCTCGGTCCTCGGACGGAAGTCTCTAAAGTGGATTCTTCTGGACTTCTCTTTGGAGCGTTGGAGATAGGGATCGATAAGAAATCATTCACATCATAGCAATAAATAAGTAGTTCTCCTGAAAACAGTTTCTTTTCCAATTCAGCTTTGATGTTTTTACCTTCTTTAAGCTGGCTTACCTCCATAATCTTGCTTAAAAGCTCAATGGTGAAAGAACCATGCTTTTCTATCACCATATTAATTTGAGGAAAAATGATTTCGTTCAAGGATTTTATATCCACTAAATTGGGACAAAAGAAGAATTCTAATGAGCAAGTGGCATTCTTCTCTTTATAGTTTCTTTGTTTGACTGTAATATCAGAAGAACCTTCAAACCAACTTTTTACTTGGACAATGTCTATGGTTTGTTTTGAAGACTGATTATTTTTCATGGCTCACACCTTTTAACTTGATGAGTAGGAAAACCAGCAGCAGTAGGCAAATCTGAAAGATTAGGTTAATGGGAAAGTAAAAGTTTTTCAAAAAATAAATAAATGAGACGGAATCCCAATGAATGCTAGCTGCAATAATTAATAAAACATAAAGCATTGGAAGGACCCATTTATGTTCCGTATTCAACGAAAAGCCCTTTGCAGCGATAAATAAAGATAAACTGATTCTGACAAAGGCACCTGACAGCCACTGGAAAATAGAAAGAAAATCAAGGCGAGTGACATGCATTCCAATTGTAAGCAATCTCCACTCTTCATAAGCCGGATTCCTCATTTTTTCCGCTTCTACTGAGCCAAATTCGGCAATCGCACCCGCTAAAGGTCCAAAAGATAATCCTGCAAGTATGATCCCCGTTAATATGAGCCATTTCATTTTTAACTTACCTTTAAGGTTTGAGGTTAAAAATAAGATAAAGGATACTTCAACTAAACCGGAACATGCATATCCTAATCCTTTAAAAAAATCGAAATAGCCATTTTCAAAAATAGGAAACAATTGTTCGTAATCCTTATTCGGTATATTTCCCACCCCAACTAATAAACCAAATAAGACAACAAAGGGCAGGATCAGCATAGCCATGGTACAGATGGTGCTAAGCCCTTTAGCGGATGAATAATAGCAAATCAAGGCAAACAATGAAACAACCACATAATTCGGAACATCAAAGGTATAGTTGGCATTCGCCCAATAAATCGTAAATTTAAGAGTAATTAATGCGATAACAAAGAAATGAGCACAAAACATGATTGAAAAAATAATCGAGACCCATTTGCTATAAGCATGATTTAGAAATGAGAGAAGGTCATATGGGTTTGTTTTTTTATAAATATAGAAAATGAACAACAACCAGAGCGTAATAGGAACACCACTAGCAAGAGCGCTAAGCCAAGCATCTCTTTTAGCCGTTGATAACAAAATTGGGAGGCTTAAGACATGAACCATAAACCCTGAAAAAAGAATTAGTAAGATATAAATATGTGAGGCTTGGATTAGTTTTTGATTCATTCGGGACCACCTGTCAAACACTTTTTATTAGTATAACCCCAGCATAATGGGATATGTATGGATTTTCCAATTCTCGTTGACTTCATATAGGGTATTTTTTGGGTAGTAGACTTACCAAACATTTGCATTTTCTTTGTTAGAAAATCTCCCGTATTTTAGGACAATTAAAAATAAGATTGCTATATTCATAGAATCTTAGAATAAGGGGAGAATCAGAATGGGGAAGTGGCGTAAGAAATCTATTTCGTTTGTAACTAGTTTTGTATTAGCAGGAAGTTTGCTTGCAGTGCCAGTAGGTTCCACGGCACAGGCCGCTGCGACCCATGCCAGTCCTGTCGCGAAAAGTGTTTTATCCGTTAAGATTGAGGATGCGACGATCTCAGAATTGGAGCAGGCTATGGAGACTGGGAAGTTAACCTCTGAACAATTAGTCCAATTCTACTTGGATCGTATCGCGGAGTACGATGATAGTATTAACTCTATTATTACGATTAACAAAGATGCGCTGGCAGAGGCAAAACAGTTGGATCAAGAACGGAAAGCCGGTAAAGTTCGTGGCGCCTTACATGGAATCCCGGTTATTTTGAAAGACAATTTTGATACATATGATATGCCTACAACAGCCGGTTCCTTGTCACTTGAAGGATCAATTCCATTGGATGATGCCTATCAAACAAAGAAATTAAGAGAAGAAGGAGCTATTATCCTTGGAAAAGCGAATCTTCATGAATTCGCGTTTGGATTTGAAACGATCAGTTCTTTGGGAGGACAAACATATAATCCATATGATACAACAAGATATCCTGGCGGCTCGAGCGGCGGTACAGCAGCGGCCGTTACATCAAATTTCGTTACGGTCGGTTTAGGAACAGATACAGGAGGTTCAATACGGATTCCTTCATCGTTTAATGATCTTGTTGGAATTCGGCCTACCATGGGACTAGCCAGCAGAGATGGAATTATTCCTCTTGCACTTTCTCAGGATGTGGGCGGACCGATTGCTCGTACGGTGGAAGATGCAGCAATCGTGCTGGATGCGATCGCCGGGTACGACCCTGCTGATCCAGTTACAGAGGCCAGCATAGGAAAAGTACCACAGACGTATACTCATTACCTTAAGAAGAATGGCTTGAAAAAAGCCAGGATTGGGGTGGTACGAGCCTTATTCGGAACAGATCCACAAATCAATAAGGTCATGGACCAAGCAATTGCTGATATGAAAAAGCAAGGGACTGAAGTATACGAGGTAACGATTCCGAATCTTAATGAAATTCTAGCGTTTCCTAGTCTTAGTGGTTTTGAATTTAAATTTCAGTTGAATGATTACCTAACTTCACTCGGGCCCAATGCACCTGTTCACACATTGACTGATATCATCAATAGCGGATTATTTCATCCAAGTTTACAAAGTGGTTTAATCGCTAGAAATAATAAAGTATCTTTGGAGAATGATCCGGAATATCAAAGGATCATTACGAATCGTCCGAAATTGAGCAAGGAAAGCTTAATGACAACCTTTAATCAATATGGACTGGATGCGCTTATCTATCCAACTTCTAGTGCATTACCAGCAGTGGTTGGAAGTGGTCAGGGAGCAGGAAATGCCAATCGTTTAAGTCCGTTTTCAGGCTTCCCGGCTATATCGGTGCCGGCCGGTTTTAGTGATAGTGGTCTTCCAATCGGGATGGAACTACTTGGAAAAGCATTTGACGAATCAACATTAATTAAACTTGCATATTCCTATCAAGAAGCAACCAATAATCGAAAAGCACCTGTATTAAAATAACGATTGGCTTTCTATAAAGGGAGGCAATAAACTATCATAAGCCCGGAAGACCTTGCGTAATGTGATGTAATCGAATACTAGGCATATTTGAACAGGCCAACCAGGAAGTTACAGATGATAGTCCGAATAAGACCGTTTAAAAGTGAACGGTCAGAATAGGGACCTTTTTATAAACAGCAAACTATCAAAAAACAGCATATAAGAAACAATGGCTTGAAGAAAACTTCGAGCCATTGTTTAAGTATATTTTACTGCGTATTCAATGGCCAATTTTTCTGATAAGTAGTGAGATTCCTCCCGCGATTTATAGATTTGATTTACACCTCACAAATCAACCTCAAGTGGAAAGGGTGTTAGGTAAAAGATGGGACAATCGTTGAAGTTAAAGTTGGAATTAGTTAATTATGTTCATTGGTTTAATCACCTGTTTTGAAGACAAACCTTTACTTTATAAAAAAAATGCAAAAAGGTTGAGATTAAATCGATTCATCAATTGGTCCATACAATTGTTCATTCCAATGTAACTTTAAGTCTTCTTTTAAGGAATGATTGTGTTGTTGCAATGCATCAACCAAGGAGGAGAGGTCTTGATTTTTTAATGCTTCGAACATATTTTGATGGTCTTTGTGTCTTTTTAAGCTATTTTCAAAAACTTCATTGTACCCAACTCGTGCTAGTGAAATTAGTGGGTTAATAGAATTATAAATATGTTGTACCTTTTGATTCCTAGCCCATTGTACTAATAATTGATGAAATTCCATATCTAGTTTACTGTATGATTCATACGAAAAGGGCTGTACTATTAATAGTGCATCCATTTTATCCATTATTTGTTTCCAAATGTCTATTTCTTTATCGGACACATGCTTAATAGCTTGTGATGCCGACCATGTTTCAACCATAAATCGAGTATCAAGAGCTTCTATACAATCTTTGAAACGCAATTGGGTAATGTAAGTTCCTTTTCTTGGCAATATTTCAATTAACCCTTCATGAACCAGTTGATTTACCGCTTCTTTTACGGGTGATCGACTGACTCCATATTTATTTGCTAATTCATTTATATCTAATTTATCTCCAGGTGCAAAAATCCCACTAATAATTTCATTTCGAAGTACTTTATAAATTTGTGTTGCGAGAGCAGAAGTTTCAATCATTGCAGCCAAAGTAACCCTCCTATTATTAAAGATAATTTGTAACATTAAAAATATAACATCTAGTATGTAAAATGTTACATTTTTAATAAAATTATAGGGTAATTAGATAAATGAAGTCAATTTCTTTTGTAATTAATTTACAAGCAATGACGATGAAAATGAGAAGTGTATAAATTTTGAATTTTTTTTCATAAAAGAATTGACTGATTATGTATATTGTTTTAATATCTAACATGTAACATGTGAAATGTTACATGTTATTAAAATAAAAAGTAAGCGTTTTATATGCGACTAAGTTTTATTTTAGAAAAAGATTTATATAAAAAGAGGAGGAATGGATATGACAAATGTAATTGTAAACCACGAAAAATTAAAAGGATTAGTAATCGATAAGCTCGTTAAAGGTGGATTAGTAGAAGAGCACGCGAAAATCGTTGCCGACGTACTTGTTCATGCTGATTTGAGAGGTGTAAGTTCACATGGTGTATTGCGAACGGAGCACTATGTCAAACGTCTTTTAAAAGGTGGAATGAATCCCAATCCTGAATTCTCAATTAAAAATACAGGTCCATCTTCAGCTATTTTTGATGGAGATGATGGCATTGGGCATGTGATCGCTAAAGAAGCAATGGATTATGCTATCAATCTTGCTAAGAAGAATGGCATTGGTACAGTTGCGGTTATAAACAGCAGTCATTGCGGAGCACTATCTTACTTTGTTAAGCAAGCAGCAGAAGAAGGTTTGGTTGGTATGGCAGTGACACATACTGACAAAGTCGTAGTCCCATTTGGGGGTGCAGAACCTTATTTTGGTACAAATCCAATTGCATACGGTTTCCCGGCCAAAAAAAATAAACCAGTTATTTTGGATATGGCAACAAGTAACGTAGCATTTGGTAAAGTGCTTCATGCGAGAGAGGCAGGAACATCTATACCTAGTGATTGGGGCGTTGATGTAAACGGTTCACCAACAACTGATCCTAACGAGGTAAACGCTTTATTACCTTTCGCTGGTCCAAAAGGATATGGTCTGGCAATGGTAGTTGATGTATTATCAGGTCTTTTAACGGGATCAGCTTTTGGTCCTCATATTGCTACAATGTATGGTGATTACAATAAAAAGCGTAAGCTAGGTCATTTTATGTTTGTGATAAACCCAGCTGTTTTTACAGATAGTGAGACCTTCTTAGAAAATATGGATAAAATGATAGATGAAATTCATCAAACCACGCCAGTTCAAGGGTTCAGTAAAGTGATGGTGCCAGGAGAACCTGAGCAGCAACGAGAAGAGGAAAGGCTGGTTAATGGCGTTCCTGTTACTCAAACAGTATACGATTACTTAAGTCAAATTAAGGAAATGGTGTAATTGTGTGAAATGTACATCAGTTCGGGAGAAATTTTAGAGGAGAAGTGTCTTACCAGGCAAAAGTAAAAAAATGAGGGAGACTCCGCTTTTACTAGGACATCCGACATTTAGAAGAAAAACGATAATTTCAAACAAGAGATTCAGAAATTTATTTCTAATAAAAGTAAGCGCTTAATCTTAAGCGTCCGCAAAAACAGGGGGTATATTAATGTTTGTCAAGAATAAATTACCAGTACTCATTTTGTTATTCTTAGCTGGAGTTGTTAACTATTTGGATCGTTCTGCCTTGTCCATTGGTGCTCCTTTCATTTCACATGATTTATCTTTATCAGCTACTCAGATGGGCCTTATTTTTAGTAGTTTTTCAATTGGATATGCGATTTTTAACTTTATTGGTGGAATGGCAGCTGATAAATATGGTGCAAAAATGACACTTTTCGTTGCCATGATTGTCTGGTCACTATTTAGTGGAGCTGTTGCACTAGCAGTTGGTTTTGCAAGCTTAATTGTGATTCGTATTTTGTTTGGTATGGGAGAGGGCCCACTTTCAACGACCATTAGTAAAATGGTTAATAACTGGTTCCCGTTGGAACAGCGTGCCTCTGCTATAGGTTTGGCTAATAGTGGAACTCCGCTTGGTGGCGCTATTTCAGGACCAATTGTTGGGTTTATCGCGATTTCCTACAACTGGAAAATTTCGTTTATCCTCATTATGTTCATCGGTCTTATTTGGGCATTTTGCTGGCTTAAATTTGTTAAAGAAAAACCTGTAAAATCTGCAGGAAATGTAACAATTGTAAAAGGAAATCAAAGTCCGCAACAGAGCTACCCACTAAGCTTTTATTTGAAAGAAAAAACGGTCCTATTTACAGCATTTGCATTTTTTGCCTACAATTATATTTTGTTTTTCTTCTTAACTTGGTTTCCAAGTTACTTGGTTGAAGCGCGTGGTTTGGATGTAAAGAGTATGAGTGTTGTTACGATCATTCCTTGGGTCCTTGGGTTCATCGGGCTAGCTGCAGGCGGATTTGTATCAGATTGGGTTTTCAAAAAGTTCTCTCAAAAGGGTGTATTATTCTCACGTAAAGTCGTTCTGGTATCCTGTTTATTCCTATCAGCAGTTTGTATCGGGATAGCTGGTCTTGTAGCAACAACAGTTAGTGCGGTTACATTAGTAGCCCTCTCGGTATTCTTTCTTTACTTAACGGGAGCGATCTACTGGGCAATTATCCAGGATGTTGTGCAGCAAAAAAGTGTAGGATCTGTAGGCGGTTTCATGCACTTTTTAGCGAATACTGCCGGTATTATTGGACCTGCTTTAACGGGTTACATAGTTGATAAATCTGGTTCTTTTACAGGAGCATTCTTATTGGCAGGCGGCTTAGCAGTTTTTGCCTCCTTAGCAGTTATTCGTTTTGTACGTCCAATCATTTATAAAAATGAAAGTAAAGACATTGAAATGACTGTATGAAAATGAAACTATAAAAATATAAGAGGTTGACTAAAAGGGTCTTCATACGCCCTAAGTCGCCTCTTTTTTTTTTTTGCAGTTTAATGATTCTTTACGAATTTAAAAATGTAATTCAAACGTTAGCGTTAAAATATTGGAAAGATCGATATGTGGGAGCCAAAGGAGTTTAAAAGAATAGAAATCTACAGGAAAGAGCTGCTCAGCTATCAGCTCTTTCCTTATAAAATTTAACCTTCTACATGTAATTCCACTCTTACTGGCGCTGATTTCTTTTTTGATAAGGTAAAGAAGAATATACAACCAATAGTAGAAGTTGTAAACAATATAGCCCCCATAGGTACAGCCGTTGTCTCATTAATCCCGACGAGAGGGGATACAATGGCACCTATTACTAAAGGGAGCATGCCTAACACAGCACTTGCACTCCCAGCGCGATGTCCTTGTTTTTCCATTGCAAGGGTAAATGAACTTGTTAAAATCATTCCGATTGTGGTCATGTAGATAAAGATTGGGATCACTATCGTAGCTAGTGGCCCTTCGATAATCGTCATTATAAGAAGGACAAATGTGGCACTTACAGCCGTCATAACGGCGATCCGAAGCAGACTTCTTTCAGGAACAATCCCTGCAAACCGCCCAATGAGAAAACTTCCCGTAATAATCGCCAGCCCATTCATCCCAAATAAAACACTAAAGACTTGAGGAGAAACATCATAGATTCCTTGATAGACAAAAGGAGTACCCGAAACGTATGCAAAACTGCCCCCGTGTACAAATCCTACGATTAAGGCATAGCCAATAAACGAGCGGTCCTTGCATAAACTCCCCGTTGTACGTAAAGAATGACCAACAGAACTCGGAACTCTCTTTTCCTCTGGTAAGGTTTCTTGTAGACGCAAGGCCACCACTAAGACAATAAAAATCCCTAGAAAAAATAAGAAGTAGAAAATGGTATGCCAGCTGGCAGATGGCAAGAGAAGGATGGCCCCGCCTGTCATGGGAGCAATCATCGGAGCTGTTGAATTAATCACCATTAAAAGGGCAAAGAATTTTGTAAGTTCTTTACCACTAAACACATCACGTACCACTGCCCGGGAAAGGACGATTCCTGCGGAGGCAGTAAAACCTTGTAAAAACCGGGCTGCGATTAAAATGATTATATTTGGAGCAATCGCACAGAGAAGGGAAGCGAATGCAAATAAAGTAATAGAAATGAATAATGGCTTTCTTCTGCCTTTAGCATCACTGATCGGTCCAACAATGACTTGACCGACCGCTAGCCCAATTAAACACGCAGTTAAACTTAGCTGTACAAGTGAGGCACGCGCCCCAAAATCATGTCCAATACTCGGGAAACTTGGTAAATACATATCAATATTAAAGGGTCCAAGCATTCCAAGTAAACTTAGCAGAATAGCCAATCCTAACCGCTGTCTTCCTGTTGGATTATGTAGCATAAACTTAACACCTTCCGTTCTTGTTATCTTGTTGCGATTTTCGAAATTTTCGCAAGACTAAAAAGGACTTTCACAGTATACCATACGATTTTGTTTTATAAGTTGGATATGTTGAAAAATTTATTTTAAAGGCTATCGCAAAAGGTACAATTGACTAGTAAATAAATTAATTGGTAGTATAAAGGTAAATAATACACAGGCTCTAGGGCCTTTTGGACAAGAATAGGGTGGTACAGATGGAATCGACTCCACAAAAACAACTAATAACCAATTGGTTATCTTTCTCCAATCTGCAACTGAAAATTACAAATGAATTAGAAGACAGCCTTCAACAGAAACATCAATTATCGTTGAATGAATTCTACGTTCTCTTATTTTTAGCAGAATCTCCTGAGAAAAAGTTAAAATTGCAACAGCTGCAGAATATGGTGGGGTTAAGTCAGAGTGCCATGTCTAGACTGGTAAGCCGCTTTGAAGCAAGGGACTGTGGAGCCTTAAAAAGGCATATTTGTACAGACGACCGCCGAGCTATTTTTACTTCATTAACAGTAGAAGGGGAGGAAAAGCTTAAACAGGCAATGGTTACGTTTCAAGAAACCCTTGAAAAAGCGTTTTCGAAAGAAACGGTTCTTGGCGAGCTGCAGCAGCTACTGAATCAATTAAAAGAGGATGGGACCGATTAGAATCCGCTAAGGTATGGGTTGCTTGGTCCCATTTTTTTATGTTGAATCAAGTTGCTTGACGGACTAAATAGCCGTATGCTAATTTATATGCATGCACATACATTTTAAAAGCGCTGCAAATTTTAAGCAGATTTAGATGCAAAAATAACGTGGTAAAATTGGCGGAAAAGGTAGACGCTAACGAAAGTAAGACCACTCAACCTTGTATCAATTCATGCTATCACATAAAGGGAGTGTTCGGATGGATCATTTATTTTCACCATACCAAATTAAAGGACTACAGTTGAAAAACCGCGTGGTTATGCCGCCGATGTGTCAATACTCTGTGACCAATAAAGATGGAATTGCCACCGATTGGCATTATGTACATTATGTTAGCCGTGCGATTGGCGGTGCCAGCTTAATTATCATTGAAATGACCGATGTGGAACCAGATGGACGCATCACAGATTATGATTTAGGCTTGTGGTCAGACGAGCACGTCCCTGCATTGAAACGTATTATTGACGCTTGTCACCAACATGGAGCAAAAGTGGGTATTCAAATTGCCCATGCCGGACGAAAAGCACAAGATGCAAACGAGCCCGTTGCACCATCTGCGATTCCATTTGATGAAAAATCCAAAACGCCAAGAGCTCTTTCTACAGAAGAAGTAAAAGAAATGGTAGAGAAATTCCGTCTGGCTGCACAGCGAGCCATCCAAGCAGGAGTGGATGTGATTGAGCTTCACGGAGCCCACGGATATTTAATTCACCAATTCACATCAGCTTTCACGAATAAAAGGACAGATGAGTATGGACAGGAATTAACGAAATTTGGAAAAGAAGTCATTCAGGCCATCAAAGGTGAAATGCCTGAAGATATGCCATTAATTATACGGATTTCGGGAAGAGAGTACGTAGAAGGCGGTTATGGAATCGACGAAGCGATCGAATTTTCAAGAGAATTTCAAAAAGCAGGAGTCGATATGTTCCATGTAAGCGCAGGTGGAGAAGGCCCAATTGCTGCAGAGGGAAGACCGGGCACACATGTAGCCTACCAAGTGCCATTAGCAAGAGCGATTAAGCAAGCACTTAATGTCCCTGTAATTGCAGTTGGCAGATTGGATGAACCAGGACTGGCCAACTCAATAATCGGAAATGAAGATGCAGACCTTGTAGCCGTTGGAAGAGCCATGTTAAGAAATCCTTATTGGGCATTAGAAGCTGCAACCGTACTTCACAAAGAAATAGATATTCCAAGACAATATGAACGCGGATTCCCAAGACGCTAAAAGCATGGGGACGGTTCTCTTGCTTCCTCGGAAGCAAAGGAACCGTCCCCATGTTTTTCCATGTTAGCTGAGAAGCATAGCCCACAAAAAAGAAAGCAAACTAAAATCGTGGGTGCCTATACAGCATCCTTAATTAATTCAATAGTAGGATGGTGTAAAAGACATGGCGAAAAACAAAAAGAGCAAATTTTCAAAGAATAAAAAAGGTGCTCCAGAGGCTGATGTAGAATTTGCAGGAGAAAATGGCCTTGAAAAAATGGCGATAAAGGCACAACAAAATCATAATCAGTAAGCCAGTTGGGACAGTATATCTGTCCCTCCATTTTAACAACGTCATAAGGCGGTCTTTTTACTTTTTCCGATAATGATTGCCTAAAATATAGGTGGAGTGCTGCTTATGATCGTCTATCACGGATCAATAAAAAAATTTGAACAATTTAATAAAGAAACAGTGGTCCAAAAATTGAGTAACGATATCGATACAATTGGATTTTGGTTTACTGCTGATGTCCATTCTGCAAAACCATTTGCCATCGGAACGGAAACCGTTATCGAAAAATCAGAAACGGAGTTTTGGGATGATGGTGAACCAAAAATCGTGCAACTCGAGAAGCCAGTCAGTGGATTTATCTATCGAGTTTTTATTGATGAACCTAATCTAAAGGAATACGAATCCTATGATTTATTTATGAGTGAACGTGACATCTATTGTGATTATCTAGCAACCAAAAAAAGAAACCCTACCTGGAAAGATCAAGTCATTCTATTAAATAAAGAAGAAGCCAATGCCAATCTTCGTAAAAAGTTAATCAAGCAGGGATACGAGGGTTTGGTAATCCGAAACACAACGCTTCATGACAAGATTACAGATTTGTATTGTATCTTTTCGGAAAATTCCCCCTATATAGCCGACGTCATTCCAGTAGATGAATTGGAGCATTGAAAAAAGTGCGAAACCATTTCGCACTTTAGTTGTTTAAATATTTGATTTTACACTAAGAAAATCCTCAATAATTTCCTCAAGCTTTTGTAAATCCGGCTGCCAGATATCTCCTGATATTTCTCTTAATGTGGCAAGAGCACTTTTAATAAGGAATTTTCGCGGCGTCTTGGAATGGATGACTTCCTCCTGAATAAAGTCCAGTAACTCAAAATGTTCAAGTTGATCTGCGCCCTCATTCATATGTTTTTTTAATGCGGAAACGATATGATAAAGTTTTTTCTCAAACACTAGTCCAGTTTTATTACATTCAGGGAGCCATTTAGAAAGAATTTCTGGATCCAATAATTGATCCCCGCTACTTTCCACTTCATCCACCATTTTTACCACTCGTTCCACTGTAAAACGGATAACATGCTTCAAACTGCTATCCATTTCATGTGCCAAAAAATGATAATGAATATTATGATGGAGCATTCCAGTGAACATGACTGCACAATCTAGTAGATATGGGTGTTTGCTTTTTTCAAAAATGTCTAAAAAGCGGTGATAAATCCAACTAAGATGCATAATTTGCATCCTTTTTAAAAATTGTTTTAAGGCCGGGTCATTGGAGACAAAGACTTCTTCGAAAAGGGTTAACAGTTTATTCCTCTTATTAAAAGCCATATGCAACTCAAGCTGTCCGATAAATATTTCAATATCAGCTGGATCTTGTCCAATTAAGAGATGATTCCGCTCCTGATCGATTTTCTTCCCCAATGAAGTAAAAATGGCAATCAACAATTCATTTTTGGATGAAAAATAATTATAGAAGGTACCCTTTGAGATACCGCTGTATTCTAAAATATCAATAATCGAAGTGGCTTGAAAACCTTTTTCGACAAACAATTGATGGGCTTTTGCAATAACTTGCTGCTTTCTATCGTTCATTAAAATCACCTTTATTTTCTGATTAGACTGATAGTACAAAATTATTGTACCTCATTTTTGACTCCTAGACAAATATCGTTAAATTACTGATATTTTTTAGTTGCAAAAAATGAACTAACGGTTTATGATATTGTTTATGCAGAATAATAGTACAAAAAATTGTACCATCAGTTTACACAAGGGGGAATACAAATGGAATCAACGATAACAACTAATCGCCCGCCCTATGGCATTATTGCCATTTTGATGATCGGTGCGTTTATTTCCATGTTAAATGAAACATTATTAAACGTCGCACTGCCCTCCATTATGAAGGATTTAGATGTAAATGCATCGACCGTTCAATGGCTGGCAACCGCGTATATGCTGGTAAATGGGGTTATGATCCCAGCAACTGCGTTTTTAATACAAAAATATTCAGTAAGAGGATTATTTTTGACAGCCATGGGCTTATTTACGGCAGGTACGATTATTGCCGGATTTGCTCATGTTTTTCCACTATTATTAGTGGCCAGGATGATTCAAGCATCAGGTTCCGCAATTATGATGCCACTATTAATGAATGTTATGTTAACAAGCTTTCCGCCTGAAAAAAGGGGAGGTGCGATGGGTCTTTTTGGATTGGTATTCATTTTTGCCCCAGCCGTCGGACCAACTCTATCAGGTTATTTAATTGAACATAATAGCTGGAGAATTTTATTCCACCTCGTATCACCAATCGCGGCTGTTGTCCTATTGGTTTCCATTTTCATATTAAAAGATAAGAAAGCCAAAGTAGATATCCGTCTAGACCTATTATCATTGGTGTTATCAAGTATCGGATTTGGCGGATTGCTTTATGGATTTAGTTCTGCAGGTGATAAAGGCTGGGATAGCCCTCAGGTGTACGCAACCATAATTGTAGGTGCAATCAGCTTGGTGTGGTTTGTGCTTCGTCAAAACAAACTTGAGAAGCCGATGTTGAATTTCAAAGTTTATAGATATCCGATGTTTGCTTTATCCTCTGTCATTTCGATCGTTATTGCCATGGCGATGTTTTCAGCGATGCTGCTTTTACCGATTTATGTGCAAACGATTCTCGGCATCACACCATTAAAATCAGGTTTATTAATGCTTCCTGGTTCAATCTTAATGGGGATTATGAGCCCAATCACAGGGAAATTATTCGATAAATTCGGCGGCAGAGTTCTTGCTATAATTGGTTTATCGATTACGATCTTTACAAGCTATATGTTCAGTACATTAACATTAGATACCAGCTATACGGAATTAATGCTTATATATTCAGCACGTATGTTTGGGATGTCAATGGTTATGATGCCAGTTATGACAAACGGATTAAATCAGCTTCCTGCACGGTACTATCCACATGGTACAGCGATGAACAACACGTTACAGCAGGTATCGGGTGCGATCGGTTCGGCTCTTTTAATAACGATTATGTCAAACCGAACGAAAACACATGCCACTGAACTGGCGGATTCTGCAATGAAGCATGTTACAGGAAAACCGACTGCGGAAATGATCGCACAAATGAAGCAAGAAATTGCCATGAAGGCGATGTTGGAAGGGATTAACGATGCATTCCTAGTTTCCGTTGGGATTGCCCTTATTGCTTTAGTTCTTGCATTCTTTATTAAACGGGCGAAACAAGCAGAAGATCCAGAAGAATCAAAGGCTGCACAACAAAAAGTGGTTAACAAACTCGCACAGAATTAAACCAGAAAGGGTGCCCTATGTTTGGGGCATCCTTTTTTGTTACATAAAAAAATCAATAAATAGCAAACTAACATTGTTGGTAAAGTTTACTAAACATGAAAAATATCCTCAATGAATACAATCAAACTAAGGTGGAGTAAATACATAGTAGTTCAGTTTCTAAAATGGCAGCTGATTTTGGACATGGTGTATGAACAATAATCTATCAAAAACAACAAATTTTCGAAAGCCTTTTCTGTATTATATTGGAAAAATAACTGTAAGAAAAACTAACCGAAAAGTTGTTATTCAAAAATTTTGGATTATTATTTAATTATTAGGATGACAGATTTTGTAAATACCCTAATTACTAATCTCCATAAATAAAAAATAACAAGGAGGAGACCATGACAAAAAAACAATGTATTGCCATGCTTTTAGCCGGCGGCAAAGGGACTAGATTAAAAGACCTAACCACATATACCGCAAAACCTGCTGTGCCATTTGGTGGAAAATATCGAATTATTGATTTTACATTAAGTAACTGCAGCAATTCTGGTATTGAAACAGTGGGTGTTTTAACACAGTATCAACCACACACACTTCAAAATTACATTGGTGACGGAAAGTACTGGGACTTAGCTCGGAAAAATGGCGGCATCACGATCCTTCCTCCTTTTCAAAGTGAGACAGGGGATCGATGGTATGAGGGAACGGCTCATGCTATTTATCAAAACCTTCAATATATTGAGAGTCATAATCCAGAGAATGTTTTAATATTATCCGGAGATCACATTTATAAAATGGACTATAATAAAATGCTCGATCAGCACATAGAAACAAATGCTGATGTCACGATTTCTGTCATTAATGTTCCTTGGAGAGAGGCTAATCGTTTTGGCATTATGAACATAGATGCAGATTCCATGAGAGTACTAGATTTTGTAGAAAAGCCAAAACGGCCTAAATCTAATCTTGCTTCAATGGGGATCTACATTTTTAAATGGAAAATGCTAAAAAGATATTTAGAAATAGAGGAGAAAAGACCATTTTCATCTAAGGATTTTGGAAAGGATGTAATCCCTGCAATTATTAATGATAACCATCAGGTGTATGCTTTTCGCTTTAACGGTTATTGGAAGGATGTTGGTACCGTTCAAAGCCTTTGGGAAGCAAATATGGATTTACTTTCTTATGAAACCAATCCTATTTTACAAAATGAAGAGTGGGGGATTTATACTCGCGAAACCTCCCAACAGCCTTTTTATTTGGACGGAAAAGCTGACCTTTCCCAATCATTAGTTTCGGAGGGCTGTAAGGTGTTTGGTAAAGTAGAAAATTCGGTTCTTTATAACGGAGTTACTGTAAGTAAAGGTGCGGTAATCAAAAATTCAGTCATTTTGCCAAATACGTTTATTGGCGAAAATGTGGTGATTAATCGATCCATCATTGGCAGTGATACGTTCATTTATTCCAATGTTCATGTGGGAAATACTAATCCTTTCAGTGAAATTACTCTAATCGGAAACAACCAAATCATCAAGAAAAATAGGCCGAAGCAAATAAAAGGAAATGTAGTTTAAGTTAATATAAATTTATTAGGTCAAAAATAAAAGCTCACCCAAAAGGATGAGTTTTTATTTTTGGCCTTAATTGCTATAAATAAAGAACTCCCTCTAAAACATTGAATGGTATGAAAGAAATTATAGCTATCCCCAACCTGATTTTTTATAAAAAAACCATACATCAATTGCTAATCCAGGAATACATGTTAGAGATAGCTCCATTCTTCATCTTATAGGAAGATAATGTTTAATGTTATCAATAAGCAGAATCGGATCGTTATTTACCAGATTGAGGGGAATGCTTATGCGATTTAAAAAGTGGACTGTGAGAGTATTTAATAAGAAACATGAGATTACAGTCGGACCGTATAACAAGAATGTGAAGTTAGTCGTAGGGAGCCTGCTCGGTGCGATTGCGGCCATACTTCAATCAGCAGGATTGATAGGCGGAATTGGTTATGCGTTTAGCATTATGGCAACAGGGCCGATTGTCCTCTCGACGGTCATTTCGATCCGAATCGGGCTGTTAACGTATGCGGTCACTACCCTGTTATTAATCATTCTGCAGCCTAGTGAAGTTTTGGTTTTCCTGTTTACCACCGGCTTTCTCGGTATTTCGCTTGGGATTGGATTTAAACTCTATAAAACGGGAACTGTGGTTTCGTTAATGGGAGGAACCTTCCTCACGGCCGGGATCCTTATATTACTTTATCTATTTCAATTCCCCGTATTAGGTCCTTTAGTCTCAAGCAAGGTAAGTGGTACAGTGGGATTAGGCGTTTTCCTTTTTGGGCTGTTTTATAGCTGGATTTGGATGAATCTATGCATGGTTGGAATGAAACATCTAAATAAGGTCATGGTGAGAAAGTTATTAATTGAAAAAGATGAATCAAGCTGCAGGTGATGGAAAATCAATTTCCTTCACCTTTTTTATTTATTTCGAATTGAACCTATACAAGTAATCTATTTGCTGAATGATTTTATGAGAAAAAGTAAAAATAAGATAGAAATCATAACTTGAAGTCTGCACAAAAAGATCTGCTTATTAAATTGGATGGACTGACAGCAAACTTCAACCAAGGGAGTACATAAAAATGAATGCTATTAATACGAGTGATTCTAAGACAGAAAAAAAAGAAACCGTTATGAATAAAATTTTAGGAGCCATCAGCGGAAGTTTCGCGCCAATTCTTGGGGTACTTGCGGGATCTGGCTTAATTTCTGCATTAATATCGATTTTAACGACATTAGGATGGTTATCTCCAAAAAGCGGAACCTATGCTATCCTTGGTGCAGCAGGGCATGCTATTTTTTACTTTTTCCCAGTGTTTCTCGGGATTACATTAGCCTTAAAACTCGGAGCCAATGGCTATGTTGGTGGCGCTATTGGTGCTGCGCTTTTGGAACCGCATTTTACAGATTTAGTTGCTTCACATGCTCAAAATGTCAATTTCTTAGGGATTCCAGTTATACTAGCGAGTTATTCTTCAACCGTTTTTCCTATATTAATTGCGGTTTCCATTTATTCGGTATTAGATAAGTTTTTGAAAAAAGTGATTTATAAAGACTTGCAAATGTTTGTTAATCCACTTATTTCTTTACTTGTTATTGTTCCTTTAACCGTACTTATTTTTGGTCCTTTTGGTACCTATGTTGGAGGTGCGTTAGCAGTTGTTATTAAATTATTAAGTTCAACAAGTGGAATGTTGACAGGAGCGGTGATGGGAGCTGCATGGTCATTCCTGACGATATTAGGTCTCCACTGGGCCGTAATACCAATATTCATTGCAAATCTAGCGGCTGGCGGTGATCCGCTTAGCCCGATGATCGCCGCAGCTCCTTTCGCCCAAATTGGGTTGGGCCTTGGGGTTTTCTTTAAAACCAAAGATAAAGACTTGAAAACACTCGCTGCATCAGGGCTTGTTCCTGGTGCATTAGCAGGAACAACTGAAATTATCACCTATGGTATCCTCGTCCGTTACAAAAGAACGATGTTGATTGTGGCAATTGCTGGAGCTATTGGCGGGGCAATTAATGGAATGTTTGGGGTGAAAGGGACTGCATTTGCTCTCCCTAGTTTCTTGTCTGTTCCTGTATTTACACCAATTGGGCTATATTTAATTGGTACTTTAACGGCTTTAGTTATAGCAATGGTACTTACACTTATTTTGGGATATGAGGGTAAAAGCGACGTAGAACCTGTAAAAACAGTCAAGGATGTAAATAGAGAAACCATTTTAAGTCCCTTAAGTGGAGAAATTGTGCCATTAAGCAAAATTTCAGACCCTCTTTTTTCAACTGAAACGGTAGGAAAAGGAATCGCAATTGATCCAACAAAGGGGGAAGTGGTATCACCTGTAGATGGAGTTGTGACTACCTTATTTCCAACCGAGCATGCGATTGGCATTACTTCGGAAGATGGAGCTGAAATTTTAATTATAGTTGGGGTTAACACCATCAAGCTGAAAGGGCAATTTTTCACTTCTCATGTAAAACAATGGGACACAGTGAAGAAGGGTGACTTGCTCATTGAATTTGACATTGAAAACATCAAAGCCGCTGGCTATGATGTAAAAACACCTGTCGTCATTACTAATACTAATCAATATATAGATGTTGTGCCAACCAGTGATGGAAATGTCCAAGTAAAAGATGAATTAATAAGGCTGGTTGTATAAGGAAAACGGTGAGAGAAAGTTCTCTCACCGTTTTCCTATTGCTTATGTACTTTTAATGTTTAGTGTAAGAGGTTTATGCGAGTATTTCTGACAGTCTGCTTGGGAATGAATCATGTATGTCACATTTTACAAAAAAGGCTTTTGTATGTTCATCGGGAACAAAATGAGGATCTGGATAAAGTTCTTTTAGGGTCTTAATCATTTTTTTACCGATTCCTTTCCCGCGATGGGAGGGGTTTACGGAAATATGTAGTATTTGCATCAGGTCCTTTTCAACAAATAAAACACCGACAAGACCAATAATACCTTCCTCTTCCTTCCACAAAAAAAGCTGCCGGTCTTGTTCTGTTTCATATTGTGTTATGGTCTTCTGAAGCTTTTGGAGATCTTTTTCATTCGGCATAAAAGACAATAGTCCCATGGCAATTTTGTTAAACATTTTTTTGTAACGTGTCAACATAATTAAATCCCTCTCTAAATAAATAGACTGATACTGCTAACCGCTCATGTAATACTTTGTAACTATGATCATTTGATTTTTTTATTATATAACAGAACTACATACAATGTAACATATAAAAAAGCTAATAGTTTTACAATCGTATTAAAAATGGGTTGCAGCGGAATTAATTATCAATTCTGAAAAAATAATATTTGAAATTTTTCGTATTAAATTGATTGAATCTTTCCCGAAAGATTAGTTTACCTGGGAAGACCTGGCTACTTTATTTTTCACATTTTTTTAAAAAAATAAGGAAAAATAATAAAGATAAATCAAGCAGAATGGGTGATTCCAATGTCATTTATATACAATCTTTACAGCTCAAAAGAATTTGGATTTACAAAATCATTTCATATTAAATGCGAGATACCGCCTCATAAATTTCGTTTAATCATGTCGGAATTTCGGCAGAATGGAGAAGAGAACACGGAAGACTTTGTTAAGTATATGAGTGAAAACTTTCCTGATTCATTCCAACTTTTTGAATATGACGATGTTTTACAATATGATGCTGACCAGGAAAACTCTGCTATCCTGGCAAATCTTTTAACAAACGGGAAGGACGACTTCCATGAAACGTTATAATAACGTTTCATAAAGGATATGTATGTAAGGGGCAGGGATTAAGTAGCTGACTAACGAGTTATCCCGCCATAAGTGTGCTTCTATAAACAATTTAATCAGCATATGAAATGGCTGTAAGCCAGGTTCTGTACTTCCGTACTGCAAACGGCTGCTAGCCTTGTACAGGAAGTAGTAGTCATATAACTATCGACCAATGGTCAATTCATCCGTTAGGTTCATTTCCCGCAGGATGATGCCCCTACCTAATTTGGGTTGCTCGCTCGTGGGGTTTACCCGTTCCACCTTTTCCGTTTCCAGAAAAGCATCGTCACTGTGGCACTTTCAGGCTACTCTCAGCATATCCCGAAGGACTTAGCATGATTTCACCGCCGTCAGCCGATTGTTAATCGACTGCCCACCCTTGCAGATGGCACGAACACTACAGGCATCTCAGCACTGTGCGAGCCTGGACTTTCCTCAGCTCCTCAAAAGGAACCGCGACTACTCACCATTTCATATTTAATTCGTTCAGAAGCGACACTACATACTATATCAGGATTAAAAGGTTAAATCTTTAGGAGGTTACTTCCAGTATTACCAATCATGCTATAATCAAAGGAAGGTAAATTTCTTTCCTATATTGTCCTCTTATTGTTAAATTTATGAAAAAACGTATTGACCCTCACATTAATGTGAGGGTTTATAATGTGCTTAAGACATCACGAAGGGGGGAAACCTCATTGAAAATTGGTGAGCTATCTAAATTAACTGGTGTGAGCATTCGGTCATTACGGTATTACGAAGAACAAGGAATTCTAAGCCCATTGCGATTGGAAAACGGCTATCGCGAATATCATGATTTAGCAGTTGAACAAGTCAATACAATTAAGTTTTATTTAAGTTTGGGACTATCGATTGAGCAACTCTCAGGCTTTTTGCATTGCGTTCTGAAAAAAAAGGAAGCGTTCTGTACGGAAGTACTCCCTATTTACGAAGAAAAACTGGAGGAACTGGATCAACAAATTGAATTACTGACAATGATACGCTCCAACCTAGTTGATCGGATAACAGCAATAAAAAACGAACAGATTCCCCCGTTTGGTGATGAAAAATAAAAGGAGGTTTTATCATTGATGAAAGAATTAGACTTTCATACATTTGATAAATTTATAGAAAAAGGAATAACAATTGTTGAATTTGGGGCCCCAAGATGTGCTCCATGCCGTATACAGGAACCTATACTGAAGGAACTATCGGAAGAGTGGGCGGAAAACATTTTAATTGCTAAGGTGGATGCAGATAAAGAATTGGAGCTAACGGCAAAATATAGAATTCAGGGAATTCCCACTATGATTTTATTTAAAAACGGACAAATAGTGGAGTCACTACGAGGTCTCCATTATAAAGAAGAAATAAAATCAAGAATAGAAAGTGTTGTCTAAGAAACCATAAAAAAGTAGTGTTATCATGTTGATAGCAACTACTTTTTTTATGCCATTTTTAATAGGTATAAACCGGTCTTTCTGCCAATCTAGCTGATAAAGATTCATTTAGATCAGATTTAACAAAAAATGCTTTTGTATATTCGTCGAGGATAAAATGAGGAACTTTATATAGTTCTTTTTGGACCTTAACCATTTTTTTCCTATTACTCGGCCACAATGGGATGGGTTTACTGAAATATGTATGATTTGCATGACATGCTCATCTACAAATATAACTCCAACAAGGACTCGGACTTTTTTAGTTAGACTATTTTCGTATAAATTGTTGTTTTCGTATAAGTTCATCAACCCGTGTAGATAGATACTTTGTGGCATCTTTTGTAAGAACATTTGCGGAAATTGCCTAGAAACTTAGTAAATGATCCCTTTTAAGGTCCAAAAGCAACAAAGTTTCCGAATATATTTCGACATTTTTCTTCGTTATAAGAATTGTAACAACATACATAAGAGAATAAATCATAAAAAGTTTGTTGATTTTATTAACTTTTCCAGTCAATACCGTTGATAGGGGGAATATTTCTTGTTTGTTAAGTTGATAATTTGTCAAATCTTGACCTTTTTTTTAGCTTTAATCACTTTCATTTTATTTGTAAAATATAAAAAAGTTAAAAAAGGGGATAGAACAAAATGTACAAGTATACAATCTATGTAACTCATAAAGGGAAAGTTTATCAAACCAATGTAATAGCTCCTAAAAACCAAACAGAAGAAGAAGTTTACCGAATCGCAAAAGAACAAGTTCTGAAACAATGGGCGAATTAAATACGGGATCTTGGATTAAAAGGATTTCGAATGGTACTTCCTCATAAAGGGCATCCGGTCGTTATGTCTGGATACCCTTTTCTTTGAGAGTTTATTTACCTTTACGATTAACTATTCAACACCAACTTATTCTAAAATAACCTCTAACACAAAACTATTATCCTATAGGGTGTCGTTTGGGCGGGGATACTTTTTGTGGAAGGTCCATAGACAACAATTAGATCTCGGTTCGCAGGGTTTCTTTTAAAGGGTTGCCCATTTGTTAAAACAATTTGGGTATATGGAGATATATTTAATTGTAATCGTCCATCACTACTCAGCAATTGACTATCGAAATAATCTACTTTTACATTCTGATAAGGACTATCTTTTACCATTACAAGTGCTCGATATTGTGGTGGATATATAAGAGGAACCGGTGCATTCCCATCATAATATCCGGTTACTCTATCTCCAACAGCCACCATTAAATGATCTACAAAGTAAGTTGTGGGTGAAACCACGAAATTTACGATTGTTCCCATTCCGTTTTCTACAGACATTAATTTATTACAGCTTTCTTCTTCACCATTTTGCCCTATAAGATCACTAATCATGGTGATAGTACCATGAAAAGAATAGAAATTTGTCATTCTTATACCCCCCAGAGATAATACATTTGAACTTGAAACAAGCGTGATTTTTCGACATTAGTAGAGGCTGCTTAACTTTGTTCCAAGTATCGCTGTTGCCAATCTTTCCGATATAAATTGAGTACCATTCCAGGTTAAAAGGTATTCGACCAATCCTAATGTATTCGAATTAGAAATGCCAATTATACTTAAGCTGCCATACATATGATCAGGAATTGTCTGTACAAATAAACCCCTCCAAAACAGCGGCTCATTACTTTGTGTACTATATGTAGGTCGATACCTATATGACTGTGTTGGCGCCCATAATGTAATATAAATGTGCTTTACATTTTGTATTTGATTTGTCAAACACTTGTGAATTGTTCATAAAACTTAGCAGAAGCATATGCGGTCGATGCTGGAGGAATTGCAAGATGTTTATTCAGATACACTTATGTATGGCTATGAGGTTTTGATCAATTTTGGTTTTATCCAACCTTCGTTGGTCGAAACTCTAATCTCAGGGTATCGTTGGACTGGATTTAGATGGGTTTATTTCGGAATAGACTTACGACAAATTCAATCGTTTACTTGCTATTAAATAGAATAGGGGGCCTTACTTCAAAAAGGAGTAGAGCCTTTTTTATTGTTTGACTAACGGTACAGGTTTGTTGAATAAAGAAGAAAAGTACCAACGTATTGAGAGGAATTATTAGTGAAACAAAAGCCGTAGCCACTATCCAGTCATCGATGTTCCGTGGAGTGAAGCTAGCTGGTTTGGCATTATGAATAATGAAAAAAACCAAAAAAAATTCTTAAAATGTTCACAAATCTGTATTTACATGATACTATTAGAAAGGTTTATAGAGTATGGAAAGTTCATTGATGCCAGTTAATAAAAAAATTGACTGCAGCATCCTGTTCTTGACGTAGTGTATTTGGCGGGAAAGATTGCTAGTATGAGATATGCTCAGCTGTCAGCCCACTATAAAACGGTACATGCATTGGCATGAGAACCGATTTATGGTGGGCTTTTTTGCGTTTTTGAAGCAGGAGCGAAGCATGGGGACGGTTCTCCTGCTTCTAAAGGAGCAAGAGAACCGTCCCCGTGCTTCCAGAACCGCCCCCATGCTTACATCAACTAATGGGAGGAAAAGTTTATGGCGTTTCATAGTTCCAGGCGTATTGTGGAGTTAGCAGTTGAGGCTGGTGCCAGAAAGGCATCAATGAAGCCTGGACATGCACTTTTATTAGGATTTTTAGGCGGTGCCTTTATTGCACTTGGATTCCTATTAGATATCCGAGTAACCGCTAATTTACCGGAGGAATGGGGTTCCTTCAGCTCACTAATTGGTGCTGCGGTTTTCCCAATAGGACTAATATTAATCGTAATTGCAGGTGGAGAATTGGTTACAGGAAATATGATGGCACTTCCGATTGCCGTATTAGCAAAGCGTGCTACGCTAGGACAATTAGTGAAAAATTGGCTCTTAATATTAGTAAGTAATTTTATGGGAGCAATCTTCGTTGCCTACTTCTTTGGTCACATAGTAGGGTTAACGGAAACAGGTCCTTTCCTAAACAAAACCGTGGCAATCGCAGAAGAGAAAATAGACGAAACCTTTATTCAAAGCTTAATTTCCGCTGTTGGTTGCAACTGGCTCGTTTGCTTAGCTGTTTGGATGGCTTTTAGTTCAAATGATATTGTTGGAAAAATGTTTGCCATTTGGTTTCCGATTATGGGGTTTGTAGCGATCGGCTTTCAGCAAGTTGTAGCTAACATGTTCGTAATCCCTGCAGCTATCTTTTCAGGGCACTTTACATGGGGAAATTATTTCACTAATTTTGTCCCAGTAGTATTGGGAAATGCTATTGGCGGCGCGGTTTTTGTTGCCTTCATCTATTGGATCATTCATAAAGAATCTCTTCAAACATTAGCAATAGCAAAGCCAAGTATCAAAAAAGCTGTTTAACGACTAGTATTTGTACATTAAACATATTAATAGTTTTATAGAAAAAGAAGGACTAGTTACAGTTAAGGAAGAATTCAGGATAGGATATATTGGTCATAAAAGTGATCTTATTCGTAGATAAATAGATTTCTTGCTTTGAAAGAAGGAGGACTTACAGTGAAAGAAAAAATCAATGTGCTTATTAATGGAACAGCACATGAGGTAGAAAAAGGAACGCGTATTTTAGATTATTTTCTGCAACAGGAAATGGACCATCCGCACATCTGCTATTCTGAAGTTCTAGGTCCAGTGCAGAGCTGTGATACCTGTATGTGTGAAATAAACGGTAACATTATGCGTGCATGTTCGACTGTGATGGAAGACGGCATGGACATTTTGACCTCGTCTGAGCTTGCGAAGGAAGCACAGGAGGAAGCAATGGACCGTATTTTAGAAAACCATCTATTATACTGCACCGTATGTGACAATAACAATGGCAATTGCCGTGTACATAATACGGCAGAAATGATGGGGGTTGAACACCAAACACGCCCTCATCGTTCTAAAGACTATGAGGTAGATATGTCTCATCCGTTTTATCGGTACGATCCAGATCAATGTATCTTATGTGGACGTTGTGTGGAGACCTGTCAGGATCTTCAAGTGAATGAAACGTTAACAATTAACTGGGAAAGCGGTCAGCCTCGTGTTTTATGGGACGGAGGAAAAAGTATTAACGAATCCTCATGCGTATCTTGTGGTCAGTGTGTGTCCGTTTGCCCTTGTAATGCCTTGATGGAAAAATCGATGCTTGGAAATGCTGGATTTATGACAAGCATCTCAGATGACTTGCTTACACCGATGATTGACATTGTCAAAGCGGTAGAGCCTGATTATCAAACAATTTTTGCCGTTTCAGAAGTAGAAGCAGCGATGCGTGAAACACGTATAAAGAAAACAAAAACCGTTTGTACGTTCTGCGGTGTAGGCTGTTCCTTTGAAGTTTGGACAAAAGATCGTGAAATTCTCAAAATCGAACCATCGGAAAACGCTCCTGTAAATAGTGTTTCCACCTGTGTAAAAGGTAAATTTGGCTGGGACTATGTAAATTCAAACGAGCGGATTACGGCACCTTTAATCCGTCAAGGTAATGTGTTTGTAGAAGCAACTTGGGATGAGGCCCTTTCTCTCGTTGCAAAGAAATTGGGTGGGATTAAAGAAAGTTACGGTAGTGATTCCATCGGTTTTATTTCATCCTCTAAGATTACGAACGAAGAAAACTACCTGATTCAAAAATTGGCCCGCCAAGTGTTTGGAACCAATAATGTGGACAACTGCTCTCGTTATTGTCAGTCACCAGCTTCATGGGGATTACAACAAACAGGAGGCATCGGCGGCGACACCGGAACAATTAAAGATATAGCGGGTGCGGGTCTTGTCATACTTGTAGGATGTGCCCCTGCAGAAGGACATCCTGTACTTGCGACACGTATCAAACGTGCGCAAAAACTTCACGGACAAAAATTAATTACCGTTGACGTGCGCCGACATGAAATGGGAGACCGTGCCGACTTGTTCGTTCGTCCGAAACAAGGAACAGACTACGTATGGCTATCAGCTGTTACGAAGTATATGATCGATCAAGGCTGGCATGATGAGCCATTTATTCAAAAGCATGTCAACCAGTATGATGAGTTCTTAAAAATGATGGAGCCATATACTCTTAAAGAGGCAGAAAAGATTACAGGTATTGCTAAAGAAACTTTGATTCAAATGGCAGAAATGATTCATGATGCGGATGGAACAGTGATTTGTTGGGGGATGGGTGTGACACAAAACATCGCGGGTTCACACACTTCTGTTGCGATTGCAAACCTACTCCTTGCAACAGGAAACATGTTACGGCCAAATGCTGGAGCATACCCGTTACGGGGACATAATAACGTACAAGGCGCAGCTGACATGGGGACGATGCCGAATATCTTCCCTGGATATCAGTTAGTAACGGATGACCAAGTACGTGCAAAGTTTGAAAAGGCTTATGGTGTCGACATCCCTGCAGCTTCTGGTCTCGACAATATTCAGATGCTGGAAGCCATTGATAAAGGCGAGATGAAGGCGATGTTCATCGCTGGGGAGGATATGGCATGGGTTGATGCTGACTCCAATCATACACAGGAAATGCTTTCTAAGTTAGATTTCCTTGTCGTACAAGAAATCTTTTTATCAACTACAGCCCAATTCGCAGATGTTATTTTGCCAGGAGCTCCTTCTCTTGAAAAAGATGGAACTTTTACAAATACTGAACGTCGCGTACAGCGTTTGTATCAAGCATTAGAGCCTCTTGGGAATAGTAAACCGGACTGGTGGATTCTTACACAGCTCGCGAAACAGATGGGCTTTGAATGGAATTATACTCATCCTAGTGAAATTTTTGCGGAAATGGCAAGCTTAACTCCTTTCTTCAGCCAATGCAGCTACGATGTTCTTGAAGGGTGGAACAGCTTCCACTGGGGTTCTCCTGATGGATCAGACACACCGCTGCTTTACCAAGACGGCTTTCATTTCCCAGATAAAAAAGCTCGGTTCGGTCTGTTTGATTATGTGCCGCCAGTGGAGTTCCCGCAAGAATTCGATCTTTCATTAGATAATGGACGTCTGTTGGAGCACTTCCATGAGGGAAACTTAACACAGAAATCAGAAGGACTTAACTACAAATTCCCGAAAGTTTTCGTTGAGGTATCCCCCGAACTTGCAGAAGAGCGCGGCGTAAAGGATGGTTCACTTGTACGTCTTGTATCTCCATATGGGGCGATTCGCCTGCCAGTTCTAGTAACAGACCGTGTGACAGGAAAAACGGTGTATGTGCCAATGCATTCCTCCAGCCACGAGAGTGCGGTTAACCTGCTTACTGGAGGGGCAGTAGATGTGGTGACACATACACCGGCATACAAACAAGCCAAAGTTCGGATGGAGGTCCTTGAACTTAACGGGGAAAATCCACTTCCAAGGTACAATCCACGTAATGCGACGCGAACACCACAGATGGGCCTTGAGATTTACCGCAAGTGGGAACGCGGAGATTACGTTCCGATTGCCAGTGTAAACGAGTATGTTAAGCCTGGTTTCTATGACAGGAGGAATGGGTAATGGCTAAGCCAATACAAACTATTCAAAAAACGGAAGTGACAGAAGAAGAAAAGAAAATAGAATCCCTGGAGAATCTTCTTTCCGGGGTCGCACAAAATAAGGATTCGTTACTCGAGACGTTGAATCTATTACAGGAATTGCATGCTAGCGGAATGATGGATGCTTTAGGAAGTCTCTTAAAAGCAAAAGAGAGCGCAGCAAAAATCGCGGTCGGTCAGCTTACACGAAAACCAGTGACAAACATGATTAATAATGCAATGGCTGCTGGCGGCATTTTGACTGAACTGGATCCTGAAACAACCAGTAAGCTTGCCAAAAGCTTGACGGCTGGATTGAAAAAGGCCGAGCAAGGATTAAAAGCCGATACCAAGTTTGGGCTCCTAGACTTAATGAAGGCCGTAAAAGATCCTGATATCAACCGTGCTTTAGGATTTGGATTTAACCTGTTAAAGGGTATTGGAGAAGGATTAAAAGAGTAACAAGGAGTCCGAACTGTAAAGATGAGGAGGGCGGTTAATGACAAAGAATATGGAACATCAATTTAGTATGCTTGTTCGTGAAGTAAGAAAAGAATATGTTGGCAACGGACCGAAGGAAATCACCACGAAATTTATCGGTTCCTGGGCGATCAGCGAAATGAAAGGAAACCTGACAAATGTAGAAAAGTTCATGATCCATTCAGAACAGGGCACACAGATGGTACATGAGACGAGAACAAGATTCGTAAAGGAAATCTATAAAAAGCCAGAGGTCCTGTTAAAATTTGAAACCTTGATGGGTGCAAAGGTTTTGCGGCTTTTTTCCGATATTAATATCGAGGAAGATATAGCAATGACCGTATTCGTCTTTGACCAGTCTATCGAGGAAAAGTAACTAGGAGTGAATAAGTATGGACCAGCCAATGAAAATGGAAAGCTATGTATGGAGGTATGAGAAAGGCGCCATACACAAAGTAACGGATACCATTGTAACTGAATATCCAATAACGATTGTTCTCAATGAACAAGAGTTCGCTACACTTGTTTGCAGCCCTGAGCATATCGAAGAACTAGTAGTGGGTTTTTTAGCGTCAGAAGGGATCATTAGCAGTTATAAAGAAATTAAAGAACTTACGATTATCGAAGCAACAGGCCGTGCGATTGTGAATACGTATAAAGTAAACAAACTCAACGAGATGTTTCACTCGAAACGATATGTAACATCTTGCTGTGGTAAAAGCCGGCAAAGCTTTTATTTTTATAATGATGCTAGAACAGTTAAACCACTTGAAGACGTAGATGTGACGGTTACTATTGACCAATGTTTTCATTTGATGAGACTAATGCAGGAGTCGTCGGTTATCTTTCAGGATACAGGTGGAGTACACAATGCAGCCCTTTGTGATTATAACGGTATCATCATAGACCGTACAGACATAGGACGACATAATGCCCTGGATAAAATTTATGGTCATTGCTTGCAGCATTCAATATCTCTTTCGGACAAAATTATGGTGTTTAGTGGCCGTATTTCCTCAGAGGTATTATTAAAAGTAGCCAAAATTGGATGTGGTATTGTTCTGTCAAAATCAGCTCCGACTGAATTGGCCCTCAGGCTGGCAGAAGAGCTTAATATCACAACCGTTGGCTTTCTCCGCAATCATTCATTAAACATTTATACAATACCCGATCGGATAGAGGTTCCGAGTGTTGTATGACATATATAAAAAAGTGCCGTTTCAGGATTGAAGCGGCACTTTTTTAATGGTTGAAAAGACCGGCTTAATAATCAAGGTTTTAAATTGACTGTTTGAGTGTATGATGATAAAAATCTCTTGCGTTGGTTTTGGGTGTGTTTGTTTTAATATGTTTAAAGATATTTTTGTTCACGTATGAATTGTTGTGTTCTAAATGAAAATATCAAAATTCATATCTAAAACAATAGAAATTTTTAAAAACTTTTCTCTTGAAATGACACATAAGTTTAACAAAATACGGTTGATTTGACCGAGATTTAAAAATAAATTTAGTATAAACTAAGTTTAGATAATCCATATTATGTAAAATTACCTGGGGAAATGGCTCAATTGGTACAAATTTCGAAAGGAGGAAAATGATAAATGCAATCGCAAAAATGGCAATTAACTCTTCAAACGTTAAGCCTTGTGGTTGGGTTTATGTGCTGGGTTATTATTTCATCCCTGATGGCAAAAATTAAATTGGATATACCGCTCACTGCTAACCAAGTCGCCTTAGTAACAGCCATACCAGTAATATTAGGCTCAATTTTACGAATATTTTTGGGGTATTGGACTAACAGGTTTGGTGCGAGAAGCTTGTTTTTTATTAGCTTTCTCATTTTAATTTTTCCCGTCTTCTATTTAAGCATGGCAGATTCATTTTTCGATTTAATTATCGGTGGCTTAGTTCTAGGAATGGGTGGCGCGGTCTTTTCGATCGGTGTTACGTCACTGCCAAAATATTATCCAAAGGAACGGCATGGGTTTGTTAATGGTATTTATGGTGCAGGTAATATTGGCACAGCAATTACTTCCTTTAGTGCACCGGTACTTGCGAATGCTTTGGGCTGGCAAAATACGATTCGATTATTTTTGGTACCTATTATTTTGTTTGCCATATTAAACTTTTTGTTTGGTGATCGGAAAGAACAAAGGGTTCATAAACCCCTTACAGGGCAAATCAAAAGTGTCTACAAAAATGAAAAACTTTGGTTTTTAAGCTTGTTCTATTTTATTACATTTGGTTCATTTGTTGCCTTTACGGTGTATCTTCCTAATTTCTTAGTAACCAATTTTAAATTAACAACGGTTGATGCCGGGCTGAGAACGGCAGGTTTTATTACATTAGCCACCATTCTTCGCCCCATCGGCGGGTGGTTAGGTGATAAATATAACCCCTTTGAAATTTTATTTATCGTATTTGCAGGATTAACCGTATCAGGAGTTCTGCTTTCTTTTTCCCCAACCATAACCCTCTATACAATTGGCTGTCTGGCTGTTGCCGTTTGTGCAGGGATTGGAAATGGAACCATCTTTAAGCTCGTTCCGTATTATTTTTCAGAACAGGCTGGGATTGCAAACGGAATTGTTTCGGCAATAGGCGGATTAGGCGGATTCTTTCCGCCGCTCGTTCTTTCGATGGTATTTGGTATTACTGGTCAATATGCGATTGGATTTATGTCACTTGCGATGTTTTCACTGGCAAGCTTTGTGATTGTGGTATGGATGTATTATCTTGAAAAATTAAACATGGAAACCAAGATTTTAGAGAACGTCGGTCAAAGTATGATGGTAACAAACACAAATGGAGTTATTGAGAAAGTAAACCATGCTTTCACCAGGGTTACAGGCTACCAAACAGAAGAAGCGGTAGGAAAGAACCCCAGTCTATTACAATCCGGGAAACATGATCAGAATTTTTATCAAAAAATGTGGGGTTCCATCCATAACCAAGGTTATTGGCAGGGGGAAATTTGGAATAAGCGAAAAAATGGCGAAATCTATTTAGAATGGCTGACCATTAGTGAAGTGAAAAATGACGCTGGGGAAGTAAAATATTATATTGGTTTATTTAGCGATATTAGTGAGAAAAAGAGCTGAGGGAAAAACTTCAGTTCTTTTTCCCATTTCTGAGAGTATAGTGGGGACTGGGTGGAAAAACTTACTAGTAATAAATAAGACTTGAATAGAAAGGATGATTGAACTTGTCAGGACCGAGTTTACGAAAGCAGGATGCCCATACAGCCATACATGAATCAGCGTTAAATGAAGCGATAGAATTACGGATGTTATTGCAAAAATGCCTAAGAGAAGACCAAAGAGAGAAAGCCCTAAAAGTAGCAGAGGTAGTGATTGAACATTGGGAATCTAGAACCTTACAACATGCAAATTCGGAAGAAGAAGGATTATATAAGGAAATGGTTGAGGAGCATCCCTCTTTACATCCCACTGTCCTCCAGCTCACTCGTGATCATGACCTTATGCGGAAAATGGTAGAACAAATGAAGAATCTGCTGATAAACGATCAGATTGATGAAAGAATGGTCTCCTTACTAGATTCCTTAATTATTGTTGACTCTATCCATAATGAAGATGAAATGAATAACCTCCTGTCACATAACGAAAGCTATACAATGGAAATAATGGAAAAAGGTGAAGATATTGCTTGAAGAAAGACTATTACGTTATGCTGTGCCAGCCCTATATGACAGAATGGCAGACATTTTTGCAGCCTATCATATTCACCCGTATGATGTTCACGCAACGGCGATTAAAGAAGATGATGGCTATGATGTCTCAATAAGGTTTGCGGCTGATTTTTCGCAAGTCTCAACAAAACATTTCACTGGTGAACAGGTAAAACATCCTGGTGAAGACGTGACTCACTTTTTTCAAGAAGCGGCAGAAACATGTAAATCCTTCCTCATTACAGATTACTTTAAAATGATGAAGCAATAAAGGAGCTGAAAGAGTTTGTTCTCATTTGAATCAGATGCACTACTCGTCGATGATCGAGAAGATTTAATCGCTTTACTTCGGATGAGATTTGGATCGATTCCTGGTGAAATGATCGAAGATATTTATTCCATAAATGATATGAATTTGTTGCAACGCCTGATCTTATCAGCAGCAAATGCCGCCAATTGGCCTGTTTTTTTGGAAGACTTTCATTCTGGTAGAAACTCATATCGCTTAGTGGGAGAAAATTTTAACCCGTTAAGAGATTTAATGAAAGGCAGAGATGAATTGAATGGAACAGAATAAAAATAATTTGCTGCATTCCCTCAAACATCTCATCCGAGGAGAGCGCATAAATGAAGGCTGTACAGAAGAAAGTCCTCGCCCGCGTGATTGGGAATCGAGCTATCGAAACAGATGGGGACACGATAAAGTCGTCCGTTCCACACATGGAGTGAATTGCACGGGTTCTTGCAGCTGGAAGATTCATGTGAAAGATGGCATCATCACGTGGGAAACGCAGCAGACCGACTATCCTTCTACAGGGGATGACTTTCCAGAATACGAGCCAAGAGGCTGTCCTCGTGGGGCCAGTTTTTCCTGGTATACCTACAGCCCTACTCGGGTGAAATATCCCTATGTTCGCGGAGACCTTTATGCGTTATGGAAAGAGGAACTTATCAAAGCGGATAATCCTGTCCAAGCCTGGGAAAATATCGTGACGAATCCGGAAAAACGGGAACGATACGTGAAAGCACGCGGTAAAGGTGGCTTTGTCCGTGGAACCTGGAAAGATATATGTGAAATGATTGCGGCAGCAAGTATTTATACCATTAAAAAATATGGTCCTGACCGGGTAGTGGGTTTTAGTCCTATCCCAGCGATGTCGATGGTGAGCTATTCTGGCGGAACGAGGTTTTTATCTCTAATCGGTGGAACGATTTTAAGTTTTTACGATTGGTATGCGGACTTGCCGCCGGCTTCCCCGCAGGTATGGGGCGACCAAACGGATGTGCCGGAAAGTGCAGATTGGTATAACACAAAATATTTTATTATTTGGGGGACCAACATTCCGCAAACTAGAACACCTGATGCTCATTTTATGGTGGAGTCTAGATACAATGGAACAAAAGTAGTCGGCGTCAGTCCGGATTACGCCGAGTATGAAAAGTTTGCCGACCTGTGGCTTCCGGCTAAAGCAGGGACAGACGGAGCTTTGGCGATGGCGATGACCCATGTCATTTTAAAAGAATTCTATGTGGATAAAGAAACACCCTATTTCGTGGAGTATGCCAAGCAATATACGGATCTGCCATGTATCATCACATTAAGCAAAAAGAATGAAAACTATCGTTCAGACCGTTTCTTGCGTGCCTCAGACCTTTCCGACCAGACAGAACTAGGTGAATGGAAAACGGTTGTGTGGGACGAAACGACCGATGACTTTGCGATCCCGAACGGCAGCGAGGGTTTTCGTTGGGATAATGGAAAAGAGTGGAATCTTGATTTATATCAAATTAATCCTCGAATGAGTTTTTTAGATGATTCAGATGACAACGCCATGGTCGAGTTTCCGTACTTTGGTGAAAAAGATGGCGGATTAATTAAACGGGAAGTCCCGATTAAAAAAATAAAAGACAAATCCGGTAATGAATTAATCATTACCACTGTCTATGATCTAATGCTCGCCCATACTGGGATTAGCAGAGGTCTAAAAGGCGATTACCCAACAGACTATAATGACGATAAAAGCCCTTATACACCAGCATGGCAAGAGAGTATTACAGGGGTGAATAGAGCACATGTGATTCAAGTGGCTAGAGAATTTGCCGAAAATGCAGCCCTTACCAAAGGGAAATCAATGATTGCGATGGGCGGCGGAACGAATCACTGGTTCCATAGCGATCAAATTTACCGTTCTATTTTAAATCTGGTTTTATTAACGGGTTCCCAAGGAGTCAATGGCGGCGGCTGGGCTCATTATGTTGGTCAGGAAAAGGTTCGTCCTTTAGAGGGCTTTTCTCAAATTGCCTTTGCCAATGATTGGGTAAAATCCCCAAGATTTATGAACGGTACTTCGTTCTTTTATTTTGCAACGGAACAATTCCGTTATGAATATGAAAAAAGGGAAGAAGAAACCGAATGGGGCAGTCAATACTCCAATATGCATCCGGCCGATTTCAATGCTCTTTCTGCCCGATTGGGGTGGCTGCCAAGCTTCCCTCAGCTATCGCAAAATTCTTTAGATATAGTGAAAGAGGCACGCACTCGGCATAAAGATGATCATGCCGTCATCAAAGATATTACCAAACAACTTGTCGAAGGTAAGCTCGATTTTGCGATTGAAAATCCCAATGATCCTCGCAACTTCCCGCGCGTCTTTTTCAATTGGCGCTCGAATCTTTTGGGGGATAGCGGAAAAGGACATGAGTATTTTGTCAAACATTTAATAGGCTCACAGGATTCTGTGTTAGGCGATCCCACGAATTCTTGGCAGCCGGAACACGTTAATCTTTCAGAAAAACCGCCTGAAGGAAAAACGGATCTGTTTGTCAGCATGGATTTCAGGATGACCAGTTCAGGTCTTTTCTCCGATATCATTTTGCCAGCTGCCACTTGGTATGAAAAGTACGATATTAGTAGTACAGATCTACATCCATTTGTCCACCCATTCAATGCAGCAATTTCTCCTCCTTGGGAGACGAGAAGTGACTGGGATGCTTTCAGGGAAATTGCCAAAAGTTTTTCGGAACTCGCCAAAAATCATCTTCCAGCACAAGAAGACCTTGTGTTATCGCCACTTGCACATGACACGATCAATGAAATTGCGCAGCCATTTGGTAAAGTGAAAGATTGGCGTAAGGGTGAGGTAGAAGCGATCCCTGGAAAAACGCTGCCAAACTTTAATTTCGTCAAACGGGATTATCCCAATGTCTACGACATGTGGATTACCGTTGGACCGAATATAAAGAACGGCTATGGAACAAAAGGGGTAAAAATCCCTGGTGACAAGGTCTACAAAGAATTACTTGATCGACTTGGCCCGTCTAAACACGTGGGCATAGGAAAAGGGTACCCTGACCTTTACTCTGATAAAAAAGCGATTAATGCGATTCTGTTAATGTCGGGGGCCACCAATGGAAAAAGAGCGGTGGAAGGCTGGAAATCGATGGAGGAAAAGACCGGCAAAAAGCTTTCGCATGTGTCTGAAGGGCGCGAGGAAGAGGATTATACCTTAGATGCCTTAACCATCCAACCGAGACCGGCAATCTCTACTCCAGTTTGGAGTGGAATGGAGAACGATAATCGCCGTTACTCTCCTTTTACGGTTAATAAAGAATTTAATATCCCATGGCATACGTTAACAGGAAGGCAAAGCTTTTATCTTGACCATGAAGTCATTTTGGATTTTGGGGAAGGTCTCCCATTATACATTCCTCCGATTACAAAAGGGGCGTTTGTCAAAGGAGAAAAAGAAGTCGAAACACAAGGAAAATCAATTACGCTTAGGTATATGACTCCTCACCAAAAATGGGGGATCCATACCATGTTTACCGACACCAATAATATGGCTCAGTTGTTCCGCGGCTGGCAAGTGGTTTGGATGAATGAAGAAGATGGCGCTTCTATCGGCATTAAGGACAATGATTGGATTGAAATGTATAACCGAAACGGAGTGGTCGTCGCAAGAGCTGTCTTAACATACCGTATGCCAAGAGGGGCCGTTTATATGTACCATGCCCAAGACCGCCATATGGGCGTTCCAGGAAATACGATCAACAAAGTTCGTGGCGGAACGCATAATAGTGTCACCAGAATTTATCCAAAAGCGACCCATATGATTGGCGGATATTCGCAATTAAGCTATGGATTTAATTATTATGGCCCAACAGGAAGTCAAAGGGATACGATGACGATTATCCGGCCGTTAAAGGAGGTCGATTGGCTTGAGGATTAAGGCACAAGTGGCCATGGTCATGCATCTTGATAAGTGTATTGGCTGTCACACTTGCTCTGTCACATGTAAAAATGTTTGGACGAACCGGCCGGGAACGGAATATGTATGGTTCAATAATGTCGAAACCAGACCTGGGGTAGGCTACCCAAGAGAATGGGAGAACACTGATCGCTATAAAGGCGGCTGGGTTCTCCGAAATGGGAAATTACATTTAAGAGCGGGTGGACCTCTTTCCAAGCTGGCGAATATTTTCTACAATCCAAACATGGCGGATTTGAACGAATTTTATGAACCGTGGACGTATGATTTTCAGCATCTGCATAAGCGCGACAAAGGGGAGAGTATCCCTGTTGCACGTCCACGGTCCATGATAACTGGGAACTATATCGACAAACCTGAATGGGGACCGAATTGGGATGATGATTTAGCGGGTGGAAGTGAATCGGTTCCGAATGATCCGAATGTTCGAAAGCTTCAAGAGCATATCAAAACCGAATATGAAAAAACGTTTATGATGTATTTACCGAGGATTTGCGAGCATTGCTTAAATCCATCCTGTGTAGCATCTTGCCCATCAGGTGCTTTATATAAGCGTGACGAAGATGGAATCGTGTTGGTGGACCAAGATGCCTGCCGCGGCTGGCGCTTTTGTACAAACGGTTGTCCCTATCATAAGGTCTACTATAATTGGAATACCCATAAAGCGGAAAAATGTAATTTCTGTTATCCACGCACAGAAGCAGGACTGCCTACGATTTGTTCGGAAACATGTGTCGGCAGGATTCGCTACATTGGGGTTGTTTTATATGATGCAGATAAAGTGAAAGCAGCGGCATCGGTGGAAGACCCAAAAGATTTATATGAATCACAGCTGTCTGTTTTTCTCGATCCGTTTGATCCAGAGGTGATTGAAAAAGCACAAGAACAAGGGATCAATTACAGCTGGATCCAAAGTGCGCAGGAATCACCGGTCTATAAAATGGCGATCAAGTGGAAAATTGCACTGCCACTGCATCCCGAGTACAGGACATTGCCAATGGTATGGTATGTGCCACCACTTAGTCCAATTATGAATCACATTACAAATGAACAAGAATTAAGCGCGGAAGGTTATATTCCAGCTGTGGATCAAATGAGAATTCCAATGGAATATTTAGCCTCACTATTAACTGCAGATGACACGACTGTTATCCGTAAGGTCTTATTAAAAATGGCCGCGATGAGAGTGTATATGCGTTCGAAAACGGTCGGCGGCGTGGATGCGCAAAAATTAACCAAATTGATGGATGAAGCAAGTACGACAAACGAAGAACTAGAAGAAATGGCTCGGCTGCTTGCGGTGGCCAAGTATAATGAACGCTTTGTCATTCCTACTGGCCGTCGTGAAATGAATGATGATTTACATTACAAACAAGGGGCTTGCAGCATCGAAGATTTAGCGCCGCCTGAAGGAATGACCACTTACCCATTTGAAAGAAGTGAAAATGCTTGACCAATGAAAAAAAGGCAATTTTAGTCATCCTGTCACGTGTTATGGATTATCCAGATGAAGCTTTTTATGACGAACGAGAGATGATTATCTCTTTTATTCATGAACAGATTCATTCAGAAGAGATTCAAAAGGAAGTAGTAGAGAGAATCGATCCTCTTTATCAGCTGGTTTTAACGGATTTGCAAGAATTATATGTGAATACCTTTGATTACAAAGATAAAACGAACCTTTACTTAACAGCCCATGAGTTAGGAGACAGCAGAAATCGGGGGATGGCCCTGATTCAATTGCAAAAGCTGATTATAGACGGGGGATTTGAGACCGTTCGGAATGAATTGGCGGATTATATCCCCATGTTGTTAGAATTAGTGGCGGTTGCCCCGGAAGATGATCAATTCGAAAAGTTATCCCGAAGGCTAGCCTATGCGATCAATCGGATTCTTTCTAATCTTCCTGATGAAAATCCGTACAAGAAAGCGATTGAGTTATTAATGATGTTTGTTTTTGAAACGCCTGGAACAGAAGAAATTTCTGCTTTAGAAATACTTCGGGAACAAGCGGATTTAGATGAACTGCCATATCCATTGATGTATCGCTAAAAAGGAGGGCCTCGAGATGGATTTATTTTGGTGGACCATTTTCCCCTATATATGTGGAACTATTCTAATTGTCGCGACGTTTTACCGATTTGTTTTTCGAGGAAAAAGTTGGACGGCGCCATCCACTGAAATTTTTGAAAAAAAATGGCTGCGCGTGGCCTCGGTTGTTTTTCATTATGGGATAATATTCGCATTTATCGGACACATAATGGGGGTATTAATCCCCATTGGAGTTTATAACGCAATGGGTGTAGAAGACGAGGTGTACCATTTCTTTGCGATTGCAGGTGGCGGGTTTGCAGGATTAATGGTGGTCTTAGGGTTAATCTTAATGCTCATTCGAAAATTCTTATTTCCAAGAGTTCGTGCCCATACCACTGGCGGTTCCTATTTCACGATTATCTGGCTCCTTTTGGTGGCAGGTCTAGGAACCTATATGACCCTGATTTATAATACAACCGTGGGAGAATATGAATATCGTTTATCCATCGCTCCATGGTTTAGAAGTTTGTTTACCTTTCATCCCAAATCAGAGCTAATGTTGGGCGTTCCTACACTTTTTAAGGTTCATGTGATTTGTTCGTTTATTTTATTTGCGGCTATTCCATTTACGAAGCTTGTTCATATGTTTAGTTTTCCATTACGTTATCCGGCGCGTGCACCACAGCAGTATCGGTCAAGGAATGGGTATAATAAATAATAAAGATTTAGGAAATGGCTTTGGGATAATACCAAAGCCATTTTTCTTTGTTAACTGGTGTCTTTATTTATGCCTGTATTCAAGAAAATAGATCCTAACAATTATATACACATTGATTTGGTAGCATATAGGAAGCTCGCTCGGCAAAAAGATCTGTTACGACAAATCATTAGACATATAATAGGACTTTTTAATTAAAAATCGTGGAAAATGCAGAATTTTGGAGCAATAAGCAGGATTTTTGAATTTGATAAATGAATATATATATACATAATTATTCACTAGTTTATAGACTTGATTTTGACAGATTACGAGAAGAACTTACGATATAAATACGAATGAGTAAATCGAACCTGGATGTTTTTTTCATAACAAAAAGAGTTGCAGATAGAACAAATATAAAGTGCCTTATTCAATTATTCTATCAACGTATGAAAGAAGGTATACGATATGATTGAAAATTTCTTTGCTGATTATAAAAAGTTTATTGTGGAACCGGAAGATGAAAAACGAGTTGCTGATGTATATGATCCAAAGAATTATGCTGCCTATTATATCCTAACACTGTCTATTTTTGATTCCCGTTTATCGACCTGGAAAGATGCAAGTAAATTTGAAATAGACGTTGAAAAAAGTATCAAAACAGTCCTGAAGGATTTCAATCATAGACAGCGTGAAAAGTACCATCTCCAATTACTAGAATTAGATAAGTTTAAAAACTATTTTATCTTGGCCCTTTCTTCGAAAAATAAATTTAGCCCAGAGGAGGAAAAGGACCGTATAACTTATATCATTGATCATATCCTAACGAATCCTTTTTATGTGGGGCAAAGCTGGTTCAACCTAATTGGTGAAAAAGGAAAAGTGGCCCGTAAACTCTTTAGCTGCTCCTTTAAGGAATACGTATTGGGGGAACAAAACCAAACAGAAAAATATGAAAACATTAGTGAATTAATCCCGAAAAATGGAGAGATAAAGCTGATTAAAAGCGCTCTAAAAAAAGATATTCTCTAATCGTAAAAATGCTTGGGGCAGCCCAAGTGTTTTTTTTTGAATTAAATTTCGATAGGTAACTTCAATATATATATATCAATACGTATTTGACCCTGAATACACAGCAAAAAAACAAAATACAGTTAAAAGATTTTTAATTTAATTTAAAAAATTGATTTAAATCAAGGATGGAGCGTTCAATATCCCATATGATAAGAGAGAAGTTACAAATGAAAATGATAATCAGCTGATAAGAGTAGGTATTACTAAGAATCAGTTCAACTAGACAACCTATCAACTGCCTGCAATACGCCAACTTAATAAATAAATTACTAATAGATTGGAGAGAACATCAATGTACCAAGTTACATTATATGTCCTTGGAATATGCTGCATTAACAGCATTCATTCCATTGAACAAGAGTTAAAAGCCTTGTGTGGAATCATTTCCTTCAAAGGTTCGATGCCGAAAGGAAAAATCGTCATAAAATATAAACCCAGTTTGATAAGCAGCAAGGAGATTATCAATAGCATTGAAGAGCGTGGTTTTGCTATTGCCAAGAAAATACAACATGAACAAAATAATGAAATTTATAATTAATGGAATAATAGAAGACTAATAAGAGAGGAGGGAAGAAAATGGATAACACTCATCAATGCCATCTAAACCATGAATGTTCTAAAACCGGCTCACACAAAACGTGCGTTTCACTAGTTCCCATTTTTAATCATTTGGAAGTGGAACAAATGAATGAAATAATGGCAGTGGTTCAATCCGTCTCTATTAAAAAAGGTGAATTAATCTATCATGAAGGGGACCAATCAAATTCACTCTATATAGTTAACAAAGGAAAAGTTAGAATTTATCGACTCTCGGAAACAGGAAAAGAACAATTGGTCCGAATATTAAATCCTGGTGATTTTACGGGAGAATTGGCTTTATTTAGGAACGACATGCATAAATCTTTCGCAGAAGCGATGACAGATTCTCAAGTTTGTACCATCCATCAAGCAGACCTTAAGAACTTACTTTTGAAATATCCGTCGATATCTTTAAAGATTCTAGAGGAATTTTCTAACAGGTTAGATCAGTCGGAAAAGCAAACTACACGTTTTGCTACGGAAAAAGTGGAAACAAGAATCGCACGTTTCCTTGCTGAATGTCTAGAGGATTCTGATTCGAAGGAAATATTTTTACCGATGAGTAAAAAAAATCTGGCCTCTTATTTGGGAACGACTCCAGAAACCATTAGCCGCAAACTAGCGGAACTTGAAGAACAGGGATTCATTAAGCAGAGAGGACACAAAAAAATTGAAATTGTGGACGTGGACGGTTTGCTTCTTATTTGAAACGAGACTGAATATACTTGTGAACACCCGAACAAGAATACCTTAGGAAGGACAAATTACTAGGTGATTGGAGTAGTGAAAAAAATGGATACAATCATCATTTATGCGAGTATGACCGGAACTACTGAACTCATCGCTCGTTCTATTGCAGAGGAATTAGCTAAGGCAGGTAATAGAGTAACAGTAAAAGATGCCATTGAAACCGATGCAGAGGAACTCCTATCCTATGATAGAATTCTGATCGGCAGCTACACATGGGGAGATGGTGATCCTTCAGATGAGATCATTGGATTCCTTGATGAATTAGTGAACATTGATTTAACAGGAAAATTAGCTGCAGCATTTGGTGCCGGTGACACCTCGTATACGTATTTTGCACGAGCAGTAGATATAATTGAAGAAACTTTACGAAATCAAGGGTGTGAAGTCATCACCAAAGGATTAAAGGTAAATAGATGTACAGAGGAAGTGATTATAAGAATCTGTCAGTCATTTGCGAAACTAATAAATAATTCGCCATATCCAACTGTTTTTTGTTAAGATTCTGAGGGAGAATATTTCGCTTGGACACACAAGGCTTTGTTTATTGAATTGGGGAATATTTAAACTCATGCGAAAACTAAAATGATATCTTAACAAGAAAGAGGGATGTGCGTGTACCATAAGATCTGGTCGGTTGCCAATGTTTTGCTTATTATTTCCTCTATCATTTATATTTGGTTATTTCAGCCGCATGATAGTACATTAATGGTTATCAGCCAATTTTTAGCTCAAATGGCCATCGTCTTATTTATCTTTAATGTGAATATGTATTTTATTTTTTTAATCATTCGAAAAACAAAGCAAAGAAAAGTTAAGATTCGACTTGCAACCTTCTCCAGGTACTTTATGAAATGGCATATTAAAATTGCTATTACGTCTAGTCTTCTCATTGTCGGGCATGTTTGGATTAACCTCATTAAAATTGCTCCAGTTATTGGATATAGTCATATCAAGTTGGTAATCGGCTACACATCTTTTATTTTTCTTTTGGTCACTTTGTTTGCTGGGTACTTACGCCACAAGAAAGCATCAGGATTTCGAAAAAAGTTCCACCGAGTCGTTGCTATGGTCTTTGTGGTTTCATTTTTAATACATATGGTGATTCCTATTTAACCTTTTGACAACGGACTTCCTGAACCCCTTTTTGCCTGTCATATCTAGCTTATATTATCCCGATAAGAGGTTATACGTTAAATTAATTGGCGTTATAACTTAAAGGTAATTCAAAATTCATTAGTTAATAAAAAAAGTGGGAGGGTTCTCCAAGTTAATTTTGTGCCTTTCTATTTAACTACTTAAGCAGGCGAACCGTCCCAGCATTATTATGATTAGTCGATTTGTAATTGTGTTTTTATTTTTTCAATCATATCGTTATATTCGTCGAAAGTTAAGTACGTTTTACCAAGGTTCATTTCGAACGTAGAGCCCCAATTTTCTTTTCCTTCGTATTTAGGTACAATATGCATATGTAGGTGGTGTAACGTATCCCCGTATGCGCCATAATTAATTTTATTCGGTTCAAAGATCTTATCCAATGCTTCGGCAACACGGTTTACATCATGAATAAAGGCAGCAGATTCCTGTTCATTTAGATGAAACAGCTCCTTCACATGACCCTTATAAACCACGTTACATCTGCCCCTATAGGTTTGCTCTTTAAAAAGAAAGACAGTGGATACATCTAGTTTACCAATTTCAATCATCAGGTTATCCCGTCTTTCATCTTCCATGCAGTACATGCAATCTTGATTCTTTTCCATCTTATTCCGTCCCTTCTGGTCAAATAAATTGAGGTATTAACTTACTTAGTATACACCCATTATTGAAGTAGTAGTAAATTAGGTCCTTTACCGAAAACAATGTTAATTAGTCTCCAGCTCTTAAAACAAAATCCTTGTCATAGAAATAACCAAATTTATTTTGATCAAATTCAACACGATATGTATCAATACCTGAATTACAATGATTTTGTTCTATTATCGTACCGATCCAATTCTCAAATTTTTTAAGGTAAAAGTAATCTTCCAGTTCCATAGATTCCTTGTTTATTTTAATGATTTTTACCTTTTCGCCTACTTTACTATTCATTTCACCACTGTGAATAAAATGATCTGGGTAGACTTTTTCTTTCTTCTTCGTTTCCATTAAAAACATCTCCTACGAGCTTCCCCATAATCCAATAAAAAAAGAAAACACCCTTTTTTAATTGAATTGAATAGGTGTTTGATCTGTTGATTCTATCATGCTATTAATCTTTTCAAAAATAACTTCAGGTGAGGTATTTAGGGCGATTGACAACTCTTTAAACAAGATAGTTTGAATGTTGCTTAAAATTTTGTTATCGTGTTCATAAAACTTCTTTCCAGCCATTTTATACTCATACTTTTTCCGCAGAAGTGTATTGACTACGTTAGCAATATCCATTCGATTTCCGGTTTTCACTATATCTTTATACACTTGACCTCGCAATTGAGGTCTTTCTATCCAATTAATTCCTGCCGAATGGAAAGAATCTACTATCTTTTCTGCTTCTTCTTTATTCATTAACTTAAGTATGACAGTCTTGTCATTATCAACTGGGGTACTTATTGTTAAATCATGACTATTTTCAATTGGATGTAAGACGTAGTAAGCTCTAGTAATCCCGGAATAGGTCTTATCACAGATTTCATCTATCCGGCATATACCATGTCCTGAATAGACGATTAAATCACCAATACTAAACATAGCACTCACTCCTTTTAAATCTAACGTCAACCAAGTTGACTAAATTTATTTTAATTCTTTTTTTGCTCTATTGTCAACTAAGTTGACGTTTTGTTGTTCCTTCTTGGAAATACTAATCACGTTTATAAATCGAAACAAGGAGAGTAAGATGAAAGATAAAATCCCTTCGTTATCGTCCAACTCCATTTATTTGGGCGTTTTGTTAGCTATCGTTGGTGGATTTTTAGATGCTTATACGTTTATCAGCCGAGATGGAGTATTTGCTAATGCCCAGACGGGAAATATGGTACTGCTCGCTGTAAAAGCAGCAAATAAGGAATGGAGAGGATCTTTGCTGTTTATTCCGCCTATTTTGGCTTTTGTTTTGGGTGTTTTGGTATCAGAAATAGTGAAAATTCCTCATGTAAGAGAAGTATGCATAGCTATCGGAGGTCTATTCTTATTTTAGAATGTTTGGTATTGATTACGGTAGGTCTGTTGCCTAAAAGTGTCCCTAACATCGTGGTAACAGTTTGTATAGCATTTGTCTCTTCTTTACAAATTTCTACGTTCAATAAACTGGACAAGTGGGCATACAATTCAACGATGACAACAGGTAACCTGCGAACGGCGACACAAGCCGCTTACTTGGCAATAAAAGAACGTGATCGTGAAGCAAAAAAACAATTTAAAGAATTTTTTATGATTATTGTTTCTTTTTTATTTGGTGCGTTGACAGGGACCTTTTCGACTACTTATTTGGGGAATCCATCTATCTACATAGCTGCGGGAATTTTAGTAATCGCTCTTATTTTGTATCATCGGGATAGAGGCTATTTAAGTGAAACCATTAAGTTGAAATTAAAATAACCGATATATGGAAAAGCAAGGATAATCTATTAGGCTTAGTCATTCAAAAAATCAGAAGACAGTCCCAATACTCTTGCTAACGACAAATCTTTTTATTAGAAGTGACAGAAATTGACTATTTGTTATAATAGAAATAAGGAAGTACGTTCGGTAGTAAGACTAAATGATATATACAATTCTCTATAAAAAATAATCCACCCAAAGCAGGATGGATTATTTTTTGTGGTAAATGATATATTTGGCCAGGATAAAGGCTGAAATTCAGAAATGATTATTGTCTTATTAGTTTTTCAATTTATATTCCTTTTTACCTGGTTTGTATGAAGTTATATAGGCATCTTTGAAAATCAACTGCTTATAGCTATTCAAAAAGGATCAAGCAGGGAAATTCGCTGATCGAGGAACCTGCCATTTTTACATCATCTTTAAAAATTTTAAGATGGCAAACTGTACTAGGGCAAAAAATAGTAACAAGGAAAAATTATAAATCGTAAATTTGGTTAAATATTGTTTACCTTCACTTGGATTGGATTGAATAAACAATTTATAAGAGATGACACTGGCTAGTGAAGCAATGATGGTCCCAAGTCCCCCGATATTTACTCCTAATAACAAAGGTTTCCAATCCGTTGTAAAATGTGCCAGAAGGATGGAGGCCGGTACATTACTAATCAACTGGCTGAAAAAGATAGAACTAAAATAGACAGATGCTGAATTTTTTAGGCTAGCATTTGCAAAGGCCTGTACGGCCTCAGCATGAGATATATTCCCGATAAAAATGAAAAAGCAGATAAAGGTCAAAAGCAATAAATAATCAATCTTTACTAATATCTTTTTATTTAATAAAAGCGAAATCATGAAAGTGATAATGAAGACCATTTGATCATGCAAGATTCCAAAAATTGAGGTAATAATGATGATCAGTACAATTCCCCAAACGGCAGCTTTTTTTCCATCAACAAGCAAAACCGGAGGAAGATCCACCTTTAGTTCAGTACTCTTAAGTTTTCGAATGAGAAAATACAGAGAACTGATCCCAAGAATGGCCATAAAGACAACTGAAGCAAAAAAGGGCACCGGTTTAATTCCAAAATAAGAATAGATAAACAAATTTTGCGGGTTTCCCATTGGAGTTAAACTGCTGCCAATATTGGCCGCAATGGTTTGAAGAATGACCGTCTCCATCATGGGCATATTCGTTTTTTTACTAATCACAAGAGTCAACGGTACAAACGTAAGTAGGGCTACATCATTGGTAACGATCATGGAGCTAATGAAACATAAAAAAATAAGGATGGCAGAAACGGATTTACTATTTTTACATTTATTTAAAAGACTTATAGCCAATTTATCTAATACCTTAAGCTCTTCAAAAGCCTTGATGGCCAGCATCAGATTAAATAAACAAACCAGCACATGAAAATTAATATACTCTATTTTTGGCATCTGAATAAAACAGCTTAGGGCTGCTAGTACGAGGGAAATGGTAAAGACCAAGTCTTTTTTTAGTAGACCAAATGTAATCTCAAGTTTATTTTTTTGTTGAATCAGTACAGTTTCTTTCATAGCAATATCACCTACACGCGTATTCTTAATCATTTATAAATTCTCAACCTTATGATTCTAACATGTAGGTTTATGGTTGAATAGAAAAAAGTAAATTCAAAATAACGATAGACCACAGTCTGTCCAGGTGATAATCGAAGATGGTAAAATAGTAAAAGAGATATTCTAATGAAAAGGAAATAAATAATGATGAAAGATAATTTCCATATTAGCCATCCGTTAGCTCAAATGATTGTAGATGCATCAAAAGAAGTGATTGGAAAAGACATCAACTTTATAAAATTAGACGGTGAAATTATTGCGAGTACCGATCCAAAACGTATTGGTTCTTTTCACGAAGCTGCTATACAAGTAAAAGAAAAGGGAGCGATTGTAGAGGTTACTGAGGATGACACATTCATAGGCGCAAAAAAAGGCATTAACTATCCGATTAGGATGGATCAGGAAATGCTTGGTGTCATCGGCATATCTGGCGATCCTGAGGAATGTAAATCTCTTGGATTTTTACTCACCAAAATGACAGAAGTTTTAATTAAAGAACAAATGATAGTTGGTAAAGTTCATTCATTAGATGAACTGCGATCATCAGTAGTTCGCATGCTTATTTTTGAAAATCAAATAAAGGATGCTTCTATGAAAGAACACCTGCACCATCTTCAAATTGAGCTTGAAAAGACGGCGTTTGTAGGTATCATTCAATTACATGGGTTAAACGATCCAACTTCACTTCCCGTTAATATGCACGACATCTTACTAAAGCATGGTATTAAGCTTTTTAGCTATTTTTTTCCAAACCAATATGCCATCATTATCAATGAAACGCAATATAGAACCATAATTCAAACAATAGAAGCTTATTTTCGCTCGATGCAGATAAACTGTACGATTGGTATTGGCAGCGTCTCTGTGTGGGAGAAACTTGCAACTTCTTATCAACATGCGAAACTTGCCTTAAAACATGCTCTCTCTAAGGAAATCCTTATAGGTGAATATGCCAAACTTGAATTAGAAATGATTATGGAAAATATCGATCCTAGTATTAGAAGTGATTATACATCGAAATTGATCGGTGAGCTTTCAAAAGATGAAATAACCCTTCTCCACACTTATTATAAAAATAATCTTTCTTTAAAAGAGACAGCTGCAGAGTTATTTATTCATAAAAATACGTTACAATACCGCCTAGAGAAAATTGCCGAAAAAACAAAGGTAAATCCCAGAGATTATCATGACTCTGTTAAACTTTATGTTGCCCTATTACTTCAAACTCTTTAGTTTGAAGTATTTTTGTCACCGAAAACAAAAAACAGCCCAATCCTTTGTCATATAGACCATTACATCCACTCTTAGCTTTTCCTATAATCATAGGTAAAAGGGGTGCTATATAAATGAAAGTTTTAATTGCAATGGATTCATTTAAAGGAAGTATTTCTTCTGATGATGGTAGTAAAGCGATAGCTTTGGGTATCAGAGATGTCTATTCTGATGCTGAAATTATCGCTCTTCCTTTAGCAGACGGTGGGGAAGGTACTGTAGAAGCGTTGGTAAAAGCGACAGGTGGAAAATCCATCAAAAAGGAAGTCGCAGGACCGTTAAAAGAAAAAATAGATGCTGTATACGGTATTCTAGGGGATAAGAAAACGGCAGTTATTGAAGTAGCAGCAGCATGTGGTCTACCACTCGTCCCTTCCGACAAGCGCAATCCAGCTGTAGCTACTACATATGGTGTCGGCGAACTTATTCGTGATGCAATAGATAAGGGGTGTCGGGAATTCGTGATCGGTCTTGGTGGCAGTGCTACCAACGATGCAGGTGTTGGGATGCTTCAAGCGCTGGGCTTCATCTTTTTAAATCCATACAATGAGGAAGTCGGTTTAGGAGGGCAAGAACTGTCCAACATCCGAAAAATTGATCTATCTAGTGTTATCCCGGAGTTGAAGGATTGTACCTTTAAAGTAGCTTGTGACGTGAATAACCCTCTTTACGGACCAAAAGGAGCAGCTCATATTTTTGGTCCCCAAAAAGGTGCAACGGCAGAGATGATAAAGGAGCTCGATAAGGGGCTTGAAAACTTTGCCCAAATTGTTCTTCAAGAGCTTGGGAGGGATATTCAGAACATAGCTGGCGCTGGAGCGGCAGGTGGACTTGGTGCTGCCTTTGCTGGATTATTACACGCACATCTCCAGTCTGGAATCGAACTAGTATTAGAAATCATTGAGATGGAACAGAACATGCAAGGTGTCGATTTTGTTATAACAGGTGAGGGGAAAATGGACGGACAAACATCCATGGGAAAGGCACCCCTTGGGGTAGCACAACTTGCTAAAAAGCATGAAATACCTGTCCTTGCACTGGCAGGTTGTATTACGGAAGAGACAGCTTTATTAAATGAACTTGGGATCACTTCTTATTTTTCGATTGTCAATGCACCGATGACATTAGAAGAAGCAATGGATTCAACCGTTACATCCGACAATTTAAGAACTACGACAAAGCAAATATTCAGGTTAATTCAATCAGTTAAATAATGTAAAAGCCATCCCTGATAAAATGAAGGGATGGCTTCTTATATTCATTTACTATTTAAAGTGTCGCAGCTTCTTTGTCATCAACTGGAACTGATTGCAAAGGGTTAAATTGTTTCTCGCTCTTGGCAATAACAACAGTTGCCACTGCATTACCAATCACGTTTGTAATTGCACGTGCTTCAGACATAAAACGGTCAACACCAAGCAATAGAGCTATGCCTTCCACTGGAATAGGGCTGTTCGGAAGGGACGTTAAGGTTGCTGCTAATGTAATAATGGCAGATCCCGTTACACCTGCAGACCCTTTTGAGGTAAGCATTAGTACACCAAGCAATACAAAGATTTGCATCCAAGAAAGCTCGATACCGTAGGCTTGGGCAATAAATAAACAAGCCATCGTATAGTAGATGCACTGTCCATCCGGATTAAAAGCATATCCTGTCGGGACAACAAAACCGGTAATTGACTTTGAACAACCGTATTTTTGCATTTTAGTAATCAGGCTTGGTAAAGCAGACTCTGAAGAAGAAGTTCCCAGAACAAGGAGAATCTCCTCTTTGATATGTTTAATCAAGTTAAAAATACTAAAACCGTAAAACTTGCAAACGGCACCCAATACAACGACTACAAAAAGAATCATAGTAGAGTAAACGGAGCCAATCATTTTACCGAGGGAGAAAAGAGAGTCGATTCCAAAATTCCCGATGGTATATGCCATAGCACCACCTGCTGCAAGAGGGGAGAAGTTCATGATGATGGCAACGATCTTGAAAAACACTTCACTGAGCTTTTCGCAGAAATAAATAACGGGTTTCCCTTTCTGGCCTAAAGAGGAAAGAGCAATGGCAAACAATAAAGCAAAGAACAAGATGGGAAGCATATAACCATCAGCCAGAGCACCTACAGCACTCTCTGGGACAATGCCTAATAGAAAATCTTTGAATGTATGACCGGTTTCTGATGCTGTCTCTGTAATTTTTGCGACATCCGCAGCAGCGTCTTTGGCATGACTAGTATCCATGCCGTCACCAGGTCTAACGATAAACATAACGACTAATCCTACGACCAAAGCAAGGGTCGACATAACTTCAAAATAAATGATGGATTTAGTACCAATTTTCCCGATTTTTTTCTTATCTCCCATATTAGCAAAACCAAGCACAATGGTAAGAAAGATAATGGGACCAATGACCATTTTTATCATTTTAATGAAAATGTCTGCTAGAATCTTTAATTCAATCCCTAGGGCAGGGAAAAATTGTCCGATCGCAATACCAATGATAATCGCCAAAATTACTTGCACTGTTAAGTTTTTTCTAAGGCTCTTCATTTACACTCCCCCTTGTTACTGCTAATTAATAGGATCATTCACAATCACTTTCGCCCTTTGGAAAGTCTTTTAATAATTCCATGAAAGTAAACGCATACAAAAGAATTCTTTTAAACTGGCATTCAAGGAACAAAGGATGAAAAAAAGCTAACTTAGTACTAATTGGATCAAGGAGAACTATACACCAGCTAAAAGCAAAAGTCCTTTCTTAATTAATAATAGAGCTGAGAATATGAAAACGTATACAAATTTATCCCTCCTCAGTTCTTTTTTTGATGATTAACATGGATAAGTTAGGTTAATCTTTCTGAATTGTATATTAACGTATACGTTATTGTCAACACTTTTCGGAATATTTTAACATTGCTGAATAGTATAAGACTGCTTTTTATGGGTAAACTCTATATAATTATTCGTTTTTTTGTAGAATATAAGCGATTTAATCTGATAGCATAAGAGATTTATATAGATCTAATTAGAAATAATTAAAATTTTTAGAAAATACATTGACAATAACGTATACGTTAATTAGTATTGTGAGTATAAGATACACATTTTGCTAAACCGTTTAATATGGAAGAATAAAAAGGAGGAAATTGTAATGAGTGCAACCAAAAAATTTCGTTTAGCCGTAATTCCAGGAGATGGAATTGGAACAGAAGTTGTGGAGGCTGGTCTTCGTGTCATTCAACATTTAGCAAAAAATTCACTTGGTGCGTTCGAATTTGAAACCGATTACTTCCCTTGGGGTTGTGAATACTATTTGAAACATGGAAAAATGATGGATGAAGACGGAGTAGAAAAACTAAGAGATTATGATGCTATTTATTTTGGTGCTGTTGGTTTTCCGGGGGTACCGGACCATGTTAGTTTATGGGGCTTACGTTTAGCGATCTGCCAGGGGTTTGATCAGTGGGCGAATATTCGTCCGATTACATTTTTGCCAGGTGTTCCAAGACGACTTAACCATCCAGATGTAGATTCTCTAAACTGGGTATTGATTCGTGAAAACTCAGAGGGAGAGTACTCAGGTATTGGGGGCCGCAATTTCTCGGGACGTGGGCATGGAAAAGAAGTAGCTGTGCAATCTGCCTTATTTACAGAGCATGGTTGTGAACGTATTATCCGGTATGCTTTTGAACTTGCGCGGACACGAAAAAGAAAAAGAGTCACGAGCATTACGAAAAGTAACGCACAGCAATATGGAATGGTGCTTTGGGATGAAGTATTTGCACGTGTAAGTAAAGAGTATCCCGATGTTGAGGCAAACCAATGGCTTGTTGATGCTGCGGCTGCGCTATTTGTATTGAAACCTGAGGAACTGGAGGTTGTAGTTGCTTCCAATTTATTCGCTGATATTCTTTCAGATTTAGGCAGCGCTCTTGCTGGAAGCTTAGGATTAGCTGCAAGCGCCAATCTCAATCCTGAAGGGCGCACGCCAAGTATGTTTGAATCAGTTCATGGATCGGCACCTGACATTGCAGGTCAAGGGATTTCTAATCCGATTGGTGCAATAGGAAGCGCTGCACTAATGTTAGATCATTTAGGGCTAAAAGAAGAGGCGGAACTAATAAACAAGGCAATTGAGGAAACGACACGCCAAGGTATTTTAACTCGGGACCTTGGGGGAACCTATAATACAAACGAAATAACGGATGCCATTATACAAAATCTGTATAAAGTGAAAGCAGAAGTATAAAAAAGGGCTGGTGGGTTTCTATGAAACTCCCAGCCTTGTTTTATTATTTTGAGTCTCTAATATTTCAAAATATTTTCGGTAATTAGAGCAAGTTTTGCAGAGCGTTCTCTTTCATTTGACAATACATATTTTGGTTTGCAAAATGAAAGGAGAATCCTTTTTTATCGGTACGAAGGGAAGTATTAAAAATGAAGAATTTTAAACCCAAAGAAGAGAATGAAAAAAATGATTCATTAAACGAAACAAGTTTAGAGAAAGAAGCTCTTCTCTTTTTTTATAATTTGAAGGAATATGATGAATATGATGAATATCGTTTACCACACCGGGCCTATCATCAAATCCGGCTGGCTATCCGTGAATTAATTCTTCCTCCTGGGAAAACTATATTGGAGAGAGAAATGGCCGAGGTATTACAAATGAGCCGAACACCTGTAAGAGAAGCGCTCGTTCGTTTGGAGACAGAGGGTAAGGTTCGGATTATTCCAAGACGAGGATTCATTGTAGAGCCAATCGAGAGAGAGGATCTTAAACAAATTTATGAAATTGTAGAAACACTCGATGGACTTGCCGTAAGTCTTGCTACTGAAAAGGTTGGAGAAGTAGAACTTCAACAACTGGAATCCTTAATTGAACAGCAGGAAGAAGCACTTGAGCAAGGGGATTTAAAAAAGTGGGCCGCTTTGGATGATGAATTTCATCATTTGATTATCGAATTTGCAAAAAATAAACGGCTTAATGCGGTCATAGATATTCACTCCGATCAATTATATCGTGCCAGATTATTTACTATTAATCAGCGTCCAGTCCTTAGTAAGTCGATCATAGAGCATAAAACGATTATTTCTTGTATGAAAACAAAAGAAGGTGCAGCTGCCCGTTTGGTGATGCAGTCCCACAGAAATCGTGCCCGACAAGAAATTTTAGCAGCTCTAGATAAGATATATAATAGGGAGACAGGAGAAACACATACTTAAAAACTAGTATCTTCTCCTTTGCCCAATAGTTAACAGAGGGTTGCTGCGGCACCGAGCCAATTTCATGATTGAAAATGTGTGGTTAGAACAACTTCCGAAAGTTCATGATAGAAATGAAAAATAATATATATTACTAAGGAATGATAGCCCTACTGTAAACACAGTAAGGCTATTTTACAGCTTCCGCCATGTTTTCTTAGTGCTCATAGTTGATTACTAAAAAATTACAAGACAATACCTTGTTTGATGATTTCAACTTTTACATTCGTGTTAAACTTTACATTTTTAAAATAATCCTTCTTATCTAGCATTTCCCAAGTTTTAGGGTGAAACGCGATCAATCTCCTCCCAATTCCAAATGCATCACAATTCGACTGCTGTAATTTTGTAATAACCTGTTTCGCGTCTTCTGTAAAATCCTTTGTTAATACCTTATTTAGTCGTTCTATATCCTTTGGAACATCCCCTTTGGGATATTCATCAACATTTACCTTTAAATGTAATTTTAGTTGAACTGAGACCTCTCCATTTTTTACATGAACTTTTAATTTTCTTTTCATATTGTTGACATTAAGCGAAATATAATTTCTTAATTTCTGCTTTTTTTCATTATTGACTCGTTTTGTAAATCGTGCGTATTTTCCTTTTTTGTTATTCAATAAAAGAAGTAGGCAAGAATCTTGCGGAGATAATTTTCCCGAATATTTTTTTTCATCCATTAGAGCTAGGCCGACTACTACTGCGCTTTTCTTATTATTCATTTTAAGGTAAGGGAGGACGATGTCTTCTCCCGGGTCAAGCATTTCTGAAGCTAGGGTCTGGATGGTTTGATTCGGAATGACCGAGTTTTCTTCTGCGCTAGTAAGAGCGTCTTGTATATATTCGCTCACGTTTGTCTCATGTTTTGGATTAATTTCAAGCAGGTCCACCGCTTTTCCATCCACTACACCTAGTGTCGCCCCAAGTGAATTTCGCGCATCTCTCCAAACGACATCTAATGGTGGATAAATACCTTCAGCCGCCATTCGCTCGCCGAACATAATCAGTTTATTTTTAGACGAATCTAATATTCCAGATACTTCTCGATCGATTTTAAGTCGACAATCTCTTGGTGTATGACCTTTTGCGGAAAGTGTTTCACTTTTTACTCGGGCTTGCGGTCCCGCGGAGGACTCATCGATTATGGGAATGGAAACCCCTAATAACATTTCGTCGTTATCTGCTAAATCATAACTTAATATCTGTACCAATACGGCATTTTTCATCAGGTGCTGGTCCCAGCATCCAGAAAGTAATAAACATAGAAGTAAAATGATAGGCTTTTTGCTTTTCATGGCTTACTCACCACTTCTTTTTTCGACAAAACCCAAGAGAGAATAAGTAGAAGTACAGGGATGAGGCCGATAAAAATATAGTGCGTCGGCCCAAGAAAGTGATTAAAATTTTCAAAGTCTCTTCCTTGATCAGGAAGAAGAGCTAAAATTAAATAAACACCTGCAACAATAGGCAGAAAGCGGGCATAGTGTTTTTTTGTAAAAAGGCTGGCTAGCCCCATTGCAGATAATAATAACCAGTTGGCGATCGAAGTGGCAACGATGATAAGCCAGAGTGATAAGAAAAATAAATCCGTCCTTTCGATAACCTGAAAGGAATAGGCTTTAATCATATATAATAATGGCTCTGGAGTCAGCCCGATATCTAAATTGGGCTCGAAATAGACAAGGGCTGCAAACACCAAGAAGGTATAAAAGAAGGTGACAAAAATGTTCGCAGTTGTGATGGCAATCAGCTTCTCTTTTTCGGAAGATTGCACATGGGGATGGATAAAAAGAAACAGTTCAAAGCCCAACATGGAGAAAGCAGCTTCTTTTGAACCTTTCAATATTGTTAGAATACTATGATCCCCGACTGGAAAGATATACAGGAAGTTCGCATCCTTCATTGCATACGCAATCAACACTAATAATACAAACAGAATGGGGGATACCAGTACATAAAATCTCGCGATACTAGTTAAACCTTCATTAACGATGTAAATGCAAGTGATGAGGATTAAAACCATTGTAATCCAATTAGGGGTACGCGGTAAGATCCATTTATCCAGGATATCACTATATCTTGCTAAAACTAAGCTCCCTGTTACCATAAAATAGAGTGCGTAACAAAGGATGAGTAGCTTCCCGGCAAATTTACCTAGTAATTTTGGCAGTATTTGGTACAAAGATAACGAAGGAAATCTTCTACTTAGTCCCCAATAGGAAAAGATAATCCCCTGTGAGATGACTCCTGCTATTAGAGTGGACATCCAGCCATCCTGTTTGGCTATTAATGCAACATCATGGGGCAACGATAATATTCCTACACCAATTTGGGCCTGGATAATCATAAAGACAAGCTGCTTTTTCGTAATTTTATTCTTGTTTTTTTTCATTACTATCCCAGCCCCTTGCCAAAGATTGCTTTTTCAGGATGTTCGGTTTTGAATCTTGCGGACGTGTATTAAATTTCCATAAGGGTAAACGGATAAACGTATCTTTAATGTCTTTTAATCGAAATGGTGCCCAAGGTGTAAAGTAGGCTGTGCCGAATGATTCTAACCTGCATAAATGAGCTAAAGTAAACATAAACCCAAAGATGATCCCTACAAATCCAAAGGTTGACGCCAAAATCATATGGGGAAACCGCAAAAATCGTACGGCATCACTCATTTCTGTGGTCGGGATGCTGTAGGCCGCAATGGCCGTAATCGCCACAACCACAATCATGGTATTCGAAATGAGGCCTGCACGAACAACGGCATCACCAATAACCAGACCTCCGACAATACCGATGGTTTGGCCAATCCTTGATGGAAGGCGTACCCCCGCTTCACGAATCAGTTCAATGGTCAACTCCATGACAAGTGCTTCAATTAACGGAGGAAAAGGTATATTTTTAATTGAACTTACAACAGGGAGTACTAAATCATCCGGCAGTACTTCAAAATGAAAACCAATCACCGCAATATAAATAGCTGGTAAATTAATCGCAATTAAAATGCTCACGAGTCTCATGGTACGGATAAAGGTCCCGATCATCCAGCGCGAATTATAATCATCAGGTGAATGGAAAAATGCAAAAAAAGTGACGGGAATAATTAAACAAGAAGGATACCCTTCCATCAACACCGCTACTCTTCCTTCATTTAGATGACTTACTACACGATCTACTCTCTCAGTACTTAAAATCTGAGGAAAGGGTGACCAAGTGGAATCTTCGATCAATTCCTGAAGAGCTCCAGTACCGGGGAGATGATCCATTGAAATGTGATGGACCCTCCGTTTGAATTCGCTGACCATTTCATTATTGGCAAGATTTTTCATATAAACCATGGCTATTTTGGATTGAATCTGGTCACCCAATGTTATATGTTCCATGGTAAGGTTTACGGTTCTAAACGATTTCCTAATTAAATGAAGATTGGTTGAAAGATTCTCGATAAAACCTTCATGAGATCCCTGAATAACTTGTTCATTACTAGGTTCTATAATACTCCTATCTTTGGAGAGGCCAATTTCGACCATGTACAGTTCTTTGACACCATCCAAGAACATGATACAGGACCCATTTAAAAGTGCTTCTTGAGCTTTGATTAAGTTATTTGATTTAAGAAAGACAGAATGAAGAACATTTTCGAACTGGGCACCCTCTGCTTCCATTATAGGTTTTATAACATCTCTGTTAATTTTATCCTTATCTGCCATCGTATCTAAGAAAACCAAAATTCCGCGATGATTTCTTTCATTGAATTCCTTAATCTTTAAATCAGCTGAATCAGAAAATGTATGTTTAAAAAAAGAAATATTTTCATCGATTGTATGAAATACCTCTTTAAACGATATAGGGTTCTGATTTGAATCAACCGGTTGGATATCCCTTTTCAAGAACTTTTTTAAAGCAGGGAAAATGAATTTCATTTTTTTACTCCATTATCAAAATGTTTCCATTAACATCCCCAAAATATGGTATAACTATGTATTTGTTTGTTCTGGTAAAAAATAATAAAAGGCAGATCTTCTAGTAGATCCACCTTTCTATTGTCCAATGGAAAATTTCTTCTTTTTATATAAGGTTTTATTGAATTAACGTGTTTCCTATTGGAGACAAAAAATATTTAATAAATTAGATAGCAGACTTTATAAATTTGTCTTTCATTTTTCGGAGGTACGACTTTTCATATAAGAAATTACGGCTCAATGCTGTAGCAGCTCTTGATAAGATATATGAAATGGAGACAAAAGTTTAAGCACTTTATCAAAAATAGGAACATTTGTTCTGTTATAATAGTAATGAGGTGATTAGATGTCTTATCATATCATGCTGACAAGGAAAATTTCAGACATCAAAGGTCATTCACAGATCCAAGTCCAAGTAATGGATGCAGCCACTCCTCAGATCATTTACTTTACACTAGATGAGCTAGAAAAAGATGACTTGCCGGAAGACCTAAAGGAATACATAAGAGGAATATTATCAGAGATTGAGGAGGGAAGATGGCATTATAGTGGGAAATATAAATAAAGGATATATCATATACAAATGATTCAAATAGTAAGGTGGTAAATATGTAGAAAACCGGAGTAATTGGGCCATTTCCCTTCCATCAGTAAAGAAGTTTAATTGAAGAAGGTTTTAATATATATGTTGTAGAATGTGTTCTAGAAAGGGAAATATTGGGAGGTAATCATGAATAAAAATCTAATTTCTTTTTCCATTATCTTTTTAGGACTTTGTATCGTTTTAAGTTCTTGGTTTATTTCACAATCCTTAAAATCGTTCCAGAATAATGAGGACAAAGTAAAACGGGATGACCCATTTAGATATGAGTTAATCTCACCGAATGAGAGCAATATCATTATTTTTGATAAGCAAAGTGGGGATTATTGGCGAAAGTACATTGAACCTAATGAGGGGCCTACTGATTGGGAAAAACAACAATCTCCTGTCTCTTCAGGAACTAACTAATCATTCATGTTATATAGATGTCAAAAATGAATAAAGAATTAACGGGTTTAATAATTTGCGATAACACACAACCATCCAATATTCCTTTTAATAATTGACTTCTTAAGGACATTGTATAACTTCCTTTCCTATTAAAAGTTGCACAGCTATTTTGTAAAGCAAGGTAGTTAATGAAAAAAGAACTACTTTGTTATACGTAGTAGTTAAAATTTAGGTAAGTAATATTTTAAATGTGAATGGAGAAAATACATTAGACAAATGATTTTTAACCGAAAAGGGAGGAAAGGAAAAATGACAAAAGTACAAGATTTAATGTCAAAAGATGTAAAAGTATGTACCCCGCATGAGCCAGTGACAGCTGCAGCAAAA